>NYVZ01000021.1 GCA_002684895.1 Pelagibacteraceae bacterium
TTGTTAAAGTTTATTGGCAGCCCGGATGTTCAAGCTGTTTAAAGACAAAAGAGTTTTTAAAAGATAATGGTGTGGAATTTAAGTCAGTAAATGTTTTAGAAGACAAATCAGGTTTTGAAGATTTACAAAGATTTGGTGTTAAACTTGTACCAGTAGTGGCCAAGGGTGACCAATGGGCTAATGGTGCAGTTTTTAGAGACGTAGCAAAAGTTGCTGGGTTTAATTACTCTTCTCATAAAATGCTGGATCCAAAAATCATGGTTGATAAAGTTAAATCAATAAACTTTTTTGCAAGAGAGTTTTTAGAACAAATTCCAGAGGATAAACTTGATACTTTATTACCTGGTAGACCAAGATCATACAGACAATTAGTTTACCATGTTTTTAATATTCCTGATGTTTTTTTAGACAGAGTTGAGCATAATAAGCCATATACATATGAAGCATTATTATCAATTTTACCGAAAGATATGAAAACTAAATCAGATTTAATGGACTATGGAAATAAAGTTTACGAAAGATTTGATAAATGGTGGAAGAGAGATGGAGATAAAGTTAATTTTGATCAACCAGGAAATGTTTACTACGGTGAGGTTAATTTACATGAAGTTCTAGAGAGAACTGGTTGGCATTCAGGTCAACATGTTAGACAGATAAATTTACTTTTAAAAGAAAAATTAAGTATTGATCCCAAACAAACTTTAGATGAAACAATATTTGAAGGTTTGCCTATGCCAAAAAATATTTGGGACAATGAAAGATCATTCTCTGAAGGATCTTATTCAGGAAAAGCACTATCAAGTGTTGAAGATTTTAAAAATCTATAATAATTCTATCCAGCTCGGTTTATAAATATTAATCTGATCGTTAGATTTAGATTTGATATGTTTATTTATAAAGCTTTCAAATTTTAACATTTTTATAATTGCAAAGTCTGGATTTAAACTTATAACTTTTCCAATAATCTCATTCTCAAATAATAAATCATCATTTAATTCAATTCCTTTAGTACTGTTAATTCGAAATATTCGTTTAGATATTTTATTTTTTAAATTCATTCTTGATGTATTCTCTTGACCTACGTAGCAACCTTTGGAGAAATCAATAGCTTTTAATTCTTTTAAATTTAATTCAAGGGAAAAATACTGACCTTTGATTTGATTAAAAATATTATCAATCATACCATTTGCATCTATGATTTGACTATAAAACTTNTCATTTTCAAGATTAATAGCTGTATCGGTATTTTTATTTAAGATCATATATTTTCCCAATTTTTTATTTCTTGGGTCATTAAATTCAAAAATAGAATTTAGCTTGAGATTGTCATCTAATGTAAAAAAGATATCGTATCTATTATCTTCTGTAATATCTATTTTGGATCGTAATTTATAAAAGTTTAGTTTTTCAATTAATTCATTTAATAAAAAACTATCAATTATAAACAGAAATTGATTTTTAACTTTAATGACAAAAAAATGGCTTATGACTTTGCCNTGGGGAGATAACAAGCACGAATAAATTGCTTTTTCAGTATTAATTTTTTTTATATCATTAGTGATAATATTATTCAAAAATGTCTCAGAATCATCCCCAGTTACTGAAATTACTCTTTTGTTTNTTAGTGTAGTTGTATAATTAGATCTCATAACTCTTTTATGTCATTATTATTAAAAAATGGTCAAGTTTACTATAACGCTAAACTCCAAAAATTGGATATTTTAATTGAAAATGATCNAATAAAAAAAGTAGATAAAGATATAGTTGATAACGCTAAGGAAATAAAAGATTGTAGTGGTCTAACGATATTTCCAGGATTTATAGATACACACGTTCACTTTAGAGAGCCTGGTCATCCAGAAAAAGAAACTTTAGAAAGTGGAAGTCGGGCAGCAGTCTTTGGCGGCATTACAGGTATTTTTGAAATGCCAAATACATCACCGATAACAGANAATCTAGAAGCACTAAAAGATAAACTATCAAGAGCAGAGAATATAATGCATTGTAATTATGCTTTTTATTTTGGAGCAACAAACGAGAATTCTAATAAATTAGATGTTTTAAAAAATCTTAATGGATGCTGTGGTGTTAAAATGTTTGTTGGTTCTTCAACCGGAGATCTTTTAGTTAAAGATGATTTTTATATTGAGCAGGTAATAAAGAATTCTCCAAGAATTGTATCTATTCACTCCGAGGATGAAGATATGCTTGTTTNAAGAAAAAGTAATATTGAACAAGGCAATGTAAAATCGCATTACAAATGGAGAAGCGTTGAGTGTGCNTTGTCATCTACAAAAAAACTTATTGATTTTGCAAATAAGTATAAGAAAAATATTCATATTTTACATATTACCACTAAAGANGAAGTAGATTATGTAAGAGGCAAGAAATCAGAATTTGTTACATTGGAAACAACTCCGCAGCATTTGACTTTATGTGCACCAGATATTTATGACCGAATAGATACTCTCGCTCAAATAAATCCACCAATTAGAACTCAAGAGCATCAAGATGGAATATGGTCAGGAGTAGATGATAATTTAATTAGCATTATTGGCTCAGACCACTCGCCTCATACAAAAGAACAAAAAAAAATGACATACCCAAAAAGTCCCTCGGGCATGCCAGGTACACAAACAATAGGATTAATAATGACTGATTATTATTTAAAAGGAAGAATAACTATTAATAAATTAGTAGAACTTCTTTGTACTAATCCATGCAAGATATTTGGAGTAAAAAAAAGAGGTGAAATTAAAGTTGATAATTTTGCAGATCTTACAATTTATAAATTAAATNAAAAATTTACTATTAAGAATCAATGGATTGAAAGTAAATGTGGCTGGACTCCTTTTCATGAAATGAGTCTTAATGTGAGTCCTTATGGAACAATTATTAATGGAAAAAAAGTTGTATGGGACCAGGAATTAATTGATAAAGGGTCTGGAAAACCTTTTAATTTTAATTAACTTTTTCTTTATTGTTAATTTTATTTATTTGCGATTTAAGCTCATCAATTTGAGCAGCTAGATCATTAATTTTCTTATCTTTTTGGTCTAAAGGAGACTCGTTTTTATCAACATTTTCTTTATTAGCGGCATTATTATTAAAATAATTTTGAAAATCAAAAGGATTAAACTTCATTATATTTTCAAAGCCGCTTGTGAAAAATTTATTGGCATCAGCAAAATTCATTACATTATTTAAAAAACCAAACATTTCTGATGATCTATCATTTTCATAAAAAAGAATTATTTGTTTCAGAAATTCTTCTGGTATCAAATTATTTCCTATTGTTTCCCTGTCCAAGACGATTTGAGTTAAAATACTTGAAGTTATTTCTTTTTTAGTTTCAACATCTCTTATTTTGAATCGTTTTCCCTGCTTAATTAAGCTTACAACATCCTCTTGGGTGATATACGAACTAGTTTCAGTATTATACAATCTTCTATTTGAGTATTTTTTAATTTCTATCATTGCTTAATTTCATCATTGTTAAACTTTTAAAGCAATAGGTTATTTTGTTGTGCAATAAGATATATTGCAGTACACTTAACAAAAATTCAATAAAATCAACTGTTTATATTATACTAATATTTTTAAACTCATTTTTTTTTGCTACGCGATATTTGATTGCTAATTATTAATACAATGATTTAAATTGTGGAATTACTAAATACAATGCAGGCAAGAAAATTAATCTTTANTATTTGAGATTTGTAAATGGCTTAAATAATAATAAAGAATTAAAATAATAGTTAATAATGAANAAATAGAATGTCTGATCAAAACCAAATTGTTATTACAAGCGCCTTTAGAACAGCCATTGGTACATTTGGAGGTTCTTTAGCTTCAAAAACTGCGCCTGAACTTGGTGCAGAAGTAATTAAAAAGTGCATGAGTCATTCTAATTTACAAGTAGATGATGTTGATATGGTTTATATGGGCCAGGTTTTAACTACTGGAGCAGGACAAAATCCAGCTAGGCAAGCGGCAATTCATGCTGGTATTGCAAAACATAAAACTGCAACAACCATAAATCAAGTTTGTGGATCTGGACTGGCATCTATAGCTTTAGCATTTAATTCTATCAAATGTGGCGATGGAGATATTTTGATTGCTGGAGGTCAGGAAAGTATGAGCAATGCCCCACATTTTATTAATTTAAGAAATGGATTAAAAATGGGTCCTGGGACACTGGCTGACTCAATGATAATAGATGGTTTGTGGGATGTGTATAATAATTACCACATGGGAATAACTGCAGAGAATGTTGCTAAAAAGTATCAAATAACTCGTGAAGAACAAGATAGTTTTGCTTCTTCATCTCAAAAAAAAGCATGTGATGCTATTGAAGCTAAAAAATTTAAGAATGAAATTGTTCCTATAAAANTAAATATTAAAAAAAAAGAAATCATTTTTGANAAAGATGANTATCCAAAACCAGACACNACNATAGAAAAACTTTCAAGTTTAAAATCCGCATTCNNAAAAGACGGNACNGTTACAGCGGGNAATGCNTCAGGGATAAACGATGGAGCNGCTGCTGTNGTTTTAATGTCATNTCANGAGGCTAAAAANAGAAAGATTGAACCTTTAGCAAAAATTGTGTCATGGGCCCAATGTGGTGTTGAACCATCTATTATGGGAACAGGTCCAATTCCTGCATCAAAAAAAGCTTTAGAAAAAGCGGGCTGGGAAAAAGATCAAGTTGATTTAGTCGAAGCAAACGAAGCATTTGCAGCTCAAGCAATTTCGGTAAATAAAGAATTAGGTTTTACACCAGATAAAGTTAATGTGAATGGAGGAGCAATTGCTTTAGGTCATCCAATTGGTGCTTCAGGAGCAAGAATTTTAGTTTCGTTAATACATGAAATGCACAAAAGAAAATTAAAAAAAGGCTTAGCAACTCTTTGTATTGGTGGCGGCATGGGTATTGCAATGTGCGTTGAAAAAGATTCTATATAAAAATTAACTATTAAATTAATGACTTATAAAAATATTTGCATGGAAAGAGAATCATTTTATTATTTATTAAATTCATTGAGTAAAAAAGAAAAATTTTAGCATTCTTAAATAAAAGATAAACAAATTTTATAGATTAAATGTGTGATAATATAATAATAATTAGCTTAGTTCTTGTTTTTATTTTTTTAGCTTTATCAGTGAATACTATTATAAATAGACGAAAGTATGGTTTAGCGTTAGGTGAAGGAGATAGTGAAAATCTTAAAAGAGCTGTTAGAGCTCATGGTAATTTTATAGAATATACGCCTATTTTTCTTATAACACTTTTAATACTGGATCAAAAAAATGGGAGTTGCGAATATATTTTATATGTTGGTGTTGCCTTTATAATTGGAAGAATAATTCATGCACTAAGTTTATTTATTAAAAAAGGGTTGTTTAGAGTAATAGGAATGAATTTAACCTTCCTACCATTGCTTTGTAATTTAATTTATTTATCTATTGTTTTGATTAAAAATTGAAAGTTAATATAATTTTTTTTAGATAGATAAATTATTTTATTACTCCAGTTTCTTTCATTGAAATCTTAATTTCATCTAAAATTGATGGATCATCAATAGTTGCTGGCATTTTATATTCCTCTTTATCTGCTATTTTTCTCATAGTCCCTCTCAACACTTTACCTGACCTAGTTTTGGGGAGTCTTTTAATAACAATTGCCGTTTTGAATGCAGCGACTGGACCAATCTTATCCCTTATCATTTTGATACATTCTTTACTTATTTCGTCGTGCTCTCTATTAACACCGGTTTTTAAAACTATTAATCCAATTGGAATTTGTCCTTTTAAGTTATCTGCAATTCCAATTACCGCACATTCAGCTACATCTTTATGTTCAGATAAAACTTCTTCCATTGAGCCAGTGGATAATCTGTGTCCTGCTGTATTTATTATGTCGTCGGTTCTAGACATGATCCATACATAGCCATCTTCATCAATATGTCCTGCATCATAGGTTTGATAATAACCAGGATAGTTACTCATATAGTTTTCTTTATATCTTTTATCTGCATTCCAAAGTGTTGGAAATGTACTGGGTGGTAAAGGCAACTTTACACATATATCACCCATCTCACCTGGTTTAGCCTCTTTACCGTCTGATTTTAACACTCTAACATCATAACCTGGCGCTGGTTTACCTGCAGATCCATATTTCGTTGGAAACAATCCAAGTCCTTTATAATTACCCGCAATCGTCCAACTAGTTTCAGTTTGCCACCAATGATCAATTACCGGTTTTTTTAATAAACCTTCTGCCCAATGAATAGTGTCAGGATCAGCACGCTCTCCTGCTAAATACAAAGCTTCAAATTTTGATAAATCATATTTTTTAAAAAATTTACCCTCAGGATCCTCCTTTTTAATTGCTCTAAAAGCTGTAGGCGCTGTGAATAGAGTCTTTACATTGTACTCTGAAATTACCCTCCAAAAAGATCCAGGATCTGGAGTACCAACTGGTTTTCCTTCAAAAATTAATGTTGTGCATCCATGAAATAAAGGAGCATAAACAATGTAAGAGTGTCCTACAATCCACCCTATATCACTTGCAGACCACCAAACATCTGTTGGATCAATGTCATATATATTTTTCATGGTCCATTTTAATCCAACCACGTGACCGGCTATATCTCTTAAAATACCCTTGGGAACACCGGTAGTTCCAGAGGTATACAAAATATAAGCTGGATCGTTAGAGTCACATTCGACACATTCCGCTTTAGTTGCTCCCTCAATAAATTCATTCCAATTCACATCGTCTTTTTCAAGTTTATATTCATGCTGTTCTCTTTGAAAAATTACAGTCTTTTCCACTTTATGTTTTGCTATTTTTTTCGCTTCATCCAAAAGAGGTTTGTACTCGACAGTTCTACCAGGTTCTAGCCCACATGAAGCAGATAAAATCATCCTTGCTTTTGAATCATCTATTCGACTTGCTAATTCATTGGATGCAAATCCACCAAATACAACTGAGTGGACAGCTCCAATTCTACCGCATGCTAACATTGCCATGATTGCCTCAGGAATCATTGGCATATAAATAATGATACGGTCACCCTTTTTAATTCCAAATCTCTGTAATGCACCAGCTAGTTCTGCTGTTTTGTCCCTTAACTCAGTGTAAGTAAATTTTTTTTTAGTATTAGTCATTGCACTATCGTAAATTAATGCAACTCTATCACCATTACCTTCATCTACATGTCTATCAAGTGCGTTATAACAAGTATTTATTTTTCCACCTTTAAACCATTTATAAAAAGGCGGACCATCAGTATGGATTACTTTATCAAATTTTTTGATCCATTTTACATCTTCGGCAGCTTTAGACCAAAACTCTTCTGGATTTGATAACGAATGATTAAAAGTTTTTTGATATTTGCTCAATTAAATTCTCCCATATCATTTTAGTAAATTAATTTTTTAAAATCAAAGTAAAAATATCTCAATTCATATATAAAAATGTCAAAATCCATAATTAAATTTCTTATTATAGATTAAATATCCATTTTTATATTTTAAACCATTTTTATAATCTTTTTTTAAAAATAGAGGGCCATCTAAATCAAGAACATTGCAATATTTTGTATATTTGAGAGAGGGGATTATGGACAAAGAGGAGCTCACCATACAACCTAAAAAAATCTTCAATTTATTTTTTTTTGCGTATTGAATTGATTTTAAAATATCTGACTCACAACCAAATTTATCTGGTTTAATATTCACCCATTGATAAATTTTTTTTATTTTTTGTTTATCATTTTTTAAGTGAAAACTTTCATCTGCACATAATGGTAATTTTGTTTTTATATTATGATCTTTACTAGATTTTACTGGCTGCTCAATGAAGAGGATATTATATTTTTTTAACATCCTTTCATTATCTTTCAGAAATTTTATCGACCATCCTTCATTTGCATCAATTATAATTTTACTTTTTGGGGAATGTTTTTTTACTAAATCTAGATAATTAAAAACTTTATTCTCGTTAAGTTTTATTTTTAAATACCTAATATTTCTAAATTTTTTTAATTCAGATATAAATTTTTTTTCTGTATATATCGGTATCGTAATTGCTGTATTAAATTTTTTTTTATATTTTAAAATTTTGGAATAATTTATTTTGTTTCTTTTAAGTTCTAAATCGTAATAAGCGTTAGAAAGGGCATTTCTCAAAGCTAAAGATTCCACAGTTTTTAAATTACTAATATTTTTATTTTTTCTTAAAAATTTAATAATTTTTTGAAGACTGTCATTGTACCTTTTGTAAGGAACGTATTCACCTCTCCCCACATTTTGATTTTTGGCAATCTTTAACTCAAGAGTTGTTATTTTGTCCTTTGAACCTCTAGAAATTTTAAATATATTTCTAAGTTCAAATTCTTTTAAATTAAAAGTAACGCGGCAATTTTTGTACTTCATTATTGTTGTTTTATATACTTCAATGAATATAAGGTTCTTATGCCAAAAGTCACATATATTGAATATAACGGTAAAGAGCACGAGGTTGAGGTTGAAAAAGGCCTTTCAATTATGGAGGGAGCGGTTCAAAATGGTATACCGGGTATTGATGCGGATTGCGGCGGAGCGTGCGCGTGTGCAACCTGCCATGTTTATGTGAAAGAAGAGTGGTTAGACAAATTATCTGAACAAAATGAAAGTGAAAAAGATATGTTAGATTTTGCTTTTGAAACAAAGGGNAACAGTAGATTNAGCTGCCAATTAATGTTGGACGACAANCATGATGGAATTATTGTTAACCTTCCAGAAAAACAAGGGTAAATGATAAAAACTGATGCAGTCATTATNGGTGCNGGTCCTGTAGGNTTATTTGCCGTATTTGAACTGGGAATTTTAGGATTAAATGCTCATGTTATAGACAANTTGGACANAGCCGGNGGTCAGTGCATNGAGCTTTACCCTGACAAACCTATTTATGATATTCCCGCTGTACCAGATTGTACTGGTGAAAGTTTAACTGACAATTTATTAAAACAAATAAAACCATTTAAAACAAATTTTCATTTTAATCAAAGAGTTGATAAATTAGAAAAAAAAAATGAAAATTGGTTAGTAACTACAAATGATGCTAAGCAATTTGAAACTCCTAATATTATTATTGCAGCTGGTGTTGGTTCGTTCGAACCAAGAAAACCTCCAATTAAAAATATTGATAGATTTGAAAAAACAAATTTATTTTATGCGGTAAAAGATAAAAATAAGTTTAAAGATCAAACAGTTTGNATTTTTGGCGGCGGCGATAGTGCCCTTGATTGGACAGTAGANCTATCAAAAATTGCAAAAAAAATTATATTAATACATAGAAGAGAAGAATTTAGAGCAGCTCATCACACGGTTACTCTCGCGAAGGATTTAGAAAAAAAAGGAAAAGTNGAAATNNTNACATGTTANCAACCAACAGNCTTTGAAGGCGATANGAGTATTAANAATGTGAAAATTAAACATGANAATGGAGATCAACGAGACTTAAANGTTGATAGTGTNTTAGCTTTTTTTGGTTTAAAAATGGAGTTGGGACCGATNGCAAATTGGGGCCTCGATCTTGAGGCTAAATCGTTAAAAGTTGAAACCAAAAGTTTTCAAACAAATGAGAATGGGATATTTGCCATTGGTGATATATGTACCTATCCAGGAAAGTTAAAATTGATTTTAAGTGGATTTCATGAAGGAGCATTATGTGCACAAGAATGTTTCAAAAGAGCAAGACCAGAAGAAAAGTATGTTTTTAGGTTTACAACATCGTCAAGCGATATACAGAAAAGGCTAGGTGTTAAATAGTGATAAATTTTATCAAATCTTTATTTTATTCCAAAGATACTAAAGAAGTTAATGTAATCTTTCCGAANAAGGCAAATATCTTTAANTGNAATGCTGACGTTGAATATGATGGNACTTTNTTTTTTAANGGAACAGTTAATGGNGATTTGACATGCAAGTTTTTAAAAGTCGGTAGCAATTCTTTAGTTGCGGGAAATATNAANTCAGATTGGATTTTTGTTTTAGGTGAGGTTAAAGGNGACATCACAGCNAATAGGGTNGCTATTGGACCTTCCGCAAAAGTACATGGAAAGATATCNTANAATTCTATTAGCATTGAACCTGGCGCCACTATTCTCGGGAATTATTTTAAGAGAAAAGTNTCTTAAATTTTATCCACACTTTNTAAGTCTATTTNATTCAATGTTCANGTTTTGATTCTGNTANGATTCAATTTCGGACTCATAATACAACCTATAATTTAGTTGAAATATTTACAAAAAAAGAACAAAATAGCAACATGAAAATTAATGAAAAATTACCTATTATCCTCCAAAAAGTTTGCGCTGGATTTCCTTCTCCAGCAACAGACTACTTAGAGGATGAAATTAATCTTAATGAAGAGTTAATTGCAAACAAAGCTTCAACTTTTTTAATAAGAGTATCTGG
Organism: Pelagibacteraceae bacterium; assembly: GCA_002684895.1. Classification (GTDB taxonomy): domain Bacteria; phylum Pseudomonadota; class Alphaproteobacteria; order Pelagibacterales; family Pelagibacteraceae; genus HIMB114. The sequence continues at coordinate 10,471 of NYVZ01000021.1, forward strand.
TTCTTCAATGATTGAAGAGCAGATTTATGACGGCGATGTATTGATAGTTGATAAAAGCCTTCAGGTTAAACATAACTCAATTGCCATTCTTAATCATCATGGACAACTTGTGGTTAAAAAAATTATTAGAAAAAGTAATAAATTTTTTTTAATTTCCAAATTTGGTAATCAAAACAATTTTGTTGAAATNACAGAAGATAATGAAACNCAAGTCTGGGGAATAGTCACCTATGTCATACATAAAGTTAAGAAATAAAAANAACAAAAAGATAGCTCTGGTAGATTGTAATTCATTTTATGTTTCTTGTGAAAGACTTTTCAACCCACGAATTAATAATCTCCCAGTCGTTGTTTTGTCTAATAATGATGGCTGTGTTATCTCTAGATCTTCCGAAGCAAAAAAAATAGGAATCAGAATGGGTGAACCTTATTTTAAGGTTAAACAACTTATTCGGGAGTATAACGTTCAAGTATATTCTTCAAACTATGCTTTGTACGGAGATATATCTAGAAGAGTAATGCATGTATTAAAAAAATTTTCACCAAAGATTGAAATATATTCAATTGATGAAGCATTTTTAGATTTAACCTCAGTAAAAAATGAAGAGCTAGAAAGTTTTATTAGCGAATTAAGATCTCTAATATTAAAATGGACGGGAATTCCCGTTAGTATTGGAGTTGCAAAAACAAAAACACTATCAAAAGTTGCAAATCATCTTGCAAAAAAAGAAAAGATTGGAACTAAAAGTTTTATTTTAAATCATGAAGAGGAAGTAAATAACTTTTTAAAAAAATTTCCAATCGAAGATGTTTGGGGNGTAGGAAGAAAAATATCAAAGTTATATAAAAATAATAATATTATAACTGCTTACGATTTAAAAAACGCCAATAATACATGGATTAAAAAGAATACCAATGTACTTGGCTTAAAAACAGTTATGGAGTTACGTGATATAAGTTGNATAGATTTTGAATCTANCTCTAGCCCAAGAAAAAATTGTTGCGTATCAAGGTCATTTGGAAAAAAGGTTTTAGATTATGAGACATTAAAAGAATCTATAGTTGCACACTGCTTAAATGCTGCNGAGAAAATTAGAGNTGATAATCAAGTTGTAAAATCGGTGATTGTTTTTATACGGAANAGTCCTTTTAATAAAAATGAAAAATTTTTTTCTAGNTCTAAAAAANTTGACNTACCTATNCCAACCGATGATAGTATTTCATTGACTAAAATATGNATTCAATCTTTAAAAGAAATTTTTTTACAAGGTCCACGTTATCAAAAGGCTGGAGTGATTTTTTCAGGACTATCTAGAAAAGGAAAATATGATGAAGGATTATTTTTACATGAAACAAAAGAAAAATCTCAAAATTTAATGAAAGCAATCGATAAAACAAATTTTAGATTTGGAAGAAGTATGATTACGGTTGCTGANACTGGNTTTTGTAATAGCTGGAAGATGAAGAGAAGCCACTCATCAAAAATTGATACTTCAAGTTATGATTTTTTACCTACTATAAATATCAGATAAGCTTTTNATATTATCATGAGAGTTATTTAGCTTTTTAATATTATCATCCAAAGCCAAACAAATGATAAGGAACAAAAATACCCAACCACCTAAAGATGGTATTAAAAAATAGTATGAATAATAATAAGCNAGNANNCCAAACATAAGGATTACAATCACAACNCGAATAAAAATAGTCTCTCTAAAAACTGTTGAAATCCTTAAAGAGTGCAAAATAAGGGCTAAAATACTCATTTTTGAAGGACCAAAATACCTTATGCCTCTAATAGAATCTATAGTTTCATAAGATGNGAAAATTTTAGCCAGAGCTCCCGAAAAACTTAACCATACGGATCCACTAGACAGAATTTTAGAAACAGCACTNTTAGATAAACATGTGTAGTTACCAAACTTAATTAACTTACCAGTNATAAGNTTTGTGAAAATTTTGTGAACAGAGTACAAAAATTTAAACAGAAAACCTTCNCTTCTTTTAATTCNNATAGCNGNAATAACTTCAGGTTGAGNTTNTTCAACTTTGNTAAAAAATTCTTTNANNTCNTCTGGNCGATCTTCNCCATCACCATCCATAGGAATGATNTAATCATATTNNAAATTTTCTTGGCAGTATTTAAGTCCNGTTGCAATTGCTTTTCGGTGACCNCCNTTTTTTATAAGATTGATTATTTTTATAGANTTNATTTTNGAANANTNTTTTTNANNACNATCNAANTTNTCNGTNGAAGCATCNTTNANAATTAANANNTCNANNGNTTCATTNTNNATTTGTAANTCNATATTATNAATTAANTTAAAAACAGATTTCCAATCGTTATAAACTGGGATAATAATAATATATTTTTTCATTTTAGCGAGTAAGCTTGAAGTTTTTTAAGAAAAAAAGGTCTTGAATTACCCTGGTTATTGTTTGAGTATAATATAATTTCATTTGAAGAGTTTAATTTACATTTTGGTCTTGATTTTAAATGATAGCATAAGTTACCAGCAATCCACTCATCACCAATAACTTGAAATGTGTTAGGAAAACCGATTTTTTTTAATTTACTTTCAATTGTTCTAGCCATTTGTTTACCTTTGTAATCTGTTCTTTTATCTGTTTGAGTTATAGAAATATAGCCATATAAAAAAGGAGAGAATAAAAATAAAAAAATAAAAACATAATTAAAATGTTTAAGCCTAACAATATCAATTTGATTTTGAAAAAGATAAATANATAAAGTTCCAGTAAATAAGTAGAAAGGTGTCATCCACATAGTTCTAATCTTTGCTCCCAAAACCATAGAAGTAAAAAACATTAAAATAATTGGCAGTATTGTTATGCACAACAAATATAAAAGATTTTGATCCTTGAAAGAAAAATTAGTTTTTAAACTTTTTGTTAAAATAAATAACAAAATAAAAAAGGGAATTAAAATTCCAATTTGTTTTATAAGAAAAGTTAAGGGTAGAATAATATGATCGAGATAACTTTTGATTTCTCCCGTTCTTTTTAAACCGTAAGTAATTGTGATAAAATTATTTTCCATTAACCAAATTAAATGGGGGGTCAAAATTAATAAAAATACTATTCCGGGAACAAAATATTTAATTTTAAAATTATTTTTTTTTGATATAAAAAATATAAAAAATCTTAATTCCAATTAATAAATATATAAAAAGATATTTTGATAAAAAACCAAGCGAGGTAACAATTCCAAGGATAATATAATCTTTTGTAAGATTGTTTTTTAAGCATTTGTAAGCATAGTAAGAAGCCATAGCCCAGAAGGGCATCATGCAAACATTCACATTAAACTCTGGAGTGGTAAAGTTATAAAAATAAATTCCTTCTAATAACAAAACAGATATTAAGGCATATTTTTCCGTATTAAGTATTTCTTTAGATAATTTAAATACAAAATAGAAAGCTGTAATTACAAATAACTGACTAAGAAAATAATAAGCCCAGTCCTGAGATCCAAAAATTTGATAAAATACTTTAACTGCTAGCGCACTTAATGGAGGGTGCTTATTAAATCCCCAATCCAGATTACTTCCCCAAGCTAGAGCCTCAATTGTATCTAATGGTAAATTATGGTTAGTTACGCTTGGAATCAGGGTCCAAATCACCAAATGTGTGAATAAAAAATAGTAAAAAAGTCTATTAATTGCCATTATTTAGTTTTTATATTTATTCATANTAATTGACACTATAAATTTGAAACATATATTTCACAGCTTAAAAAATTAAATATGCCTACTAAAATTTCAAAAACTTACGTGCCCTCAACTAAAGAGAAGTATATGTGCGCAAAACACAAAGCTTATTTTAGAAAAGCTTTGGCAAAGTGGAAAGATGAATTAATTGAGCAAAATAATAGAATTATTTTTGGCAATGATGATGATAATGCTGCTTCAGCAGATGTAGTTGATCAAGCTACATCTTTTACTAATAAATCTGTTGAAATGCGCACTGTTAATAGACACAAAAAATTGATGAAAAAAATTGANTCAACTTTAAAGAAAATTGATGATGGNACCTATGGTTATTGTACTGAAACTGGAGAAGAGATTGGGTTAAAAAGACTTATTGCAAGACCAATTGCAACAATGACTGTTGAAGCACAAGAGAGACACGAAAAACAAGAAAAAGTATTTGCCGACGATTAAGGTTTTGGTATTATTTCGCCTCTATTCATAAAGTCGTAACCTTTGATAACTGCTTTTCTTTTTGAAATTAGTTCAAACCACCTAGTTAGATTTTTAAATTTTTTTAATCCAATGTCATGAATATCGTGTCGTGCTACCCAAGGAAAGGTTGCAATGTCTGCAATAGTATATTTAGAGCAGGCTAAATACTTTGATTTTGATAAACGATTATCCAAATTTTTGTATATTTGTCTNGAAATCCTGAAATATCGCTCTTCNCCGAATGTACTTTTTCCATGATTATAATGATGAAACTGATGATGTTGNCCAAACATTGGGCCAACGTATGCCATTTGAGCCATTAGCCACTGTAAAATTTTTAATCGATCTTTTTTTTCATAAAATTTTTTATATTTTTCCCCTAAGTAAATTAGAATAGCACCCGACTCAAAAATATTTTTTTTATCTTTCAAATCTTTTAAAACAGGAATTTTATTAAATGGACTCATTTTAGAAAATGAAGGAGTAAATTGATCACCTTTAAATATATTAACTTTGGTAACCTTATATTTTAAATCAAGTTCTTCGAGTAAAATTGAGACTTTTTTACCATTTGGAGTATCAGCACTAAGAAGCTCGAACATAATTTTTATATCCAATGTATAACAAATTAGTTATATTAAGATCAAGTTAGTTTGTAGTTAATAAGAGGTAATAATAAAAAAAATGATNAAAAAAATAATTATATTAAAATTTATTTATTTTTCTCTAATTTCAGTATCTTTCTGTGATGATTTATATCAATCGTTGATATCGACCTATATAAATAATAAAGAACTTAATTCCCAAAGAGAAAAAACCANAGCAGTCGATGAAACCTTAATACAATCTTATTCTATTTTAAAACCATCTATNACAGGAAAAATTACACAATCAGATTTTTTAAACGAAAATCAAAAGGATGATTCTGGATCTACGATAGCTGATAGTAATTTTCAAACAAAAAAAAAATCAATAAAAGTCGAGCAAAAAATTTTACAAGGAATACCCAGTATCTTAGCATCGAAAACTGATGTCAAAATTTCGAGAAATCAACTTAAACAAGTTGAACAGAATGTTTTGCTTAAAGCAGTAACTGCATATACATCCGTTATAGCTTCTAAAAAAAAACTAAATATAACCCAAGANAATTTGAATTTAGCTGACAGACAAGTTGAATTAGATAAAAGTAGATATGAAAGAGGGGCTATTAAATTATCAGATCTTGCTCAATCTGAATCATCTTTAGCAGACGCAAAAGCAAAATTTATAAGAGCTGAAAATAACTTNGCTGTTAACGAAAAAGATTTTGAAAATATTATAGGTTTTTTTCCAAAAAATATTAGAGAGATTGACAGATTAGACTTAAATCTTCCAAGTAACTTAAGTGAAACCTTGAGTTTGACATCGTCAAATAACCCGGAACTTTTGATAGCAAAGTTAAATTTTGAGAAATCTAAATATTTACTTAAAGGAGCAGCAGAAAAATTTGCACCTAAAGCCTCAGTATCATTTGAGGTTTCTGAAAACGAAGATGTAAGTTCTACTATTAGTGAGAGAGATCAGTCTCAGTTTGAAGCAAAAGTTGAATTTCCTTTATATTCTGGCGGTAAAAATTATTCTTTTTATAAAGAAAAAAAAAAGCACTCTTCGTTAGCTCTGANTTAGATTATCAAGATAANCAAAATGAGATAAAAAAAGATGCAACTAACGTATGGTCAGAATANCTTTTGAAAAAAAGCGAACTGGATCTAGCAAAAGCTCAGCTACAAGCCGCAGAAATTGCTTACGAAGGNATAATTCAAGAATATGAGAATGGTTCTAGAGATACACTGGATGTATTAAATTCAAGGTCATTGNTANTAGTTGCCAGATTAAACTTTACCGATATTGAAAGAGATGAANTTGTTTCAAGATTTAAACTTTTAAAGGTAACTGGAAATCTNACATCTTTATANTTGAAGCTNGAAACGAAGCAGATTAATCCAAAAACTAACTGGATAAGACATATTTTCTAAATTTATTCAATAAAATCAATAATTTATTAATATCNTTGTAAAAGAGAACAAAATATGTACATTTTTTTTATTGAGTCGTTTAAAAAAAATTTAACAAAAGGATACAAAATGACTAAAAGTAATTTGAAAGTGGTAAACACTAGCAAAGAATCAGATAAGGAAAAACAAAANGCTTTAGAAGCAGCTATCGGACAAATCGANCAGAATTTTGGAAAAGGCTCTGTAATGAAGCTTGGGCAAAAAGATCAAGCATTAGATATCGAAGCAATTTCAACTGGATCACTCAGTTTGGATATTGCCCTAGGAATTGGCGGATTGCCAAAAAGCAGAATAGTAGAAATTTACGGTCCTGAGTCATCAGGAAAGACAACTTTAGCATTACAAGTTATTGCTGAAGCTCAAAAAACAGGAGGAGTTTGCGCTTTTGTAGATGCGGAACATGCTTTAGATCCTACATATGCAAGAAAGTTAGGCGTAGATACTTCTGAATTATTAATCTCACAACCTGATACAGGGGAACAGGCGTTGGAGATCGCAGATACTTTAGTTAGATCAGGCGCAGTAGCAGTTTTAGTAGTAGATTCAGTTGCCGCTTTAACACCAAGAGCAGAACTCGAAGGTGATATGGGNGACCACCATGTTGGACTACAGGCTAGATTAATGAGTCAAGCTTTAAGAAAACTAACAGGTAGCATTTCAAAATCCAATACCATGGTTATTTTNATAAACCAAATTAGAATGAAAATTGGTGTAATGTTCGGAAGTCCAGAAACAACAGCTGGAGGTAATGCTCTTAAATTTTATTCATCTGTAAGAATGGATATCAGAAGAATTGGTGCCATTAAAGAAAAAGATGAAATTATTGGTAATCAGACAAGAGTTAAGGTTGTTAAAAATAAAGTCGCGCCACCATTTAAAGTAGTTGAGTTNGATATNATGTACGGTGAAGGCATAAGTAAAATGGGTGAGTTAATCGATCTTGGTGCAAAAGCAAACATTATCGAGAAAAGTGGAGCTTGGTATGCTTATAAAGGTGAAAAGATCGGACAAGGTAAAGAAAATGCAAAGCAATATTTAAAAAATAATCTTAATATTGCTGCCGAGATTGAAATGGCTATTCGAGCAAATGCTGGCCTAATTAGTGAAAAATTAGAGGGTAACATACTTCCNAAAGAGAAAGTNGAAGAGGCTGGCAAAGTAGANGAAAAAGCAAAATCTACTACTGAAAAGAAAAAAGATTAAATAATTTACCATCTCTTAGGGCGCTAACTATAATAGTTGGCGCCTTTTCCATTACTAGACATATACATTAAAAGTTGTAATTATCTTATGAATGAAAAAAACATTAAAAGATACAAGAGAAACTTTTAAAAATTTTTTTAAAAAAAATGAACATAAAATAATAAGTTCTAGCCCATTAATACCNGCGAATGATCCAACACTNATGTTNGCTAACTCAGGNATGGTNCAATTTAAGAATGTTTTNACTGGAATTGAAAAAAGGGACTATAACCGNGCAACNACTTCNCAGAAATGTGTCAGAGCNGGTGGTAAGCATAATGATTTAGANAATGTTGGCTATACNCCAAGACATCATACTTTTTTTGAGATGTTAGGAAANTTTTCATTTGGAGACTATTTTAAAGAACAGGCAATTTTTTTTGCATGGGAACTGATTACAAAAGACTTTGCACTATCAAAGGATAAGCTATGCGTAACTGTATATTCTGAAGATCAGGAAGCTTTTGACTTATGGAAAAAAATAGCAGGTTTAGACGAAAGTAAAATCATCAAAATCGCTACTTCAGATAATTTTTGGTCAATGGGGGACACAGGGCCATGCGGTCCATGTTCAGAAATATTTTATGATCACGGCGATCATTTGTTTGGCGGGCCTCCAGGATCAAAAGATGAAGATGGTGATAGATTCATAGAGATATGGAATTTAGTATTTATGCAATATGAGCAGTTATCAAAAGAAAAAAGAATAAACTTACCAAAACCCTCTGTAGACACTGGTATGGGGCTTGAGAGAATGGCAGCTGTTTTGCAAGGTACACATGATAATTATGAGATTGATCTATTCAAAGAGCTTGTAAATTTGAGCGCTGAAATAACTAATACCAAGGTTGATGAAAAAACTATTTCCAGTCATAGAGTAATCTCTGATCATTTAAGAGCTTCATGTTTTTTAATCGCAGATGGATTAATGCCATCAAATGAAGTTAGAGGATATGTACTGAGAAGAATTATGAGAAGAGCAATGAGACATGCAAACACATTAGGGTCTAAGGATTTTGTTTTATCCAAAATGGTGAGTCATTTAATTCCAATGATGTCTGATGAATATAATGAGTTAGAAAGAGCTAAAGATTTAATAACAGAAACTATAATTAATGAAGAAGAAAAATTTGAGTCTATGCTATCAAAAGGTATGAAAATTATCAAAGATGAAATAAATAATATTAAAGACAAAACTTTAAAGGGTGAAATTGCATTTAAATTATATGATACTTATGGATTTCCATTAGATTTAACGCAAGATTATTTCAAGCCTCTCGACATTACTGTTGATACTAAAAAATTTAATCAATTAATGGAAAAACGAAAAGAGGAGGCCAGAAAATCTTGGAAAGGCTCTGGTTCAGATAAAATAGAAAAAATTTGGTACGAGTTAAAAGATAAATTTGGTGCAACTGAATTTGTAGGTTACAATTCAGAAAAAACAGAGGCTAAGATAATATCTATAATTAAAGATGGAAAAGAATATAAAAATCCCAAAAAAAATGACTCAGTAGTTTTGCTTACAAACCAAACTTGTTTTTATGCAGAGGCAGGTGGTCAAGTTGGCGACAGTGGCACAATTAAAACTGAAAGCGGTATTTTTAAGGTTGAAGATACTCAAAAATTCTTTGGTTCTTTGTTTGTCCATATTGGTGTTTTAATAAATGGTGAAATTGAAATTAGTCAAGATTCCATTCTAGAAGTTGATAGAAGTAGACGTGCAAATATAAAATCAAATCACTCAGCTACCCACTTATTACATGCAGCTTTACGAGAAGAACTTGGAAATCATGTTGCACAAAGAGGATCATATGTCGGTCCAGATCGTTTAAGATTTGATTTTAGTCACTCAAAGCAAATTAAACAAACAGAATTAAATAAAATAAACAATAGAGTTAATTATTTTGTTAAACAAGATAGCAAGGTAACCACTAGATTGATGTCACCCGATAAAGCAATTAAAAAAGGAGCAATGGCGTTATTTGGAGAAAAATATGGAGATGAAGTGAGAGTTATATCAATGGGTCATGATAATACTAAAATATTTTCTTTAGAATTATGTGGAGGCACACATGTTGACACAACTAGTAAAATAGGTGAGTTTTCTATAATTAACGAAAGTTCGATATCTTCAGGAGTAAGAAGAATTGAAGCTTTGAGAGGGGATGAATTAAAATTATTTTTAAAAAATAAAAGTACTGCATCACAAGAAAAAATACAAAACAATCAAACAAAACTACTGGAAATTGTAAACTTAATTAAGGATCTTAATGGTGATACTAAAAAATTTGATAAATTTGAAAATGAAAAACAAATTAATGATGCTCAAAACTTATTAAATAAACTAAGAGCTAAAAATATTTTATCTGATGAAAGTAAAAATATAATAAACTCTACTATTAAAGATAATACCACTATAACAAACCAAATATTACTTGGATTACCCGCAAAGGAAATTAGAAATTTAATAGATCAAAATACCAAAAATAATAAAAACTCAATTATACTCGTTGCATCTTTGGAAAATAAAAAAACATCAATAGGAGTGGGGGTTTCAGAAGATCTTTTAAATAAATATGACGCTGTTCAGATTGTTAAAAAAATCTCTTCTTTATTGGGAAGCGAAGGTGGAGGTGGTCGAAAAGATTTTGCACAATCTGGGGGTGGTGAAACCACGCTTAAAAATATAAAAAATATCTTTAAAGAAGTTATTAAAGAAATTTAATTTAATTTTTTTTGTAAGTTTTTATCTAAAGCTTCTAAAAATTGATTTGTAGTTAAAAATTTTGAATTTTTATCAATTAAAATTGCTAAGTCCTTTGTCATTTCGCCATTTTCTACAGTTCCAATGCACACTTCCTCCAAGGCATTAGCAAATTTTATCAGATCATCGTTTCCGTCTAGTTTACCTCTATGCAACAAACCTCTCGTCCAAGCAAATATAGAGGCAATTGGATTCGTTGAAGTTTCTTTACCTTGCTGATGTTGTCTGTAATGTCTTGTAACTGTTCCGTGTGCTGCTTCTGACTCAACTGTTTTTCCGTCAGGCGTCATTAAAACACTTGTCATCAAACCTAAGGACCCATAACCTTGTGCAACAGTATCACATTGAACATCTCCATCATAATTTTTACACGCCCATACAAATTTTCCAGACCATTTTAGAGCACATGCTACCATATCATCAATCAATCTATGTTCATAAGTTAAATCATGTTTTTCAAATTCTTTTTTAAATTCTTTATCAAAAACCTCTTGAAATATATCTCTAAATCTACCATCGTAAGCTTTTAAAATTGTATTTTTTGTTGACATATAAACTGGCCATTTTCTTTGAAGACCATAATTCATTGATGCTCTTGCAAAATCTTTTATAGAGTCATCAAGGTTATACATAGTCATGGCAATACCTGAAGACGGAAAGGTAAAGACTTCATGTTCTATTTTATCATTACCGTTTTCAGACTCCCACTTCACTGTCAACTTTCCTTTACCGGGAATTTTAAAATCTGTCGCACGATACTGATCCCCAAAAGCATGCCTACCAATTACAATTGGGTTAGTCCAATGAGGTACAAGTCTAGGAACATTTTCACATATAATAGGTTCTCTAAAAATTGTACCGCCTAAAATATTTCTGATTGTACCATTTGGTGATTTCCACATTTTTTTTAATTTAAATTCTTCTACTCTATCCTCATCCGGGGTAATAGTTGCGCATTTTACACCTACATTATATTTTTGTATTGCTTTAGCGCAGTCCACAGTTATTTGATCGTTTGTTTTGTCTCTACTCTCCATTCCTAAATCATAGTATTTAAGATCTATATCTAGATAGGGAAGAATGAGTTTTTCTTTTATAAATGACCAAATAATTCTGGTCATTTCGTCACCATCTAGCTCAACTACGGGATTTTTAACTTTGATTTTACTCATTTTAACAATAAAACGGGGGTTATATATAAATTATTAAATCAATCAATCGTAAATGTTAGATATTTTATTACCAAAGTTACACAGAGAAGGACAAAAGTTTTTAACAATTAGTTTAATTCTCACTTTTATATTATTATTGTTTTCAAAATTTCTCGGTTTTTTAGGTATAATTATTTCAATTTGGGTTTTCTATTTTTTTAGAGATCCAGATAGACATCCAATATTAGATAACAATTTTTTAGTAGCACCAGCAGACGGTATGATTTGTCAGATTGAAAATGAAGTTAGTGGTCCAAAAGAAATGTCTATGGAAAATGATAAGTTTACAAAAGTAAGTGTTTTTATGAATGTTTTTAATTGCCATGTAAATCGTTTCCCAATCGACTGTAAGGTTAATGAGGTATTCTATAAACCTGGTGACTTTGTTAATGCATCATTGGATGACGCAAGCACAAATAATGAGAGAAATTTAATTAAAATTACCTCAGTTCAAAATGATGAGATTATTGTAACTCAAGTAGCCGGTTTAGTTGCAAGAAGAATTGTTTCTTATTGTAATAATACAGAAAATTACAAGCAAGGTCAAAGCTTTGGAATAATAAGATTTGGTAGCAGGGTAGATTTATTTTTTAAGAATAACTTTAAAGTTTTAGTGAAAAAAGGACAAACCGTAATTGGCGGAGAAACACTTTTAGCTAGTAGAGAAATATAATCTTTAAATGAAAAAAATTGATTTTAGGGTAGCATTACCAAATTTGATTACCATAGTAGGATTATGTTTAGGTTTAAATTCACTGAGACTCGCATTTGAAGGTAATTTTGAAAAAGCTTTAATTTTTATTGTATTAGCGTCTATAGTTGATGCTCTAGATGGTCGAATCGCACGACTTATTAAAGGAACATCTAAATTTGGTGCAGAATTAGACTCACTTACAGATTTTGTAAACTTTGGTGTGTGCCCAAGTATAATTTTATACTTTTGGATTTTAAATAATTTTGGTTTTTATGGATGGATGGTTTCTCTAATTTTCATTGTGTCTGGTTGTTTAAGACTTGCTAGATTTAATATCGATTCTGAAAATAAAAGTAATTGGGAAGTTAATTTTTTTACTGGTGTTCCAGTACCTGCTGCAGCAGGGTTAGTTTTACTGCCGATGATAATAAATTTTTCAAACTTTAATCAATTTTTTAATTTTGACCCAAGCATAATATTTTTATCAGTTATATTCATATCTTTCTTGATGATTAGCAGAATACCAACTTATGCTATAAAGCAAATAAAAATTTCAAAAACAATTTTTATTTTTTTAGCTCTTGGCTTTGTTTTATTTTTTAGCTTTTTATTTCAAAATACATTTGAAACCTTAACAATTTTGGGATTAATATACCTTTTGTCAATTCCTTTTAGTTATGTTCATTTTTTAAGATTAAGGAAAAAGCATGGGAAATAAAACTGTCATTGTAAGTTTATCTGATGAAAAATATTTTGAATTATTATTAGAGCTTATTGAGTCGATTAATAATTTTGATCAAAGCAGAGCAGTAGATATTTGTATATTAGATGCTGGCATGAATGATAACCAAATTAAAATTTTAGAGCAAAAGGTAAAACAAATTAAAAAAGCTGAGTGGGATATAGATGTGCCAGGCTACAAAGTAAGAAATAAACAATGGTTAAAAAGCCAAGTTAGCAGAGCTTTTTTGCCAAATTATTTTCCAGATTACGAGAATTATATATGGATAGATTCTGATGCGTGGGTAAATGATTGGCATGCAATAGATATGTTAATCAAAGGGTGCAAAACCAAAGAGTTAGCTATTACCCAGACTATAGCACCCGGATATAGAGACGTCGGTAAAGTAAAGTGGATTTTTGGCAGTATTGCTTCTGTAAAAACACAAAACTTTAAACATGCAGTTCGATCTGGATTTACAAAAGATATTGCAAGAAAAATTGCTTTTGCACCACATTTAAATATTGGTGTTTTTTCGATGAGAAAAAAAAGTAACGGATGGTCCATATGGCAAAAAAATTTAAAAAAAGCATTATCAAAAGGCAGGGTATTTGGATCAGAAGGATTAGCTATAAACATTAGTGTTTATGTAGATGGCCTAGAAACAGAGTTTTTGCCTCCCTCATGCAATTGGATAATCAATCATCTTTTGCCAAAATATGATGAAGATAATCAGCAATTTGTAGAACCAAATTTACCTTATAACAGAATTGGTATTATGCATTTAGCTGGTGGTTATTTTGTAAACGATGTTGATATTAGAGAAGATAAAAGTATTGAGATAAATTTACAAACATTGAATAATAGCAATGTTTTTAAAAGTTTAAGATTTAATATTGGTAAAATTTAAAAAAAAAAGTCTTAGCGGCAGTTCAAAAAGGTGGATTCAAAGACACCATAATGATGATTTAGTTTTAAAAGCTAAGAGCTTGGGATTTAGATCAAGAGCAGTATTTAAATTAGATGAAATCGACAAAAAAATTAAATTTTTAAAAAAAAAGGATAATATTTTAGATCTTGGAGCGTCACCAGGAAGCTGGTCACAGTTTTTAGTTAAAAAAGGCTTTAAGAATATTCTAGCAGTAGATATTTTAAATATGGATCCTATTTCTGAGGTGATATTTATTGCAGGTGATTTTACTGAGGAAAAAATTCAAGAAAAAATAAAAAAAAAACTTGGCAAAATTGATACTATAATTTCTGATATTGCAGTAAACACAACAGGTAATAAAGGTCTAGATTCGTTTAAAACCAATTCAATTACGCTTGATGTTTTAAGTTTTGCAAATCAAAATTTATCTAATGGATCAAATGTTTTGTGCAAATTTTTTAATGGAGAACTAGACAAAAATATTATTGATTATGCAAAAAATAACTTTTCTAAATCCAAAATCATCAAACCAAAAGCCAGTAGGCAAGGATCAAAAGAAATGTATATTTATTGTTGCAAATAGTTAACAATTAATTGACAATATTTTTAAAATATCATAATTACGTATATGGAAATATCCAAAGCATATACTTTCGATGATGTACTTTTAATTCCACAAAAAAGCAGTGTTCAACCAAGTACATGTGATACATCCTCAATTATATCTAAAAATATAAAATTGCAGGTTCCTATAATTTCAGCAGCAATGGATACAGTGTCAGAATCAAAATTGGCTATTGCTATGGCACAGCTTGGCGGAGTTTCTTGTTTGCACAAAAACATGTCTATAAAATCCCAAGTTGATGAAGTTTTAAAAGTTAAAAAATATGAATCTGGGATGGTTGTAAATCCAATAACAATTGGTCCAAAAAATTTAATATCGGATGTAAAAAAAATTATAAAAGAAAAAAATATTTCAGGAATACCAGTTGTTAATGAGCATAATGAAGTTTTAGGAATTATTACCAATAGAGATTTGAGGTTTAGCAGAAATGATAAAATGAAAGTTAAGGAGTTAATGACCAAAAATGTTATTACTATAAAACAAGGATGCTCAAGCACAGAAGCAAAAAAATTATTACATAAGCATAGAATTGAAAAACTTATTGTTACAAATAACCAGAGAAAATGCTTGGGTCTTATCACTGTTAAAGATATTGAAAAATCTGAAAAATTTCCTTTTGCCTCTAAGGATAAAAAACAATCATTAATTGTTGGAGCTGCAGTTGGTGTTGGACCCGATGGTTTAGAAAGAGCTAAAGCTCTCATTGAAGCTGAATGTGATTTTATTGTTGTTGATACTGCACATGGTCATAGTCAAGCAGTAATTGATATAGTTAAACAAATTAGAAAAGAAAGCAAAAGTATAACTTTAATTGCTGGTAATATAGCAACCGAGCAGGCTGCTATAGAGCTTGCAAAATTAAATGTTGATGCGGTAAAAGTTGGCATTGGACCTGGATCAATTTGTACAACTAGAGTTGTAGCAGGAATAGGGTACCCGCAGTTTTCAGCAATTTCAAATGTTAAGAAAGGTTTAAATAAATACAAAAATGTCAAAATAATAGCAGATGGAGGCATAAGATATTCTGGAGATATAGCTAAAGCATTAGGGGCGGGAGCAGATGCAGTTATGATCGGTTCTTTATTAGCAGGTACAGACGAGACACCTGGTGAAATTTTTTATTATCAGGGCAGATCTTACAAGTCCTATCGTGGCATGGGATCAATATCTGCAATGGCACGAGGCTCAGCAGATAGGTATTTTCAGCAGGATATTAAAGATCAGCTAAAATTAGTTCCTGAAGGTATTGAGGGTCGAGTACCCTATAGAGGTCCTGTCAAAAATATCATTGACCAGTTAGTTGGAGGACTGAAGTCTTCAATGGGTTATCTAGGAGCAAAAAATATTACAGAATTTAAAAAAAATGCAAAATTTATTGAAATATCAAATTCTGGTATTAAAGAAGGTCATGTTCACGATGTACAAATCACAAAACAATCACCAAATTATCCCGTTAATGAATAAACTTTTAATAGTATTTTTGTTTTGTATTTTTACTACAAATTTATTTTCAAAAGAAAGTAATAACTATTTTAAAAGGGGAAAAGATCATTATAACAAAAAAAATATAGAAGAAGCCAAGTTAAACTTTGAAAAAGATATAGTAAGAAACACAAAAAATATAGAGAGCTATTTATACTTGGCTAAAATACACAAAAAAAAGGATAATAGCCTAGAGTTTGAAAAAAATTTAAAGACAGCATTATTACTTGATCCCAAAAATGAAGAAGCTTTGTATTTATTAATTATAAAAAAAATTAAAGATGCCGATTATGTTTTTGCAACAGAAAAATATAAAATATTTTCTAAACACTGTAGCAAACTATGCTCCAAAAAAAATGAAATAGATCGACTTATAAAGAAATCAAAAAGTTGATGAAAAGTAAGAATATTAATAAAATATTAATAGTTGATTTTGGATCACAAGTTACACAACTTATTGCTAGACAAGTTAGGGAACTAGGCGTTTATTGTGAGCTAATTAATTTCAAAAAATTTAACAAATTCAAAACTTTTGATAAGAATATTAAAGGAATTATTTTATCAGGTGGGCCAAAATCAACTTTATCAAAATCTGCACCTAACATTAAATGGAAATTATTTTTAAATAAACTGCCCCTTTTAGGAATATGCTATGGCCACCAACTTATATCTAATATTTGTGGTGGGAAAACTAAGTATTCTAATAAAAAAGAATTTGGAAGTGCAATATTGATAGAAAAAAAAAAATCCAAGTTAACAGAGGGTTTTTTTACCAATAAGAAAAATACGGTATGGATGAGTCATTCTGACTCCGTAATGATTAAACCCAAAAATTTTAATGTTATTGCATCTTCGAAAAATTCTAAATTTGCAATTTTAGAAAATAAAGGTAAAAAAATTTTCACCACACAGTTTCACCCAGAGGTATTTCATACAAATAATGGAAAGAAGCTTTTTTCCAATTTTCTATTTAAAATTTGCAAAATTAAAAAAAACTGGACTGAAAAATATAAATTACAAAAATTAATTAAAGAAATTAGAGACAATGTTGGCCCAAATCAAAAAGTAATGTGTGCATTATCTGGCGGTGTGGATAGTAGTGTTTTAGCCCACTTATTACACAAAGCTATTAAAAAAAATTTAATTTGCGTGTACGTAGATACAGGTTTAATGCGGCAGGGAGAAACAAAAGAAGTTATTAATATTTTTAAGAAAAAATTTAAAAATTCTTTCACTGCAGTTAATGCACAAAAGAATTTTTTAAATAAGCTCAAAAATATTTCGGATCCTGAAAAAAAAAGAAAAATTATTGGAAAAACATTTATAAAAATATTTGAAAAATTTACTAAAAATAAAAAAAATATTACTTTTCTTGCTCAAGGAACGCTTTACCCTGATTTGATTGAAAGTAAGAGTTTTTCAGGAAGTCCAACTTCAATAATTAAATCGCACCATAATGTAGGGGGACTGCCAAAAAATATGAAATTTAAATTAATTGAGCCCTTTAAGGAAATGTTTAAAGACGAGGTAAGAAAACTTGGCAATTTACTTAAAGTAAATAATTTTCTTATAAATAGACATCCATTTCCGGGACCAGGCCTTGCAATTAGAATACCAGGTCCGATTGATAAGAAGAAAGTTGAGATTTTACAAAAGGCAGATAAAATTTTTATTGATGAACTAAAAAAAAGGAAACTGTATGAAAAAATTTGGCAAGCATTTGCAGTTCTTTTACCTGTTAAGTCAGTCGGTGTAATGGGAGACGCGAGAACTTATGAATTTGTATGTGCATTGAGAGCAGTCACATCTCAGGATGGTATGACTGCGAATTATTATTATTTTAAACACTCTGATTTATCTGAAATATCTAATAAAATTGTTAATGAGGTGCCTGGTATTAACAGAGTGGTATATGATACTACTTCAAAACCTCCAGGAACTATTGAATGGGAATGATTAATGAAAAGAATAATAGTAATTTTTTTTTTAAATTTTTTTTTATTAAATTCAACTTATAGTTATTCAAAAGGCTTAAATTATAAAGATAGAGACTGGAATATATATTTTTACGATAATTGCGGTTTTCCCTCGAATAAAAATTTATATTGGATTAGAGGAGAAAATAATAAATTTTTAAGATTTCAATTGAGTGACAAGCAAATAGGAAAATGTTCTAGTGATAACAAAATAAGAAATGGAGCGCCTTATTGGGAAAGAGCTGAATTAAAACAAAAAGGTATATTTAAAAAAAACACTTCTTATGAAATAAGGTTTAAAGTAAGATTAATAGAAGGTTTCCAAAATGATTATGAATATTTTTTTCAAATACATGGATACAAGTCTATGAAATGTAATTCGCCATTATTATTTATTCAAACAAAAGGAAGAAATAAACATTTAAGACTTTTATTGAGGAGATATCCTCTAGATAGAAACGAGAGTGTTTCAAATTTGATCAAAAAAGGCTCATTTATAAAATATAAACTTGGTACCAATAGTAGTCGTAGAATATTTGTTAAAGATATTTTAAATAAGTGGGTTGATATAAAATTTTTAATACACTTTAAACAAACTAATGGGATACTCGATATGTATTTCAATGGAGAAAAAGTAATAGAAAATCAAAGTTTTGATATGTTAAAATGTCAAACCCCCCATATAAAATTTGGGATATATAGACCAGGAAATGACCAGAGTAAAAATTTTACCTCAATAATAGACTTTGATAAATTTATAGTTAATGAAATAAATAGTAAATAATGAAGAAAATTATTTTAAATAAAAAGCCAATTATTTGTTTGACTTCATATAGTAAATTTTTTGCTGAAATTGCAGATGAATATTGTGATATTGTACTTGTTGGGGACTCATTAGGAATGGTTTATTATGGTGATCCTTCAACACGGTCTGTAAGTTTAAATGAAATGATTAGACATGGTAAGTCCGTAAGATCTGGCGTAAGTAAAGCAATCATGGTTGTAGATATGCCATATGGAACATACAAAAACCCATTATCAGCAAAAAAGAATGCCTTAAGAATTATTAAGGAAACAAAATGTGATGCAGTGAAATTAGAGGGTGGAAAAGAAATAATTCATATAATTAAACATTTGATCAAAAACAAAATTAATGTCATGGGTCACATTGGCTTATTACCCCAAAAGGTAAGATCAAAAAAAGACTACAGAATAAAGGGTAAAACTTTATCTGAAAAAAACCAAATTATTAATGACTTAAAGCGCATTCAAGAGAGTGGTGTTTTTGCAATTGTTCTTGAGGCTGTTAAATACCAAACTGCAAAAGAGGTCATGAAGTACGCTAAAATACCCATCATTGGTATTGGGGCATCTGATGAGTGTGATGGCCAAATTTTAGTATTAGAGGACATGCTTGGAATGTTTAAAAAAGTACCAAAATTTGTAAAAAAATATTCAAATTTAAGGGGTTATATAAAAAAAGCTGTAAAACAATACTCTAAGGATATAAGAAATAAAAAATTTCCAACAAAAAAAAATATTTATAATTAAATGTCAAACGAATTAGAAACGCAGATAGATGATGATCTATTTAGAGACAAAGTTTTAAATTTTTTTAAAAAAAATAAAATTAAAGTTTTTTTATTAATGTTTCTACTTATAGTTTTGCCGATCTCCTTACAGGTATTTCTTTTTTATAAAGATAAAAAACAAGAGCAATTTATATCTAGATATATTGAAGCTGAGATATTAGTAAATAATAACGATAAAAAAGGAATTCAAATATTAAATACTATCAAAGAAAAAGGAAATGATACAATTAAATTATTAGCAATAAGTAAACTAACAGAATATTATATTAATAATAATCAAAAAGATAAAGCCTTGCAAATTTTAAATGATGCAAAAGGCTTTGATAATAAAATGTTCGAAGAGCTATCTGAAATCAAAAAAGTGATTTTAAATTTTGATGATATTAAGGAAAGTGAAATTTTGAATATTTCTAAAGATAATAAAAGTAATTTTAAATTGATTAAAACTAAATTGTTATACGATTATTATTTAAAATCAAATCAGTTAGAAAAAGCAAAACAAGTCCAAAAAAATTATAAATGAAAATAGTTTATTATGTTTTCTTAATATTTTTATTGTCCTGCGGAGGGTCAAATGAAAATCTAATTGATCTTAAATCTTTTACAGATCAAGGAGAAAAAATTTCTTTAATAAAGAAAAAAAATTTAAATACCACAGATGTTAATGAAATTAGTAATCTACAAAAAACAAAATATAAAGTTTATAAAGATTGGTCTCAAAGTCATCAAAATCAAAATAATTTAATATATCCTTCCAGGATTTTTTTAGATAAAAAAAATAAATCAATATCTAACAATATTAATAAGTTCGTTATATATAAAAATAAAATTATCACTATAGACAGCAAGTCAAAAATAAAAGTTTTTGATATGAATTTAAAATCATTGAAATCAAAAAAAATATATAAAAGAAAAATATATAAAAATTACAATATTGATTTTAAAATTATTGCGTTTAAGAATAAAATATTTATCGCTGATAATCTTGGAAATATACACTGCCTAAGTATTAATGATCTCACTACATTATGGAAAAAGAATTTTGGTGTTCCGTTTAAATCAAATTTAAAAATACATCGTAATAATTTGTATTTAATTAATAGTAATAGCAAAATCTACTCGATAAGTACCGAAGATGGTAAATTAAACTGGAGTTTTGAGACAGCCTCACGGGATTTAAAAGATAATAAATCCTATCAAATCGCTATTTATAATAACAATTTGGTTTTTACTAATGACAATGCAGAAATCTATTGCCTGGATTTGAGTAAAAATAATATTAAATGGTCATTAATTTTTCAAACCGCAAATTTTGAAAACACGCCACTATTATTTAGATCTAGCCCGGTATCAATTGATAATAACGGTTATATTTTCGTTTCAACAAATTATGGATATACTTATGCTATTGATATTACTACAGGTTTAATCAAATGGTCTATACCGATCTATTCAACAAACAGATTTAGTATTACAGATAAGTATTTAGTTAACTCTTGGAATGATAGAGTATTTATAATTAAAAAAAAAAATGGCAAATTAGTATTCAATAAAAAACTAAATAATTCAAAAAAATATGATGGCAAAACTTTTTATAAAGATTTAATAATTGGCAACAACTGGATATATGTTTTTGATAATAATGGCTTTAAAACTTCACTAAGCAAAAATAATTTAAGAAAATACAACAGAATAAAAATAGGTAAAAACTATCAAAATTCTATTATCCATAAAAACAACCTTTATATAAATACAAAAAATTCAATTCTCAAATTTTAATGACAGCCGGTTTAAACGTATGCATTATTGGAAAGCCAAACGTAGGAAAATCAACAATTTTCAATAAAATCACAGGTTCTCATACATCTGAAGTAAGTGAAATTTCTGGAACCACAGTTTATCCAATTGAACTTTCTGAAAAGTTTAAAGATTTAAAAATTAATTTGATAGATTTAGGTGGTCTAAAAAAAAAATCAAAATCTCACGAAAAAAAACAAAAACTCATAACCTCCGAAACACTTAAAAAGCTTAATATGTCAGATGTTGTTCTTTTTATTTTAGATGGGAGTGATGAAATTACAAAAAATGATAAACAATTATTTAGACTAATTTTAAATAAACTTAAGAATATAATAGTTATAGTAAATAAAACGGATCTTATTAAAGAAAAACTAAAAAAGAAGGAAGAATATTTTAAATATTTTTTTGAAAAAAATTTTCCAAATATTCTTTTAAAGCCTATTTTTATATCAGCACTTAAAAATATCAAAAGAGAGTTTTTGCTAAATAAATTGTATGATATTTTTAAAAACTCACAAAAATTAATTAAAAATAAAGATGTAAATAATGTTTTAAAAAGTATTTTGGCTAAACATCAACCTGTATTTAATAAGAAAAGCAGACCTACTATTAAATTTTTACGTCATGTAAATTCTAAACCTTTTATATTTAAAGCTTTTGGTAATAGATTAACCTCATTGAGTAAAGATTATAAAAACTATTTTGTAAAACAAGTTTTGCTAAAATTAAATATTTATAACCAAATAATTGTTATAAAATTTATAAACAATAAAAACCCTTATTCTTAATATTACAACCTAACATTACTTAATAAAGATAACTGGTTATTTTTCTCAAATTGATTCAGTTGATCAACTGGTTGAACTGGATAATCACCTGTAAAACAGTGATCTGTAAATTGTGGATTGTTGTTATCTCTTTCATTGAAACCTAGAGCTCTATATAATCCATCAATACTTAAAAATTGTAGCGTATCTACACCAATTATTTTTTGAATTTCCTTAACAGAATGATTTGCTGCAATTAAATCTTTAATGTTTGGTGTATCAATGCCATAATAATCTGGATACTTTATCGGTGGACTAGAAATGCATAAATGGATCTCTTTTGCACCAGCATTGTAAAGCATATCAACTATTTTTTTGGAGGTAGTACCTCGAACTATTGAGTCATCCACTAAAATAATTCTTTTATTTTTAATTATTTCTTTATTTGGATTGTGTTTGAGCTTTACCCCAAGCTGTCTTATTTGTTGTGTGGGTTCAATAAAAGTACGACCAACATAGTGATTTCTTATTATACCCATGTCATAAGCAATATTTGACTCATTAGAGTAACCAATTGCTGCAGGAACACCAGAATCTGGAACTGCTGAAACTAAGTCAGCCTCTATCTTCATTTCCTTTGAAAGTTGCTCACCTAGTTTTTTTCTGTATTCGTGTACAGCTTTTCCTCCAACAATACTATCTGGTCTTGAAAAATATACGTATTCAAAAACACAAGGTCTTTGTTTCACTTTTGGAAACGGTTTAATGCTTTCTATTCCATTTTTATCTATTACTATCATTTCACCATTTTCAACTTCTCTGACAAACTCGGCACCAATAATATCAAGAGCGCATGTTTCAGACGAAAGAATATACGAATCTTTAAGTTTACCTAGCACCAATGGTCTAATTCCATAAGGATCTCTTACACCTACAAGTTTCTTATTTGTCATAATTGTTAAAGCATACCCACCATGAATTTGAAATATTGCATCTATAATTTTATCAATAGTTTTTACTCTTTTTGACCTTGCTACAAGTTGAACAAGCGTCTCTGTATCTGAAGTAGATTGAAAAATAGCCCCATCTTTAACCATTTTTTCTCTAATGCTTATTGCATTAGTTAAATTGCCATTATGCGCAATACCAAGACCCCCAGTATGTAAATCAGCAAAGAAAGGCTGTATATTCCTAATTAAAGGGGCACCTGTTGTAGAATAGCGATTATGACCAATGGCAGTGTGTCCTTTCAATTGTTCAATTATTTTAGGGTCGGTAAAATTATCACCCACAAGACCCCTTCTTTTGATTAAGTAAAAATTTTTCCCATCGAAAGAATTAATACCACACGCTTCTTGGCCCCTGTGTTGTAAGGCATGTAGCCCTAGAGCTACTAATGCAGAAGCTTCAGGGTGGTTATATACACCAAATATACCACATTCCTCTTTTAATCTATCTTCCACGACATCTTAGTATATTAAAATTTGATATATGTCATTTTTCTTTAATAATTTTATTTTAATTTTTTTAACTTTTCTTTACTTTTATCTAGGTATTCGTATCTTTTAGGAAAGTTGTCAACTATCAGTTCATTTCCCCACAGAATAATTTTAAAGGTAGCACCCTTATTTAGAGAATCATGCCATCTATCATAAGGATGGGCGAGATTAACGATTGAAAATATTATTATAAAATAAAAATATCCTCTTATAAAACCAAATATACACCCAAACAATGTATCAATCGAACCTAAACCTGACCACTGCACAGTTTTTCTCAAACCTTTATTAACTAATAAAACTAAGTATAATGTGATAAAGAAAATAGAAGTTCCAACTATTAAATCTGTAACAAATTCTGAAGATAAAAGTCCATCTACATAAGGTCTTGAGATTGGAAGTAAATACTTAACAGCTAGAAATGCTATTACCCATTTCGAAAAGGACAATAAGCTTCCAATTAAACCATTTTTAATACCAGATACTAAATTATATATAACGAATAAAATTAAGATTATATCTAAAGAGGTTACATCTTCCTTAAAAAATTCAAAAAGATTTTCCATTATTTATTATAAAAAATGTTTAACATATTTGGCAATAGAGTTAGCACTAAAAATAAAGCTGTGAACATAGCTAAGCCTGTAAATATACCAAAATAAATTGTTGGAATAAAGTTTGACAAAACCAGTATAGAAAAACCAAAAATTATAGTGAAAGAGGTGCTTATTATTGCCTTTCCGACAGATTGATGGCAATTGTTAGCAATTTCTAGTTTATTACTATTAGTTTTTTCTTTTTCATATTTAAATCTGTAAATATAGTGAATACTATTATCTACAGCAATACCGATAGTAATAGCAGCAATAGTAATTGTCATCATGTCCAACGGTATATTTAATAAACCAATAAATCCCAATACAAAAGATGCTGCAATAAAATTTGGTATAATACCAATTAATGATAACTTTATAGATCTAAATAAGATAATAAACATCACAAAAATACCAATCATCACTATCCCTAAAGTTTTTATTTGAGAGTCAAATAAGCTTTGAAGTAGGTTGTTAAAAATTATCAAGACACCAGCTAATTTATAATCGTCTTTTTTAAGATTAAATTTTGTTTGCAGGTCGTTATTTATTCTATCTATAAGTTCTTTTCTTCTTAAGTCTTTTTTTGAGTCCAAGATTCTCATAGATATTCTTGCTTCATTATTTTTAATTGAAATATATGGTTTAATAATTTGTTCTTTTATATTTAGAGGCAGCTTTTGGTAAAGTACTCCCATTTCCAGGCTACCCAATTTATTATTATTATTTAAGCTCTCCGCGATGTCTAGAATTGATGAAAAAGATAAAACTTTTCCTATTTCCGGCTGTTCCTCGAGATACCGGTGTATACTAACTATTCTGTCAATTTTGTCTCGTGTAAACCAGTATTTGGAATTATCATTCTCCGAATTATCCTCTCCAAGGAAATTATCCTCTTTTGTAGTTTCTCCTAAAAAATTATCGTCACTATTTTTTATAGAATTTTTATTTTTGAACTTTATAATAATCTCCAAAGGAGTTGTGCCACCTAATTTTTCATCTATATTTTTCATTCCTTTATAGATTTCAGTATCTTTATCAAAATAATTTATAAAACTATTTTCAACTTTCAGTCTTGATACACCTAAAATTGAAGCAAAAATTAATATTACTGCAGTCAAATATATAAGTATATTTCTCTTTGAAATACTTAAAAATATTTCAGCAATTTTAGAATTTGTTGATTTTAAATTATTAGATATTGGAGGATTAAATATTTTAATTAATGACGGTAAAAATAAAAAAGTTGAAAATAATGAAAAGACTAGACCAATTGTCATCATCCAACCAAAATCAATGACTGGTTTAATTTCACTAAATACTAGAGAAAGAAAAGCAATGATCGTTGTTAAAACAGTATACAATATTGGCCAAAACATTTTGTTTGTAGTCATTACAATTAATTCTAAAATATTTTTTGTAGGATATTCTTCTTTAAGCTGTAAAAATCTAGTACTCATGTGAATATTCATTGCCATTGTCAAAATTAACATTAAAGCAATAAAATTTGAGGAAATAACTGTTACTTTCCATCCTAATAAACCTAATATCCCCATCATGATAATTACAGAAAAAA
>NYVZ01000022.1 GCA_002684895.1 Pelagibacteraceae bacterium
ATGAGTCCTGAAGCATTTCAGAATATGAACAGAGATACTAAGGGAGAGTTTGGTGGTCTTGGTATCGAAATTACAATGGAAGCAGGGCTGGTTAAAATAATTACACCTATAGAGGGCACACCTGCTGATAAAGCAGGAGTTCTAGCAGGAGATTACATTGTTAAAATTAACGGTAAACAAGTAAAGGGCATGACATTATTAGATGCTGTTAAATTAATGCGAGGAAAAGTTGGGACTAGCATAAATATAACAGTTCGTAGACCTGAGATAGAAGATGAAATCAAATTTAAAATCACCCGGGCGATTATCAAAATCAGAGAAGTTTCAGCAGAAATAAAAAGTAATATTGGATATATAAGACTACGTGCATTTAATGAACAGAGTCATAATCAACTAATCAAACAATTAAACAAAATAACTAATAATAAACTTGATGGATATATTTTAGACTTAAGAAATAACCCGGGTGGACTGTTATCACAAGCGATTAAAATTACTGAGACATTCTTAGACGGTGGTGAAATAGTATCAACTAAAGGAAGGGGTAAAAATGATATTAAAATTTTTAATGCTAAAAAGGGAGATAAGATCAATAAGAAACCGCTTATAATTTTAATTAACCAAGGCTCGGCTTCTGCATCAGAAATAGTTTCAGGTGCACTTAAAGATCACAAAAGAGCTATTTTAGTAGGAGAGAAGAGTTTTGGCAAAGGATCAGTTCAATCTATTATTCGATTGAAAAATCGAGGCGGATTAAGACTAACCACGGCAAAATATTATCTACCGTCAGGAGTTTCTATTCATGAAAAAGGGGTCGAGCCAGATATAACAGTTAAAAGAAATAAAGATAATTTTAAAATTAATACCAAAACAGANAATCAACTTAATTATGCTATAAAACTTCTTAAAACATCATGATTAATNCAAAAAATCTTCCCTATCGTAANGGTGTTGGAATGATGGTTTTTAANGATGATAAAAAAATTTTTGTTGGAAAAAGNATAGATAANCAAAAAGCATGGCANATGCCTCAGGGNGGTGTAGATGAAAATGAAGNTTGTTNNTCTGCTGCNANACGTGAGCTNTANGAGGAAACTGGAATTCAATCTATTAGGGTAATTGAAAAATCAAAAGAAAAATATACTTATGACNTACCGGAATATTTGCTTGGGAAATTATGGAAGGGTAAATACAAAGGGCAAANGCAGAGATGGTTTTTAATTAAATTTTTAGGACCCGATAGCGANATAAATCTTAANCAAAANTNTCCAGAATTTAATGAATGGAAATGGGTAGATATTGATGAGCTANCAAAGNTAATNGTTCCTTTTAAAAAANAATTATATTTATCTNTAATTAAAGAGTTTNANNNTTTNATCTAGATTTTANCANANTNANTTCNTCTAAGATAGTATTAGAAATNAAAGCTTCATGATCTGNNCANTTTTCATCTTCAATTTTTAGACTGGCGTTATTTTTAAGTTGGTTAATTTTCTGGTCTGTCATTTGCTCTATGTCATAAATCTCCTGACACAAAATTGACAAGGCATTATCTTTAAATTCAACAACACCACCTATCGTAAAAAAGTATCTATTTTTTTTATCTTCTATGTTTATTACTCCTGGTCTCATAAAAGTTATCACAGGTACATGATTAGCTAAAATCCCCATTTGCCCTTCAATCCCAGGGATTGTTACCATTGGTATATCATTTTGTGAAAACAAAACTTTCTCTGGTGTTACGATATCTACTTGCATTCTATTTAGGCAGCATCTTTTTTCATTTTTTCTGCTTTTTCAATAGCTTCTTCTATAGTTCCAACCATATAAAAAGCTGCTTCGGGTAGGTGGTCATATTCTCCCTTACAAATAGCGTCAAAGCCTTTGATAGTTGAGTCAAGTTCAACAAGCTTACCTGGTGATCCGGTAAATACCTCTGCTACAAAGAAAGGTTGTGATAAAAATCTTTGAATTTTTCTTGCTCTTGCTACGACAAGCTTATCTTCCTCAGAAAGCTCATCCATACCCAAAATTGCGATAATATCTTGTAATGACTTATAGGTTTGCAATATCTTTTGCACCTCCCTTGCAACTCTGTAATGTTCATCTCCGACTATTCTTGGATCTAAAATTCTTGAAGTTGAGTCAAGAGGATCAACCGCTGGATAAATACCAAGTTCTGCAATTTGTCTTGATAATACTGTTGTGGCATCCAAATGCGCAAATGACGTNGCTGGNGCCGGGTCAGTCAAATCATCTGCTGGAACATATATTGCTTGTACTGATGTAATTGATCCCTTTGTAGTCGTAGTAATTCTTTCTTGTAAATTTCCCATATCTGTAGCGAGCGTAGGTTGATAACCAACTGCTGATGGTATTCGGCCCAATAAGGCAGAAACCTCGGATCCTGCTTGCGTAAACCTAAAAATATTATCTACGAAAAATAAAACGTCTTGTCCTTCTTTATCTCTAAAGTATTCCGCAACAGTCAGACCAGTTAAAGCAACTCTTGCTCTAGCTCCTGGAGGCTCATTCATTTGTCCATAAACTAAAGCTGCTTTTGATCCAGGACCATCTACTTTTATTACTCCAGACTCAATCATTTCATGGTACAAATCGTTACCCTCTCTAGTCCTTTCTCCAACACCAGCGAATACAGAATATCCTCCATGCGCTTTGGCAACGTTATTAATTAACTCCATAATTAAAACAGTTTTTCCAACACCAGCACCACCAAATAAACCAATTTTACCGCCTTTTGCGTATGGTGCTAATAAATCAACTACTTTAATTCCNGTAACCAAAACTTCAGTATCTGTTGACTGTTCTACAAACTCAGGCGCTTGTCTATGTATCGGCCATTTTTCTTTCGTTTTAACATCTCCTTTTTGATCGATCCCTTCACCGATAACATTGATAATTCTACCTAATGTTTCAGGACCTACAGGAACTTTAATTGCATCGCCGGTATCAGTAACCTTGTCACCTCTTTTTAAACCTTCAGTGGTATCCATCGAAACTGTTCTAACGGTACCTTCTCCTAAATGCTGCGCAACTTCTAAAACTAATCTATTTCCATTATTATCGCATTCAAGAGCAGAATTTATCTCGGGCAAATTTTCTTCAAATTTTACATCTACTACCGCTCCGATAACTTGTGTTATAACTCCAAATTTATTTTGCATTTTTCTCCTTTATAGTGACTCCGCACCAGAAATAATCTCAATCAACTCACTGGTAATTACGGCCTGTCTACTTCTGTTATAATTTATTGTTAACTTGTCTATTAAGTCTCCAGCATTTCTAGTCGCATTATCCATAGCTGACATTCTTGATCCTTGTTCACTTGCTGCGTTTTCTAAAAATGCTTTATATAATTGAGTGGTAATATTTTGAGGCAAAAGATACTCTAAAATCTCATTCTCATCAGGTTCAAATTCATATTGATCCTCACCTTCAGTATTCTCGACATCCATGTCTGAATTTTCTACAGGAATAATTTGCTGTGCTTGAGGTTCTTGAGAAATAACCGACCTAAATTTATTATAGAAAATTGTACATACATCAAATTCGTTATTTTCGAACATAGCTATTATTTTACTAGTCAATTCTGAAGCTTCATTTAAAGAAATATTTTTTACACTTTTATGAGAAATTTTTTCTACTATATTATTTTTAAAATTTCTTTTAATTTGGTCATCACCTTTAGAACCTACGGTAATAATCTTTAATTTTTTATTAGCGTCTAATATATGATTAAAATATTCTTTAGCCTTTTTAACAATATTTGTATTAAACCCACCACAAAGACCTCTGTCAGCAGTTATTACAATACATAAATGTACTTCACTNTTATTAGTTCCTACCAATANTTTTGGCGCAGANGACACATCTGCAATTGATTGTTTAAGATTACTAATAATATTATTCATTTTTTTTGAATAGGCTCTTCCNTTTTCAGCATTTTCCTGTGCTTTTCTTANCTTCGCAGCAGCAACCATCTTCATAGCCTTTGTTATTTTTTGAGTAGACTTAACGCTAGTTATTCGATTTCTAAGGTCTTTTAAGCTTGGCATCTTTTAATTNAAAAACTCCTTTTTAAAATTAGTAATAAAATCTTTTAATTTTTTTTCATTTGTTTCATCTAATTT
Organism: Pelagibacteraceae bacterium; assembly: GCA_002684895.1. Lineage (GTDB taxonomy): Bacteria > Pseudomonadota > Alphaproteobacteria > Pelagibacterales > Pelagibacteraceae > HIMB114. Next base: position 4,152 of record NYVZ01000022.1, read on the forward strand.
TCCAGATAAAACAATATTTTTTAAAATATCTGGAGATTGAGATTTNATTGAACNTAATAGTTGATCTTCAAAATTTTTAATTTTTGAATTATCAATATCGTCAAGATATCCTTTAACTCCNGCAAATATTGTAACTACCTGCTCTTCAACTTTTAATGGGGAATATTGACCTTGTTTTAATAATTCTGTTAATTTTGAACCTCTCTTCAAAAGTTGCTGTGTTGAAGCATCTAAATCAGATCCAAATTGAGCAAAAGCCGCCATTTCTCGATACTGAGCAAGCTCAAGTTTAATTGTACCCGCAACCTGCTTCATCGCCTTGATTTGTGCTGCAGAACCAACTCTTGATACTGAAATACCAACATTAACAGCGGGTCTAACGCCTTGAAAGAATAATTCAGTTTCTAAAAATATTTGACCATCAGTAATAGAAATAACATTTGTTGGGATGTAAGCAGAAACATCACTCGCTTGTGTCTCAATAATAGGAAGTGCAGTTAATGAACCGCCACCATTTTCATCATTTAACTTTGCTGCGCGCTCTAGCAGCCTACTATGCAAGTAAAAAACATCTCCTGGAAAAGCTTCTCTTCCTGGGGGCCTTCTTAATAATAAAGACATTTGTCTATATGCTACAGCTTGTTTTGATAAATCATCGTAAACTATTAAACCGTGCATACCATTATCTCTGAAAAATTCACCCATCGCACATCCTGTATAAGGAGCTAAAAACTGTAGAGGAGCAGGGTCAGATGCAGTTGCTGCTACAACAATTGAGTATTCCATAGCACCAGCTTCTTCTAAAGTTTTTACTATTTGAGCAACTGTTGATCTTTTTTGACCAATTGCAACGTAAACACAGTATAATTTTTTTGACTCATCATTAGATTTATTTATTTCTTTTTGATTAATAATCGTATCAATTGCAATTGCAGTTTTACCTGTTTGTCGGTCTCCAATAATTAATTCTCTCTGGCCCCTACCAATTGGGATTAAACTATCTATAGCTTTTAAACCTGTTTGCATGGGTTCATTCACTGATTTTCTTGGAATAATTCCTGGTGCTTTAACCTCTACTCTTTTCTTTTCTTTAGAGTTAATTGGACCCTTGCCATCAATAGGATTCCCTAGTCCATCAACTACACGACCTAAAAGTTCTTTTCCTACTGGAACATCAACAATTTCTCCAGTTCTTTTTACAATATCTCCTTCTTTAATATGAGAGTCATCACCAAATATAACTACACCAACGTTATCNGTTTCAAGATTAAGGGCCATACCTTTTGTCCCTTCAGAAAATTCAACCATCTCACCTGCTTCAACATTATCTAAACCATAAATTCTTGCAATTCCGTCACCGACAGAAAGAACTTGCCCAACCTCAGATACTTCAGCATCTTTTCCAAAATTTTCTATCTGATCCTTGATTACCTTTGTTATTTCAGAGGGGTTAATATCCATTTTTTCTCCTATAAGTTATTTAATATTTTGTTGAATTTTGATTTGACAGTATCATCTATCATTAAGCTTCCGATCTGTAATTTTGCTCCTGAAATTAAACTTGGATCATGTTTAAAATTTAAATTAATTTGCTTTTTAAGAATTTTATTTAACATGCTTTCAATTTCTTTAATTTGTATCTCTGACATTTTAGAAGGCATTGAAACAATAGCTTTAAGTTCACCTCTGAAATCACATAAAATATCATTAAAATAACTAATAATTTTTCCTAAGAAAAAAAATCGGTGTTTTTCAATTAGGATTTTTAAAAAATTTATGAAGAAAATATTAAAATTATTTTTTTTCCCTATTTCTTCTATAACGTTTAATCTGTCATTTTTACTTATGGTTGGATTTGTAACAAATTTTTTAAAATCTTCTGATTTATTTAAGGCTTGATCTACAAATTTAATATTTAATTCAATTTCTTCTAATATATTTTTTTCTTTGCTAATTTCGAACAAAGATAATGCGTACCGGCCAGCAGCATCTGAAAAATTGCGAGTATTTTGTTTCAAAATTATCCTCTATTCCGGCAGATAACTACCACTAGGGCATAGTCATATCAAGTGAGATATGGTGGACAAGATGTCATAATTAATAGAAATTTATAGGATCAACATCTATTTGAAGTTTCAAATTGTTAGGTAACTGCAACACTTTAAGTTTTTTTTTAATTTGGGTCTGAGGTGTAACTTTAGGGTTGTATTTGATAAGTATTCGGAACCTATAATCAGATTTAATTTTCGAGATTGCAGCACTTACTGGTCCATATGACTCTATATACTCATTTCTGGGTAGAGAGTTTTTTAATGTAACAGCAAATTTTTGAGCATGAAAACTATTCTTTCCAGATACNACAATAGATATAAATTTGTAAAATGGAGGAAGTTTAGATTGTTTCCTAAAATTAATCTCATTTTTATAGAAATCATTTGAATTAAATTTTTTTAAGGAGTTGAAAATGCTATTNTTATCATCAAATGTTTGTAAAAAAATTTTTGACTTTTTATTAAATCTTCCAGCCCTTCCAGCTAACTGATATAATAGTTGATAATTTTTTTCTGATGCTCGAATATCATTTCCTAAAAAGGCAGAGTCACAATTAACAGCCACTATGCAATTTAAATTTTTAAAATTAAAACCTTTAGAAATAATCTGGGTAGCTACAATAATTTTAGTTTTATTATTTTCAATACTTTGTAATTGTTGTTGAAATTTATCATAATCTGTTAGGTCACTTGAAAGTATATCTGCATTATAACCTTTGAATTTAATTTGAATCTCCTCAAAAATTTTTTCTAAACCTGCCCCATAAAACTTAAATTTACACATTTGATTATTTTGACACTTTCTTTGAAGTTGGGTTGTATGACTGCAATAGTGACATACCGCAATATTATTTTTTTTGTGGTAAACTAAACCAACGGAACATTTCGGACATTCTAATCTTTGCATACAATTATAACAAAAAATAAAAGTTGAATGTCCTCTGCGATTTAGAAAAATTAATACCTGATCACCACCTTTGAGATAATTTTTAACTTCTTGAGTAACTAATTCTGAAATAAAATTATTTTCTGAAGTATTTTCTTTTTTTAATTTTATAGTTTNAATTTCTGGAATATCAGACTGATTAAACCGATTTTGTAAACAGTAATAATTGTATTTTTTGTTCTGAGCNTTGTAAAATGACTCAACAGAAGGTGTTGCACTAACTAAAAAAATAGGAAACTTTTCAATAGATGCTTGAAGTATTGCCATATCTCTAGCACTAAAAGGTAAGCCCTCATCTTGTTTGTAGGAAGAGTCGTGTTCTTCATCGATAACAATCAATTTTAATTTTTGAAACGGTAGAAATAAAGCTGATCTTGCTCCTAAAATAAGTTTAATTTTATTACTAATTACACCTTTCCAAACTTTCTTTTTTATTTTATCTTTTATTCCTGAATGCCATATTGCTGGTTCGCAATTAAAGAAATTTTTAAATCTTTTAGCTATTTGTTCGCTAAGTCCTTTTTCGGGCAGTAAAACCAAAACCTGACACTCTTCTTTAAGTGCCTTCTTAATGATTTCAAAATAAACATGTGTTTTTCCAGAACCCGGAATGCCTTGAAGTAAGCTTGTTGAATAATGATTAAGACTTACTTTCTCTTCAATGCATTTTAAAACATTATTTTGTTCATCATTTAACTTTTTATCATTATCTATCTTTGGATTGAATTCTGTGAAATCAGTAACTTTTTTTAAACCTTTATTGAAACTACTAAAACCTTTTTTGTATAAAAACAAATTTAAAACCATGCCTTTGTTTACTAGATTATAATTTGCCATTTTATCTATAAAACTGATTTTACTTTTTGCTAAATTCGGTAAATCTAAAACTTGAATAATGTTTTTAATTTTTATATTTTTTTTTAGTGGCTTTGGATTTAAATCCCAAATTACACCCACAATTTCTTTATTTTTAAAGGATACTAATACTAAATTACCAATTTTCAGTTTTTTATTTGATTCATATGTAAAACTATGGTCAAAATTCAATGGTAATAAAACATCTACTAGCATAATAAATTTGTAAATTTTATAAAAAATTATAAATTTTAGTTATGAAAATATACATTGACTCTTCAGATATTAAAGAAATCAAAGAAATTAACAGGACATCATTAGTGGATGGAATTACAACAAATCCATCATTAATTGCAAAACAAAATAAAGATATAAAAACAATCCTCAAAGAAATATGTAAAGAGATAAAGGGTCCAGTTAGTGCTGAAGTTACAGCTGAAGATTGTGCTGGAATGCTTAAAGAGGCAAAAGTTTTAAAAAAAATAGCCAAAAACATTGTTATTAAATTGCCTTTGACTTACGAGGGTCTCAAAGCATGCTCTGAACTCTCAAAGAAAAAGGTGAAAACAAACGTTACTTTATGCTTTTCTGTTACTCAAGCTTTAATGGCAGCAAAATGTGGCGCGACTTTTGTATCTCCATTTATTGGACGATTAGATGATATTGGCGAAAACGGAGTCAATTTAATTAAAGATATTAGAAAGGTTTTTGATAATTATAAATATTTAAAAACGGAAATCTTGTCCGCCTCAATCCGAAATATAGATCATGTGAAAGAAGTTGCGAAAGCTGGATCTGATATTGCAACTATTCCTGCTAAAGTTTTTCATGAAATGTATAAACATGAGCTTACAGACAAAGGGCTTAAAATATTTCTTGATGACTGGAAAAGTGCTAATCAAAAGATCAGCTGACAACAGCGTACCTATTGATTACAAATCAAGAATAAAACTTTAAATAGATAATTGTTTCCAACGAAATCAATCAAAAAACTTTGATCTAGTCACACTACCGTCACAGTGATAAAGTTTTCAACGT
>NYVZ01000023.1 GCA_002684895.1 Pelagibacteraceae bacterium
ATCAATATTATGGTCAATAAATCTCATTTGTTCAAGGCTTCTATTTTTTTCGTTATGAGTTTTCTCCAATTTTACAAATTTAGATAAAGCACTACTCTTGTATCCATAAAGTCCAATGTGATGATAGTAAAATTGTTCATTGGTAATTGACCTGACAAAATCAAAAGCTTTTGAAAATTTATTTTTTTCTAAATTATTTATCGTGACTGCTTTGACAACATTTTTGTCATTTATTTCATCTTCATTCAATTTGCTTGCAACTGTAGCTACGGGTACGTTTGTATTTGAAATCATAAAATTATTAATCATATTGATAGTTTCGGGATTTATGTTTGGCATGTCACCCTGCACATTGATTATTATTTCATAATCTAGATTTAGCTTTTCGAATGCTTCATAAATTCTATCGCTACCAGTACTATGATGTTTCCCTGTGATAATAACATTTCCACCATTTCGCTTTATTTCTTCCTCTATATCCTCATCTGCGGTTGCAACAAATATATCCTTCACATTTGATTTATTTGCACGTTCCCAGACATGCAGTATCATAGATTTATTATTTATCTTTAATAATGGTTTATTTGGCAGCCTTTTAGCTGCTAAATGACTGGGTATGATTATAGCAGTTTTATTCATCGAGTGCGACAACTGTTACTTTATTTTATACTCTAAATCTCTAAAAAAATAATATATGAATTTAAATATTAAGAAATGGATAGTTTTGAATTTAACAAAATAGCTGCTGCAGTGCTGGTTACTGCTTTACTGTTTATTGGTATCAAGGAAATAGGCAATTTCGTATATAAAGTAGATAAACCAAAAAAATCTGCTTATAAAATTGAAGGAGTTGCAGATAATACTAAAACAACAAATGAAAAAGTCAAAATTGAAGAAAAATTAGCTTCCATAAAACCTTTGTTAGCCTCAGCATCTATTGAATCTGGTGCTAAAGTATTTAAAAAATGTGCGGCTTGTCACAGTATTGATAAAGGTGGCGCAAATAAAATAGGGCCAGCTCTGTGGGGTGTTGTAAATCGTAAAATTGGTGGTGTGCAAGGTTTTAAATATTCTACTGCAATGGCTAAATATGGAAAAAATTGGTCTTTTGAGGAATTGAATGGCTTTCTTCATAAACCTATGAAATACATTAAAGGAACTAAGATGGGTTTTATTGGTTTAAAAAAAGATAAAGATAGAGCAAATGTTATTGCTTATATGAATAGTAAAAGCGATACACCTATACCTGTAAAATAATTACAACATTATAAAAACCTAATAAAATTTTATTAATGATTAAAGAGTTAAATATATTCTTAAAAAAAGAAAATATACTCATGGCAGGTTTAGGATTTTCTGCTGGTTTACCTATCATGCTTGTTTTTTCTACTTTATCCGTATGGTTAGTAAAAGCTGGTATTGAAAGAAGCACTGTTACATTGTTTAGCTGGGCGGGATTTGCTTATTCTTTTAAATTTTTATGGAGTCCTATAGTTGATAAATTTCAAATTCCATTTTTAAATAAAATCGGACACAGAAAAAGCTGGTTATTTATTACTCAAATTCTAATTCTTCTATCAATTATTTTAGCTTCATACTCTAACCCACAAGGCAATTTAAAATTTATGGCTTTATCTATTGTTTTAATAGCCTTTTTTAGTGCAACTCAAGATATTGTAATTGACGCATTTAGAATTGAGTCTGCTCCTGAAAAAAAGCAGGGACCACTTTCATCAATGTATTTAGCGGGGTATAGGGTAGCAATGATTGTTTCTGGTGCTGGTAGCCTTTGGCTGGCATCTTATCTGGGTAGCGAAACTTATCAACAAGATGTATGGAAACAAGTTTATCAGATTATAAGTTTGTTTATGTCAGTGGGACTAATATGTACTTTGCTCTCAAAAGAACCAAATATTAAAAATAAAAATAAAACAAATTGGTTAAACCAAGTAAAGTTTACTTTTTCCACAATATTATCAATTATAATTTTTTTTATTATATTTTTTAATTTTCCAAAAATTAATAATTTAAATTATATTTTTATATTTATTTTAAATATAATTAAAATATTATTAAGTTTTATATTCTCTATTTTTGCGCTTTATATTCTTGAAAAAATTAAATTTTTACCCAAGAAACAGTCTAGAGAGATATTTATTAAGCCTATTACTAATTTTTTTGTTAGATATAAAAAAATTGCAATAATAATTTTGCTGCTTATAGGCCTTTATAGAATAGCTGACGTTGTAATGGGTGTCATGGCTAATATTTTTTATTTAGAAAAAGGTTACTTAATAAGTGATATAGCAACATTTTCAAAATTCTTTGGACTTATTGCCACAATTTTTGGTGGTTTTTTTGGTGGAATTTTTGCAATGAAATTTGGAACTTATAAAAGTTTGCTGATCGGAGCTATAACCGCATCGTTAACAAATGTATTCTTTGCTTTTCTTGCAATTGCTGAAAATAACTTAGTTTATTTAGCTACCATTATTATTGCTGACAATCTAGCAAGTGGTTTTGCAGGGGCAGCATTTGTAGTTTATTTATCTTCTTTGACATCGATCCGCTTTACCGCCACACAATATGCTCTTTTTAGTTCTTTGATGCTATTTATACCTAAATTAATTGCAGGATATTCTGGTGCTATTGTTGATGTTCTTAATTACCCAATTTTTTTTATATTTACTGCCATTTTGGGTCTTCCTGTAATTTTTATAATAATTTATTTAAATAAAGTTAAATAAAATTTTACACAAAGCAATAGCAATGGTACGAACGCGCATGAAGACAATTCAATACGTGTTAATTTTAACATTTTTTTTAGGTTTTGAGTCTCATGCTGAATTCAAAAGTATAACAAAAAAAAAATTCCTAGATACTAATCTTAAAATTTTAGAAAAGAGATTTGATCAAATAGATACAAATAAAGATCAAAAAATTGATGTTAAAGAGAATAAGGCCTGGAGAAAAAAAGTTTTAAAAGCAAGACAAGAAAGAACCAAAAAATTAAAGAAAAAATCTCAAGAATTAGCAAAAAAAATTGATGCTAATAATGATGGTAAAATTACTAAAAAAGAACTTGAAGATTATAAAAAGAAATTAAAAACTAAAAAATAGTTTTTATTATTAGCAAAATTCCCATAAAAACTAACATCAAATTAAATAACATTTTAAATATATTTTCACTTATATTTCTTCTAAGTACCGTTCCTAAATAAACTCCTAATAAAATTGGAATACATGCAATGGACGAAAGAGCTAATATTTTGAAGCTAATTAAATCATACAAAATGAATAATAGAAACTGCGTACATGCAAAAAGGAAAAATGTAAGACCCATTAATTGAATAGCTTTATTTTTTGGATATTGCAAAGATTGTAAAAGAAAAATAAATGGCATTGTGTATATTCCTGAAATTCCAGTAACTGTTCCTGTTAAACCACCAATAAAAATTTGATAATATTTAGATTTATAATTTTTAAATTTAATTTCGTATTTAAGTAGTCCTAAAAAAGAATTATAAATTAATACTATTGCCAAAATAAGTAAAATTGTATCTGATTTTAATAGAAGTAAAAAATAAAACCCAAGAAATACCGTTGGTACAGCTGAAATTTGAAAAATCTTGGTATCATCTATAATTTGTTTTAAATGCTTACCATTCAGCATTTGATACAAATTCGTTATTATTACTGGTAATAAAATAATTGATATAGACTCTTTGATATCAAAAATAAAACTTAAGAGTGTCAAAGTAACTGTAGGCAGCCCCACTCCAATCAAGCCTTTAACGGCACCGCCTACTAAAAAAATCAAAATTACCTGTATTAATATTAAATGATCAATGTTTGATATTACTTGCATTAAATTTTAAATTATAATTAATAAGTTTATATGATTATTCAATGCAAATGTAAGAAATACAAGTTTAAAATACCCAAAGATGAGATCATAGTTTCCGGTCATAATGTTAAGTGTGAAATTTGCAATCAGGAATGGTCCCTTAAATTAGATACAATAGAATCAAAAAATAGAAAATTAGATATTCTCCAAAATATTAATCCCTCTAAACTAAATATTGGTAATAAAATTAAATATAAAAATACAGATACTAAACTTTTAAAATATACTTTAATATTTTTATTAGTTTTTTTTATAATTTACAAAATTTCAATCAACTTTCAATTTGAAGTTATCCAAAAATTTCCAAATACAAAAAATATTTATGAAAGTTTAGAACTTGTAACCGAAATAATTAAATCCTATATTGGATTTTTTAAAGAGATATTGCGTGAAAAATTCATTAATTTATAGTTTTTTTTTAAACCCAGTGTTTCTAGATTTAAAGCAACATTTTAAAATGTCATTTTTGCCACCATTGCTAATCTATCTAGCAGCAGGTGTATCAAGTATAACAGGAATAGTTGGGATTTTTTTTATAAAAGATTATCTTAACATCTCTGCAGCCTTTCTCGCTGGTCTCGGTTTTTGGGCAGGGATACCCTGGGCTTTGAAAATGCCATTGGGCCATATGGTTGACCTTATTTGGAATAAAAAAAATATTTTAATTTATATCGGGGCAGCTCTAATCTCTATTAGTCTTTTGATAATGTATTTTCTAATTTCTAATACGGATTTAATGGTTCAATACATGTCTGCTGAAAAGTGGTTTGTATTAAGTGTCATTTTATCTCCTATTGGTTATGTTCTTCAGGACGTAGTTGCCGATGCAATGACAGTTGAAGCAGTTCCAGAAGTTGACAGAAACAAAAGAAAATATTCTGACAAAGAGATCAAAGCTATGCATACAACTATGCAAACATTTGGTAGGTTCTCAATTATAGGCGGCACAGTTTTAGTTGCTGCAGCAAATATTTATTTTTTTAGAGATGCTTCCACTTTAGAAGAACAACAGAAAATTGTGGTGTACTCAAATATTTATCTTTATGCGTTAGCAATACCTTTAATATCAATATCAGGTATTTTTTTATCTAAATTTATTTTTAAAAATAAATTAAAGTTTAGTCTAATAAAACCAGATTATACAATAATTTTTGGTAGCTTAATATTTGTGATTTTTGTTGTAACAGTTGGACTCCTAAATCACCCAATGTCTCAAGAAATAGTTTTTTTTGGGTCATTAATCATTGTAATTTATTTAATGAAAAATCTGTTAAAAAAGATATCGCCAACAATTAAGAATACAATTATTGGAACAGCCATAATTGTATTTATGTTCAGGGCAGTTCCAGGTGTAGGAGCTGGAATGGGTTGGTTTGAAATAGATATCTTAGGTTTTGACCAACAGTTTTTCTCGTTATTGTCACTTATCAGCTCTCTATTAACAATGACAGGTATAATTATATTTCGTAAATTTATGTATGAAAATACGATATCTAAAATAATCATTTATTTATCTTTTTTAAATGCGATTTTGCTACTTCCAAGTCTGGCAATGTATTATGGTTTTCATGAGTGGACTTCAGATATTACTAATGAGGTAGTTGATGCTAAGTTTATTGCCCTAATAAATACAGCATTAGAGTCGCCTTTGGGTCAAGTGGCTATGATACCTATGTTAGCCTGGATAGCAAAAAATGCCCCATCAAATCTCAAGGCAACTTTTTTTGCAGTTTTTGCATCTTTTACAAACTTAGCGTTGAGTGCAAGTAATTTATTTACAAAATATTTAAACCAAATATTTACCGTTACTCGAGAGGTAAAAGATAAAATCAATCAAAATATATTAATAAATTCAAACTATGATGAGCTTGGTATGCTAATATTTTTTGTTATTTTAATTACCTTTTTTTTACCTTACATTTCAATTTTAGTAATACAAAGGACAAGTTTGCAAACTAATGAGTAAATTTTTTTACTGCAAAGCAAAGAAGTCTACTCTTTTCAAAGAGCCAAGTCTTAAGTCTGAACATTTAAAAGAATTAATCTTTGGTGAAATATTTATTATGTCAGAGGAGTATGAGGACTTTTATTATGGCTTTACACAATACGATAGATATTTTGGATATGTCAAAAAATCCAATATGAAAAAAGGTTGCATAAATAATAATTATTTAATTAACACAAATAAGGCTTATATATATAAAACGAATAATTTAAGATCTAAAACTAAAAAATTTCTATACTTTAACTCAAAGATTTATATTTCATATATTGGTAAAAATTTATCTCAGAGTAATATAGGCTGGATTAAAAATTCTGATTTAATATCTTTTAAAAAAATTAAAAATAATAATTTTCTACAAAATATCAAAATATTTCAAAAAACTAAGTATTTATGGGGTGGTAATACAAGTGATGGGATAGATTGCTCGGGTCTAGTTCAAGAATTAATGAAAAATAAACTAATTAGCTGCCCACGTGATAGTAAAAAACAAGAAATTTTTTTTAAAAAATCAGTTTTCAAAAATCAAATAAAAAGGGGGGATTTGTTATTTTGGAAAGGTCACGTTGCAATTGCTTTAAATAAAACTAATTGTATACACGCATATGGTCCATCTAAAAAAGTAGTACGAATGAAAATAAATACTTTGATTGCTAAATTGGCAAAAAAATCTCTAAAATTATCTTCTATCAAGAGACCTTTTTAAATAATGAGAACATTTTAAGGGTTGATTCGGTCGCTTTTTATCCATAGTTTGTTCTAGAGTATTATCTAAATATAGTAGGTCAAAATTATAATGGCACAAGAAACTACATCTAAAATTTTAGCAATTCTAGGACCAACAAATACAGGTAAAACTTTTTTAGCAATTGAAAGAATGCTTGAATTTGAAAGTGGAGTTATTGGATTTCCGCTAAGATTATTAGCAAGAGAAGTCTATGATAAAGTTGTCGAAAAAGTTGGAAGTGAGCGTGTGGCTCTAGTTACAGGTGAAGAAAAAATAATTCCACCAACAGCAGACTTTTATCTTTGTACTGTTGAGTCTATGCCACAAGATATCAACTTTGATTTTGTAGCAATTGATGAAATACAAATGTGTGCAGATCCGGAAAGGGGCCACATTTTTACTGAGAGACTTTTAACTTTTCGTGGTGATAAATTAACAATGTTTTTAGGATCTGATATAATCAAAACTCTTATTTCTTATTTGGTTCCGGAAACAGAATTTATTTATAGAGATCGATTGTCAAAGCTGACATATTCCGGTTTTAAAAAAATATCTCGCATAAAGCCTAGAAGTGCAATAATTGCATTTTCTGTCGATGATATTTACGCTTTAGCTGAATTTGTGAGACGACAAAAAGGTGGTGCAGCTGTTGTCATGGGATCTTTGAGTCCTAAAACCAGAAATTCTCAGGTTGAGATTTATCAATCTGGTGATGTAGATTTTTTAATCGCAACTGATGCTATTGGTATGGGCATCAATATGGATATAGATAATATATATTTTAGTGGATTAAAAAAATATGACGGTAAACAAATTAGAAACCTAAGGGATATTGAAATAGGACAAATAAGTGGACGTGCAGGAAGATACATGAACAATGGATCATTTGGGACAACAGGAGATTGTGAAAAATTAACTGATGAACAAATTGATAAAGTTGAAAACCACAAATACGATGATGTTCTGAACATTTATTGGAGAAATAACGAACTTGATTTCTCCTCAAGTGCTAATCTTATTAATAGCTTAAACAAAAAGCCAATGGATCAAGTGTTGTCNAGAAATAAAGACTTAATAGACGAAAGTACTTTTAGATATTTGATAAGTGAAAATCCAAATTTAAATTTCAAAAATAATAAAAGGAATGTTAAGTTATTATGGGAATGTTGTCAGATCCCAGATTTTACTAAAAGCTCATACAATGAACATACAGACGTAATATATAAAGTTTTTTCTTTTCTCTCTTCTAAAAATGGAAAAATTAATAATAGTTGGATGAAGCAGCAACTGAGTAATTTAGATAATTATGAAGGTAACATAGATTCTCTTGCCAATAGGATATCTTACGTGAGAACTTGGGCCTATGTATCAAATAAAAGTAATTGGGTAGAGAATGCCGATTATTGGATTGAGAAAACAAAGGATATAGAAGATAAATTGTCAGAAAAACTGCATGAAGAATTATCAAAAAGTTTTGTAGACAAAAGAATTAGTGTTTTATCAAAAGGCTTAAAGCAGGATATACAATTAAATACAAAAATTATTGAAGAAAATAAAATTTATATCAACGATCATTTTATTGGTAAAATAAATGGTTTAAAAATAGAATTGAACTATTCAAAATCTAATCTTGATACTGATATAAAATCCTTAAAGAAAGCTGCAAGGTCAGGTGCTCAGCAAGAATTAAATAAAAGAATTAACCATATAGTTAATAATTCTAACTCCTTAGAACTAAGAGATGATTACAAAATATATTGGGATGGAATTCGGATTGCAGAACTTAGACCCGGAAAAAACTATCTTAACCCTCAGNTCAAAATTCATGCTGACGATACCATTACTGAAGATCAATATACCAAACTTAAAGTTGCCATCGAAGTTTGGATCGAGATTAAGAAAAAAGATAATTTACACGATTTAATATCGATAGAAAAAGCTATATTTAAAAATTCATTTGCAAGAGGCCTGGCTTATCAGCTATTTGAGCATAATGGAGTTTTAAAGAGAGATAAAGCAAGCGANCTAGTTGATAATCTTACAAAAGAAGAGAGATTCAAATTAAGAAAAAATGGAATCAAAATAGGAAAATATCATATTTACCAACCAAGGATGATAAGGCCAAATGCAATAAAATTTAAAAGCATTTTATGGAAATGCTACTACAATTCCAAAAATTTAATCTATCCAAAATTTGGATTAAATTTCTTAATCAATTTTCANAATAAAAATAAGGAATTTTTACTAATATGTGGATTTGAGACTTTTGGTAAATTTATNATTAGGATAGATATTTTAGAGAGGCTATTTTTAGAGATCATATCAAGATCCAAAAACTATAAATTTAAATTAGACTCTAAAATTTTGAATTTATTAGGCTGTAATAAAGAAAATTTTACTAGTTTCATTAAATTCTTGGGATATCAAAAAATTAATAGTAAAGATAATTTGGAATTTAGATTTATTCCCAAAAAAATAAGGAAAAATAATAAAAAAATAAAAGATAATGTTTTCTCAATTTTACAAAAATTAAAGGTTTAATTTAATGTTTTTTAAAAAGCAAAATAAGAAAAATAATTTTGATAATATTGACAAAGCAATATGTATGCTTCTTATTCACGCAGCTAGAGTAGATGAAATATATGAAGATCAAGAAAAAAAGTTGATAAAAGAATATTTTTTAAAAATAGGAAAAGATAAAGAATACATCATAGAACTTGTTAGATATTGTGAAATTAAAGAAAAAGATAGTGTTGAAATTATTAATATGACCAAAGAAATAAAAAAACTTGATTATAAAAATAGATTAGAAATTATTGAAATCATGTGTAAAATAATATACTCAGANCNCCAACTTTGTAATTTTGAAGATCGATTAATTAGAAAAGTTTCTGGATTAATTTACGTAGAAAATAGGGATGTAGGGGAAATTAAATTAAAGGTTAAAAATGACATATATAGTTAATGAAAAATGTATCAAATGTAAGTTNACAGATTGTGTAGAAGTTTGTCCAGTTGACTGTTTTTATGAGGGTGAAAATATGTTGGTTATAAATCCAGATGAATGTATTGATTGTGGGGTTTGTGAACCTGAGTGTCCGATTGATGCAATTGAACCCGATACAAATCCTAATACTGAAGAAATGTTATTGGTGAATAAAGAATATTCTTTAAAATGGCCAAATATCTCAAAAAAGAAAGAACCAATGTCAAATTGGGAAAAATATAAAGAAGAAAAAGACAAATTTAATAAGTATTTTGAAAAAAAATAATTTCACTAATACAATTAAGATTGAAAAGTGTGTATTAATAATATAACTCACTGCACTTATGCCAAAAAAGAAAAAAGTAAATCCTAAAAAAAACATTAAAAAAAATAAGTCAGCCAAGAAATCTGCTAAGAAAATTCTCAAAAAAAAAGTAGTAAAAAAAAATTTAAAAGNAAAAACGAACAATCTTAAAAAGAATGTTTTAGAAAAAAAAGCTCCTCAGCCTTTAACTATAAAATCCGGTCAACAAAACGACATTATTGAAATAAAAAAAATTAAAAAGCAAGAAAGTGAAAAAAGAATTTACAAAGTAAAAGATTATGTAATTTATCCTAAGCATGGAATTGGCCAAATCATTTCAATCGATAAGCTCAATATTGCCAACATTGATGTAAGTGTATATAAAATAGAAATCACAAAGGATCGTCTAAATCTTACTATCCCCACAAATCANCAGCAACATTTGAGACCTNTGTCTAGTTCAAACCAGGTCAACAAAGCTCTAACCATATTAAAAGGTAAGGCCAAAATTAAAAGAACAATGTGGAGTAGACGGGCAGCTGAATACGAACAAAAAATTAATTCTGGAGATATATATCAGATTGCCGAAGTCGTCAGAGATCTAAACAAAAACACTGATATGCCTATTGATCAGTCTTACAGTGAGCGTCAATTATTTGAAAAGGCATATGATCGACTCCTTGGTGAAGTGTCTATTGTTATGAAAATATCTGAAGAAGAAGGTAAAATAAAACTGAATAAATCTTTAGGTAAAAAAATAGAAGAAAACACTAATAATCAAACATAAAAAAAAAACGCCCTTCCAAATTAGAAGAGCGTTTTTTTCTAAAAAGTAAAAATTAACTAAATTACTATCTTCTTTTCTTTCTTTTTTTAGCTTTCTTTTTACNTTTTTTAGCTTTCTTAGCTTTNTTAGCTTTTTTAGCTTTTTTTCTTCGTTTAGCCATCTCCGTTCCTCCCTTTAAAAGTTTGGAGCATCACATAAATAATTATGTGATTCGTTAATTATAAACTTAAAAACTAATTCGTTATTAATGTCAAACGTTTAAAATTTGAAATAAAATCTAAAATTTTTTTTTCAATTGAAAGTTTAAATTAAAAAAAAATAATTAGTTAAAAAAGTTAATGTTTTCAATGTTTTTAATTAATATTTATAAAAATTTTCTAAAATTTTTTTATATTTTAATTTAATTTTGTGACGCCTAATTTTCATTGTTGGTGTTAATAATTCATTACTTATCGTAAATTCATCCTTTATNACATCAAATTTTTTTATTTTTTCAATTTGCGTAAGTTCTTTATTTGTTTCATCTATTATAGATTTTATTTTTTTATCATCTCTTTTAAAGTTTTTATTTAAAACTAATAAGCATACTAAAAATTTTTNATTATCACCATCAACATAAGCTTGCTCGATTTCATCATTTAAACATAAAAGATTTTCTATTTTTGAAGGAGATATGTTATCTCCACCTACACTCACGATAATATCTTTTTTTCTNTCTGTAATTTTTAAATAACCATCATGATCTATTTCTCCAATGTCACCNGTGTGTAACCATCCATTCTTTATAACTTCATTTGTTGCGGTATCATTATTCCAATACCCCAGCATAACATTTTCTCCTTTTACTAATATTTCTCCATCATCAGCTATTTTAACTTTGTTGTTTGAAAAAATAATTCCAACTGTATCAATTTTTATTTTATTTACTGGATTACAAGAAACAACAGGTGATGTTTCTGTAAGACCATAACCTTGTAAGGTTTTTAATCCCAAAGCATTTAAAAACGTACCTACGTTTTTATCTAGCGGACCTCCCCCGGATACAAAAGCTCTAAGATTCCCGCCGAAATTATTAATAACTTTTTTTCGTACCAAAATATCGAGTATTTTATTAATGATCTTTTCTATTGATGATAATTGATTTCCAATAAATCTTTTTTCTCCCAATTTTAAAGTTTTAAAAAATAATAACTTTTTTATTTTTGAAGATTTTTTTGCTGTATTTAGCATTTTGTTATAAAGATTATTATAAAATCTTGGTACNGCTGTTAGAACATGCGGTTTTGCGATTTTTATATTTTCCAATAGTTTCTCTATTAATGGAGAATAATAAACTTTTGCACCTAATGAGATTTGTACAAACTGAACCGTATGCTCATAAGAATGTGATAATGGTAACCATGTTAAAAATCTTGGATTATTTATTTTNAGTTTTTGTACTAAATTTTTTGAGTCCTCACAATTTGCTAAAATACCACCATGGCTTAAAATGACACCTTTTGGATTGCCTTGAGTACCTGATGTATAAATAATNCATGCCGGGTCCAATCTCCTGCNGTTATTAACTACCTTATCTTCCTTAANATCAATTTTCTTTAAATTCATAATATTATTAATTTCATCAAAACTTAATATAAACTCAAAATTAAAGTTTATTTTTTTTGAAGCATCTATAATTATTTTATATAATTTATAATTTGAAACTATAAGCCCTTTTGGTCGACAATCATTCAACACAAATTCAAAATCTTTTTGAGTGTAAGTGGTATAGTTGGGTACAGTTACAGCCCCTGTTCTTAATATTGACAAGTCGCTAATCATCCATTCGGGTCTTCCCTCGGAAACCAGCATTACTCTATCACCTTTTACAACTCCTTGATTTCTAAGGAAGTTAGATATCAATATTGTTTTCTCTAATACATCTTTCCAGCTAAAAGTATTTAAAGATTTATCCGCATTTATTGAATGTAAGAATTTTTTTTTGTTATAATTTTTACTTTGTAATTCAAAGAGTTCATACAAATTATCCAAGTTGCTATAATCCATTTTTTGGTGGGCGAAAAGGGAGTCGAACCCTTAAGGTTTCCCGGCGGATTTTGAGTCCGCTGCGTCTACCAATTCCGCCATTCGCCCCTTTCTTGATAACTATTTTATAGTTTTTTTTATTGTATATCTATTATATTTCTTAATAAATATGTTTAAAGATTTGTTTAAAAAAACAGTGGCTTTAGCTGCACATAAAAGTGCAAAGTTTTTTTTATCATTTATTTGCATAATCGAGAGTATTTTTTTTCCAATACCCCCTGATGTAATGATTATTCCAATGACCTTAGCCCAGAAAAGACGATGGGTTCAAATAGCAACTATTGCGACTTTGTCCTCTGTCATTGGTGGTATTATTGGATACGCAATCGGTTATTTTTTTTACAAAGAAGTTGGTATCCATATATTTGAATTTTATGGATTCGAAGGATTCAAAAGCTTTAAGGAGCAAATTCAAATCGGAAAAGGTTTTTGGGCTTGGATCGTTTTATTAACTATAGCTGGGTTTACTCCCGTACCNTTTAAACTCTTAACTATTTCGAGTGGTTTAATTCATTTTAATTTTTTTGTATTTATTTTAGTAGCAACCTTAACACGTGGATGTAGATTTTTTATTCTGTCAGGTTTGATTAGCTTATTTGGCCACAAAATTTTACCATATATTGAAAANTTTTCAGGAAAGATAATGATTATAATTTTAAGTTTATTGATANTTGGTTTTTATATTGCTTATTTAATTTATAATAATTATGAAATGCTCATCAATTAATGCTTAATANTAAAAATATTTTAAAATTTTTAATATATGCGCAAATTCTTATACTTTTCCTGGTATATTATATTGAGTATGTAATGGATGTTTATGCTTGCAGACTTTGTAAATACCAAAGAATACCNTTTTTTTTNAATATCCTNTTAATTTTTTTAATATTAAACAAAAAACAACTTTATAACTTTATATATATTCTGTTAATTTCTATTACTATAAATATTGGAATATCATTTTATCATATCGGTATCGAAAGAGGATTTTTCACTGATAATCAAGTTTGTATAGCAGATAAATCCCCACGAAATGAAAAGGATCTATTAAAGGAATTAACCAATCTAAAAAATGGGGGCTGTGAGAATGTTAAATTTAGATTATTCAAATTGTCACTGTCAGAACTTAATTTTTTGACAAACATTGTATTTTTACTAATTTGTGCTCATATAATAAGANATGAAAAAAAATACAAAAATTGANGAAGTNATAAGNGTGGATCACGCAGGTGAAAGAGGTGCGGTAAATATTTATGAT
Source organism: Pelagibacteraceae bacterium (assembly GCA_002684895.1). GTDB lineage: Bacteria > Pseudomonadota > Alphaproteobacteria > Pelagibacterales > Pelagibacteraceae > HIMB114. The sequence goes on from NYVZ01000023.1 coordinate 14,057, forward strand.
GGTCAACTTCTTGCCTTGCAATTACTTAAATCAGATCCAGATATGGAAAGTAAAATTTCTGAGATGAAAGAACATGAAAAAGAACATCTAAAATATTTCGAGCAACAACTTGCGGAGAGAAAGGTGAGGCCAACATTGCTATTGCCACTATGGGACATGCTTGGTGTTAGTTTGGGTTTCGTTACAGGTATTATGGGAAAAAAAGCAACTATGTTATGTACAGCCTCGGTTGAGGAAGTTATAGATAAACATTATCAATCCCAAATTCAATACTTAGAAACAGAGGAAACAGAAGAAAAAGATTTATTAAAAAAAATCAAAAAATTTAGACAAGATGAGCTAGAACATAGAGACATAGCATATGAAGAGGGTGCTACAAAAGAAGGTCCTTTCTTTTTTTTAGACGCGATAATTAAAGCAGGTTCCAGAATTGCAATTGAGGTTGCAAAAAAAATTTAATTAAGGTTCTAGTTTAACGTCCCAATATAAATAATCTAACCAGCTTTGGTGCAAAAAGTTTGGAGGAAATGTTCTGCCATTCCTGTGCAACTGTTCCTCGGTTGGTTTATAAGGTTTAATTTTAGGTATCATTCCACAATCTTTTGGCATCTTGCCCCCTTTTTTAACATTACATGGTGAACAAGCTGTAGCCACGTTTTCCCACGTTGTTTGTCCACCTAATGATTTTGGAAGCACATGATCAAAGGTTAAATTTTTTCTATTCCCGCAATATAAGCATGTAAACCTATCTCTTAAAAAAACATTAAATCTAGTGAAATTTGGATATTCAGAAGGTTTTATAAATTGTTTGAGCGATATTACACTTGGAAGCTTCATAGAAAATGACGGACTTCTAATTTCTCTATCATATTCTGATACAATATTTACCCTATTTAGGAAAACATCTCTCACCGCATCTTGCCAACTCCAAAGTGATAACGGGTAGTAACTTAAAGGTCTATAATCTGCATTAAGTACGAGCGCAGGGCATTTTTCAAGTGGCAAGTGTTGACTTGTAGAAGCAATCATATGTAAAAAATATATAAATTTATATCTAGAAGCAAGTTAAACTTATATTAAATTTATTTTTTAATAAAATTTAAACCATCACTTAATCCAGCTGGAGAAATAGCATGTTTCAAATTGTCGTAAACTCTGAAATCTACATTAAATTTTTTTATCTTTAAAAAATCAACAGCTTTATACATTTCTTCCACTGGAACAATTTCGTCTATATTGCCGTGCAAAAATTTTATTTTTGGTTTGCTTTTTAGCTGCTCATTAAATAAGTCATAATTAAATATTTTTCCTGAGTAACCAAGGACACCTGCAATTTCCTTTTGTTGGCCTATAGCGTACTGAATACTAACCATTGTGCCTTGTGAAAATCCAACCATAAACAAATCCTCTAATTTTAAATTCAATAACTCTAATTTTTTATCTATTAAGCTTTCAAGCTTTTTGAGTGATATTAGGCTCTCTTCAATTATTTTTTCTTCGTTAGTTTGCATTAAATCAAACCATTCAAAACCATTTGGGTTAATCTGACAAATATTAGGTGCATTTGGTAAACAAAAATGAGCTTCAGGTAAAAATCTTTGCCAATATGTAGCAATAGATACTAAATCCTTAGCATCAGCTCCATAGCCATGCAAAATAAAAACTAATTTGCTGCATTTACCAGATAAATTTTTTAATTCTAAATATTTTAGTGACATTTTTATTATATTTATAACTTTTTTTATGCTACAGACAAATAGATGTCTGAAAATGCGCTAAAGTTTTTTGCAATATTAGCAATGGTTGCAGTAGTAATAGTATTGATAAGAGGTTTAAAAACCTTTTTTGTAGGCGGCGATATTAATAGTAAAAAAAAGAGTAACAAATTAATGCAGATGAGAATAATGTTACAATTTTGTGCTATAATTATCTTAATGTCTCTTGCTTATATCATGGGAAAATAGTTATTGTGCATTTATCCAAGAAACAAAAAATGGGTTTGTAAAGTTTAGGTCACCTATAATTCTACCCATCTCTTTACCATCAGAATTTACAATTAAGGTGATTGGTATACCTCTTAATTTAAGTTCTTTGGTAAGTTTTAATTTATTGTCAAAATGACTAACTAAATTTTTTACTTTTAACTTATTAAAAAATTTTTCAATCTTATCATATTTAATATTTTCTATATTAATTAATATTATGTTGACCTGACTTCTTGGAATTTGCTGATATAAACTGTCTAATTCTGGTAATTCCTTTTTGCATGGGGCACACCAGGTCGTCCAAAAATTTATTAATGTTAATTTTGACGAAAAATCATTGAAAATAATAGTATTTCCTTTTTTGTTAATTAACTCTAAATCGGGTAAATTTTTTGGCTTTTCATGGAGCACGATATTATTAAATGTTTTAAGGATATTAGGTTGTGAATAAGTATTATTAGTATTAAGTATAAAAAAAATAATTATTAAAGATAAAATATTACGAAACATAAGAATATAATAGATGAATAGCAAAAAAACTAAAACAAATAAAATTTGGGGTGAAAGAATGACGTCAAAACCTTCATATCTTTTAACTAAAATCAATGCTTCGATTGATATTGATAAGAAGCTATATGTACAAGATATACAAGCTTCGACAGCACACTGTAAAATGTTAGCAAAACAAAAAATAATTAATAAAGATAAATCAAATAAAATTATTAAAGGTTTAAAAAAAATTGAAAAAGAAATACAACAAAAAAAATTTAAATTTTCAACGTTCAACGAAGATATTCATTTAAATATAGAAAAAAGATTGTTTGAGATTATAGGAAACGATGCTGGATTTCTACATATAGCTAGATCTAGAAACGACCAGGTAACTACTGATTTTAAGCTTTGGATTATAGAAGCTTCTCAAATATTAAAAAATGAAATTAAAAATTTAATTAAATCAATCTTAAAGTTAGCAGATAAAAATAAGGAAGTGATGATGCCAGGTTTCACACATTTAAAGAATGCCCAACCAGTTCTATTTTCACATTACTTACTTGCTTATGTTGAAATGTTTAAAAGAGATTATAAGAAGTTTAGTAATGTTATAAACAATTCGTCTGAAAATCCATTAGGATCTGCAGCTTTAGCTGGAACAAGTTTTAATATAGACAGAAATTATACAACTAAATTGTTAAATTTTTTAAAACCTACTGATAATTCAATAGATAGTGTTTCAGATAGAGACTACGCCTTGGAATTTTTATTTGTATCGAGTTTATGCTCAATGCATTTATCGAGACTTGCAGAGGAAATTATTTTATGGAATTCTGATTTGGTGAACATGATAGCAATTAAAGATAAAATGCTTACTGGTTCATCTATAATGCCACAGAAAAAAAATCCAGACGGTGCAGAATTGATTAGAGGTAAAACAGGATCTGTTTATGGCTACTTAAATTCACTTTTAGTGACAATGAAAGGTTTACCGTTATCTTACTTTAAGGACATGCAAGAAGATAAGAAACCTGTTTTTGAGACTCATGATACTCTCATACTAAATTTGAAAATTGCAAAAGAACTTATTGAAAATATTGTTCCAAATAAAAATAATATGAAAAAATTTTCTAATGACGGCTTTACTACAGCAACTGATTTTGCAGACTATCTTGTAAAGAAAGGGTTGAGTTTTAGAGAAGCGCATAAAAAATCTGCAAAACTTGTGAATATTGCTGAGAGAAAAGATATGTCGCTTGATCAATTAAGTTTAAAAGATATTAAAAAGATAGATTCATTTATTGAAAAAGACGTATTAAAAATATTAAAAACTGAAAACTCAATTTATTCAAAAAAATCTTACGGTGGAACTTCATTACAAAATGTTGTTAAAATGCTAAAAAAATTAAAAAAAGAATTTAAATGAAAAAATTTTGCACTGTTATAATTTTATCTATAGTCTTATTTTCATCTTGCGGAAAAAAGGGGCCACCAGTATACCAAGAAAAATCTGAAGCAGTCTATGAACAATCCTAGAAAATAAAAAAATGGATTTATTAAAATTTAAAAATAAAAAACTGTATATAGATAATTTTAAATTAGAGAGTATTCTTAAAAAAAAAGAAACCCCCTTCTATCTTTATTCATTGGACCAGATTAAAAAAAATATTAGACAAGTTAAATTATCATTTAAAAATTTTAAACCTCTTATTTGTTATGCAATAAAAGCAAACTCAAATTTAAGTATTCTTAAAGAGTTAAATAAAAGTAACCTGGGAGCTGATGTCGTATCTATTGGTGAACTTAAATTAGCTTTAAAAGCTGGTGTTAAACCAGATAAAATTGTTTTCTCAGGCGTGGGTAAAACCGACAAAGAAATTAAATTTGCCATTCAAAAGGGCATTCTATCAATTAATGCAGAATCAAGAAATGAAATTGAATTAATCAATAATATCTCAAAAAAATTAAAAAAAACTACTAACATTGGAATTAGAATTAATCCTAATATTAAAGCTAAAACCAATAAAAAAATAGCTACCGGAAATAAAGTAAATAAATTTGGAATTAGTATCTCTGATTTTTTAAATATAATCCAAGCTAAAAAGAATTATAAAAATATAAATATCTATTTACTTAGTGTTCATATTGGAAGTCAAATTATGGATATCAAAGTTTATAAAAAAGTTTTAAATTTAGTAAGTAAGGTTTTAATAAAATTAAGAAAACTAAAACATTCAATTAACTACGTAGATTTAGGTGGTGGAATGGGTATACCTTATTTTAAAAACGATAAAAAATTTAATTTCAAAGATTTTGGTCTTGCAGTAAGTAAATTTTATCAAAAAGAAAAAGTAAAAATAATATTTGAAATCGGGAGATTTATTACAGGTAATAGCGGTCTTATTATATCAAAAATTATTTATATTAAAAAAATTAATGATCGCTACTTTATAATCTTAGATACTGGAATGAATGATATGGCCAGATCAGCAATTTATGACACTTTTCACGAAATCATTCCATTACAAAAAAGTTCTAAAAAATTTAAAAAAAAAATTGAGTTTGTCGGTCCTATCTGTGAAAGCAGTGATACATTTGGAGTATATAAAAATTACTCATCTCTTAAAGAAGGTGAATATGTTTGTATTACTAATTGTGGAGCCTATGGGAGAACATTGAGTTCAAATTATAATATGAGACCATTAATAGAAGAGTTAATATTGAGCAATAATAAGCTTAAAACTGTCAGGCTAAGACAAAAAATTGAAGATTTAATTTAAAGTGATTTTTATTAGGTCTCTAATTTTTAATATTTTACTGTATTCTGGAATAATTTTTTCGTGTTTAATTGGATTACCATTATTAATATTACCAAAGTTTTTTTTAAGAAAACTTAGTTCAATGTTAGGCTGGTATTTTATTTGCTTAGCTAAATTTATTTTAAATACACGTGTAAATATTATCGGTTTAGAAAAGCTGCAAAGGTCACAAAAATTTTTTATTGCTTCAGCTCACCAATCAATGTTTGAAACTTTTGTTTATAATTATATAATTCCAAAAGGTTTTTTCGTTCTTAAAAAGGAACTTATGAATATTCCATTATTTGGCTTATTTTTAAGGAAATTAAAATGTATACCAATTGAGCGTGGTAAAATTGCAAGGGAAAATTTAAATTTCTCTCAACAAATATTAAAAAATATTTCAGATGGAAACACACTTATTATTTTTCCTCAAGGTACGCGTGTGCCTGTCGATGAAAATACTCCCTTAAAAAAAGGTGCCAGAAGAATTTATGAGAACTTAAAAATTGGATGTTTACCCATAAAACTTGATACTGGAAGGGTTTGGCCAAAGAATAGCTTTTTTAAGTACCCGGGTGAAATAAATTTCATATTTAAGGATTTTATAGAACCTAATTTATCTGGTGATGAGTTTATAAAAAANCTTGAGGATTCTTTTTATAATTAATTTTTATCNAATCCTGCTTCTATNATNTTTTCTCTAATATCTTTNGTTTTTNTAAATTTTTTNACTAGAAATTCACCATTATTATTTTTTATAGCNTCNATTACTTCCTTTAAATCACTATTAAANTTTTCTAANAANGNNATTATTTCATCTTTATTNCTTAANATAATATCTCTCCACATNACTGGNTCNGATGAAGCGATTCTTGTAAAGTCTCTAAATCCNCTGGCACTAAATTTNATCACCTCAGATTTNATATCATCCTCTAATTCACTNGCAGTTCCAACNATATTATAAGCAATTAAATGTGGTATATGACTTGTAATTGCCATTATAGAGTCGTGAGCTTTAGGCTTCATGGTAATAGTTCGGGACCCAAATCTTTGCCAAACAGAATTTATATATTCTATATTCTTCTCGTTGCATAAGTTGCAGTTTGTTGAGATGAACCATTTATCCTTAAATAGATTTTCAAATCCGTTCTGCGGTCCACTTTTTTCTGTACCTGCAATGGGGTGCCCAGGTACAAAAATTTTGTTTTTTAAAATCTTTTCTGCCAATTCTATGACTTTTACTTTTGATGATCCTACGTCACTAATGATAGCCTTAGATAATTCGAATTTATTCAATATATTAAAAATTTGTTCATATGAACTGATTGGCGTACATACAAAAATTAAATCTGATTCTTCAATTTTTACATTAATTTCTGAATTAAAAATATTTCCAAGTTTCAATAACCTGCACTGTTCTAAATTTTCTTTTGAATTATCAACAATATTAATTTGAATATTAGAATCAATTGATTTTACAATTCTCGCAATTGATGAACCAATTAATCCAATNCCAATAATAGTTATAAATTTCATTAAAAGTTTTTCTCCAAAATATCAAGAAATTTTATATTTTCCTCATCATTGCCAATTGTCAATCGCAGTGCATTATTAATTCCATAAGATTCCATTTTTCTTAATAATATGTTATTTTTCAAGAAAAGATTGAATGCCTGATCGCTATTTAATTTGGCATTATCAAAATTTAATAAAAAAAAGTTTGCTACTGGCTCATTAGTTATTATTTTTTTTGATTTAATTTTATCAAAAANAATTGAGGACCATTTATTATTATGTTTAATATTTTTTTCTAGCCAATCTAAATCTTCCAATGCTAAGCAGCCTGCCNTCTCCGCAATACCAGAAATATTAAATGGAGGTCTAAATAAATTTGCAGCTTGAATGATGTCTCTTGATCCAAATCCCCAACCAATTCTTAAATTTGCTAAACCATAAATTTTTGAAAATGTTCTACATACAACTGTATTTAAAGATTTGTTGAAAATTTCAAGACCACTTTTATAGTCTTTTTTTGTCACATACTCAGCGTACGCATCGTCTACCATTAACAATATATTTTCTGGTAATTTTTTTCTTAAATCNATCATTTCTTTTTCACTAATATAAGTGCCAGTAGGATTATTTGGATTTGCAATGAACACAATTTTTGTTTTTTTAGAAACCAATTTTAAGGTCTCTTCGACAGAAAACTTGTTATCAATATTCTTAGAATATTTTACGATTGCTCCATTTAATTGAGAATAAATTCTGTACATTAAGAACGATTGCTCTGCTACAATAACTTCATCACTTTCTGATATAAAAGATTGGCAAATCAAACTTATAATTTCGTCAGAACCTGCCCCNATAATTATTTGACTTTGATCTAAATTGAAAGTCTTTGAGATTGCATGTTTTAACTTTTCACTATTTCCATCAGGGTATTTTTTTATATCTAGTTTCTGTTTGAAAATATTTAGAACANTGGGTGAAGGTCCTAGTGCGGACTCATTTGCTGACAGTTTTAGTGGAGTTTTTATGCTCTGGGTTTTAGACATCCCACCCACATACAACTCTACATTAACTGTTTTTGACTTTGGCAAACTCATTTTTGACGTCTTACAATACTTCTTAGATACAATCAAAAAAAGTTGATAGTTTGACAAAGAAATAGCCTTTTAGTACAAAACCTCACCGCCGATTTACCGAATTGCGGGCGATAACAGCTAAAGAGGAAATCGTATAACNATTTGTTAAAAATGAACTTGGATTACAGTAAAATAAACAAAATAACCATTAATGAACCCATAAAACTTGATTGTGGTGTAACTTTAGATAANTTTGATATTGCCTATGAGACNTTTGGNGAGTTAGATGAGTCAAAATCTAACGCTATTCTAATTTTTCATGCTNTATCTGGAGATCAATTTGTTACAGGTACAAATAAAGTCACTGGNAGAGGTGGTTGGTGGAATTNTGTAGTTGGCCCNAATNTACCNATTGATACCGAAAAATATTTTATAATTTGTGCTAATGTTATTGGTGGCTGCATGGGNAGTTCTGGACCAAAAGAAATTAATCCCAAAACTAANAAGCCTTATGGTTTAGATTTTCCAGTAATTACAATTAAAGATATGGTNAGTGCTCAAGTACATCTTTTAGATTTTTTAGGTATTAAGAAAACTCTGTGTGTTCTAGGGGGCTCCATGGGAGGTATGCAAGCACTACAATTTTGCTCATTATATCCTGATCGAACATTCTCTGCTGTACCAATAGCTTGTGCCGCAAGTCATTCTGCTCAAAATATTGCATTTAATGAATTAGCAAGGCAAGCAATCATGGCTGATCCTAATTGGGACTCNGGAAATTATTTTTTAAGTGGNAAAATNCCGAGAAATGGTCTCGCTGTTGCTAGGATGGCAGGACATATAAGCTACTTATCTGAACAAGGCTTGCAAAATAAATTTGGTAGAAAATTACAGGAAGGTGAAGGTCTAAATTTTTCTTTTGATGCTGATTTTCAAGTTGAGAGTTATTTAAAATATCAGGGCTATGCTTTTGTTGATCGTTTTGATGCTAACTCATATTTATATATTACAAGAGCAATGGACTATTTTGATTTATATAAGATAAATAACGGTGATTTATCTAAGGCATTTATAAATACTAAAGTAAAATTTTGTATTATTTCTTTTTCGACTGATTGGCTTTATCCGACAGAAGAAAGTAAGAAAATAGTTATAGCATTGAATTCAATTGGTGCACAGGTAAGTTTTGTAAATATTATAACAAATAATGGTCATGACTCATTTCTTGTTGAAGAACCAGAATTTTTTCAGACATTAAAAGGTTTTTTAGATTCAACGTACGAGGACTTCAAAAATGAAAATTCAAGATGACGTATTAGCTGGTTTAATTGAGCTCAATTCAAGAGTCCTTGATGTCGGTTGTGGAGATGGAAATTTATTACTTTATCTAAAAAAAAATAAAAGAATAGATGGTCGTGGACTAGAAATAAATCAAAAAAATGTTCAAGAGTGCTTGGCAAAAGGTTTAGCTGTAGTTGAAGGAGATGCAGAAAAAGATTTAATCAATTATCCCAATAGATCTTTTGATACTGCAATTCTTAATCAAGCCATTCAGCAATTTTATGAACCAAGAAAAGTATTAAATGAACTATTAAGGATAGCTGAAAAAGCAATAATCACTATACCAAACTTTGGATATTGGAAAGTTCGCTTAAATTTGCTGTTAACAGGCACAATGCCAGTAACAAAAACCTTACCATACTCTTGGTATAATACACCTAATTTACATATGAGTTCAATTAAAGATTTTTATAACCTTTGTAATTTAGATAATATCAAAGTGATAAAATCAATTTCAATTTCATCTAATAAAATTGGTGATATCACCTCGAATAATTTAGAAATTAAAAATCTAGTTTCTGAATTAGGTGTATTTGTTGTTAGCAAATAATTTAAGTTTTTTTAACAATGTTTTTTATAAACCTTTTTTCAAATTGTGTTCGATTAGCTATGTTTGCGTAAATTTTTTTCTTTGCAATACATAAATAAACTCCGTTAAAATATTTAAAAATGAAAGATCCAATTTTATCTATTAAATCTTTATGTTTTTTGATAAAAAAAAAATCATTATTGGGAAAATAAACGAGACGTTCTATTGACTCAATTTCGAAAAAGCTATCATTCAATAAGTTGCTTATTTGTTTTTTTGAAAAGCCATTTCCAGAAGAAAATGGACTTTTATAAGATAAATGCCAAGGTGATTTTTTATTTGGTATAATTAAATATAATTTACCTTCTGGTGCTAAGGTTCTCCAAATTTCTCTTAAGCTTAACTTGGCATTATAAGCGTTTTCAAGATAATGAATTAGAAAAATGTGATCAAAAACTGAATCTTGAAATGGAATTTTATTCTCGTCAATTAAAATTTTATGTGTTTTGAAAATGTTTTCGTCTGATACGCCCATCTTCATTGAATAACAGTATGATAATGAAAGATCATAATTTTTTAGGAAATTTAAATAAGGCAAAGGATAACCAAAACATCCAACATTTTGATTATTTGATAAGTGGCAATATTTTTTTAATTTAAGTTCTATGTGACGTCCTAATAAATTTCCAATGGAACTATTATAGAAATTCTGATAATTTATAAAATCTAAATACATTATGAGTCAATTAAAAGTTAACTTAATTAAATGCCTTTCAGATAATTATTCATATATTATTTTTAACCCTAATTCAAAAAAAGCAATTATTGTAGATCCCGCGGAGGCAAAGCCATTGGTGGATGTCGTTAATAAATTAAACTTAAACTTAGAATATATACTAATTACACATCACCATGAGGATCATGTAGGGGGTAACATCGAGCTCAAAAACAAGTTTAATTGTAAAATTATAGGATATGCCGATGACGCAAATAGAATACCTGGAATAGATATTACAATTAAAGATAAGGAAATATTTAATTTTGAAGATGATGAAATTCAATTAAATTTCTCTCCAGGCCATACAAGTGGACATATCTTCTATTATTTTAAAAAAAGTAAGCTTGCATTTGTAGGTGATGTTGTTTTTTCATTAGGATGTGGTCGTATCTTTGAGGGAAATTCAAATGACATGTATAAATCTGTAATGAAAATTAAATCACTTCCTAACGAGGTAAAAATTTTTTGTGGTCACGAGTATACTGAAAGTAATTTAAAATTTTGTCTAGCATATGATGAAAATAATGATCATTTAAAACAAAGGGCCACTGAAGTTAAAGATTTACGTAATAAAGGCCTTCCAACTATACCGACTACTGTTTTAGATGAAAAAAATACTAATATTTTTTTTAGATGCAATGATAAGGCAATATCTCAAAAACTTGGTCTTGAAGGACAGCCACCAGAAAAAGTATTCAAAAAATTAAGGGAATTAAAGGATAATTTTTAGTTTAATATTTGTTCTCTTTCTTGACATAGTTAGATCGCTAGCTATATTGCGCGGAATTAAACTTATGACTTTTGCAGTGATCAATACAGGTGGAAAACAATACAAAGTTACTACCAATGACAAATTGAGGATAGAGAAACTTTCAAATGAGGAGGGGAAATCTATATTATTTGACAAGGTGCTATTGATAAATGATAATCAAAATATGGAGTTAGGATCTCCTTTAATAGAAGGCGCTAAAGTAGAGGCAAAAATTGTTAAGCAAACAAAAAATAAGACTGTACTAATTTTTAAAAAAAGAAGACGACATAATTCAAGAAGAAAAAATGGTCATAGACAAAAAATGAGCGTTGTGCAAATAACTAAAATTTTTGGTAAAGGTGGGAAACTTTTGTCAGAATCAAATAAAAATGAAAATAAAAAGGTAAAAACTACTACCAAAAAAAGTGCGTAGTAATATAATTAATTATGGCAACTAAAAAAGCAGGTGGATCATCTAAAAATGGAAGAGATAGTGAGGGTCGAAGGCTAGGCGTTAAGAAATTTGGTGGTCAAAACGTAATACCTGGAAATATTATTTATAGACAAAGAGGTACCAAAATGTATCCTGGTCAGAATGTTGGTATGGGCAAGGACCATACCATCTTTTCAAAAATAGAAGGTAAAGTTAAATTTCAAAAGAAAAAATTTAATAAAACCTTTATATCTGTAGTTCCCCACTAATTCAAATTAAGACTTTAGTCTCAATTTAATTTAATATTGAAATTATGAAATTTTTAGATCAGGCAAAAATTTGCATTAAAGCTGGCGACGGTGGAAATGGATGTTGTAGTTTTAGAAGGGAAAAATTTATCGAGTTCGGTGGTCCAAATGGTGGTGATGGTGGACACGGTGGTTCAGTAACTTTGTTAGCCGTTAATGGTTTAAATACATTAATAGATTACAGATTTATGCAACATTTTAAAGCTGAAAGGGGTGAGAACGGTAAAGGAAATAATAAAACAGGAGCGTCTGGCAAAGATTTAATACTAAAAGTCCCTGTTGGAACACAAATTTATGCTGAGGATAAAAAAACACTTCTTTACGATTTAGTAAAAGAAGGTGAAAATATTAAAATAGCAAACGGTGGCAGAGGTGGTCTTGGAAACACAAAATTTAAAAGTTCTACTAATCAAGCTCCAAGAAAAACTACGAATGGAGCATCTGGTGAAGAATTTGAAATATGGTTAGAATTAAAAATTATTGCTGATATTGGTCTTGTGGGATTTCCAAATTCAGGGAAGTCAAGCTTCTTATCTTTAACAACTAGAGCTAAACCTAAGATTGCTGATTATCCTTTCACAACTATTAATCCAAATTTAGGCGTCTTAAGTATTGATGATAAAGAAATAGTTATTGCAGATATTCCAGGCTTAATTGAAGGAGCTCATCAAGGCGTAGGTTTGGGTGATAAATTTCTTAAACATATCGAAAGATGTAAAAGTATATTGCATCTTATAGATATCAATGAAGAAAATTTGTTTAGTCGTTACAAAATTATTAGAGAAGAGTTGGAAAAATATAGTCCAGAACTTATGAATAAAAGAGAGATAGTAGCTTTAAATAAAACGGACTTACTGGATCAAAATGAAATTAGTACTAAAATTAGAGATTTTGAAAAAAAATTTAAAGAAAAATTTTTTAAAATATCGATTTTAAAAAAGAATAATATTAAGGAGTTGTTAAGAGAATTGAAATGATATTTAATAAATCAAAAAGAATAGTTATCAAAATTGGATCATCATTATTAATTAAAAATAACAATATTAATACTACGTGGGTTAATAAACTTTCAGAGGATATTTCTAAACTCTCAAAGAAAAAAATTGATATTATTATAGTTACTAGTGGTGCAATTGCTATAGGTTGTAAATATTTAAAAATTAATAGAAAAAATCTGAAATTAAAGGAATATCAAGCAGTTTCGGCTATTGGACAAATTGAATTGATAAATCTATTTAAAAAATCTCTTTTCAAGAAAAAAATAAAAATTGGTCAAATTTTATTAACACTTGAAGATACCGAAAATAGGCGAAGAGCGTTAAATGCTAGAGATACAATTGAAAATATTTTCAAACTTAAAGGAATACCTATTGTAAACGAGAATGACACTACTGCTACAAGCGAAATACGTTATGGTGATAACGATCGTTTAGCTGCGCGAGTTGCTCAAATAACATCGTCAGATACGCTAATAATGTTATCGGACATAGATGGACTATATACTAAAGATCCTAAAAAATTTAAAAATGCAGAACACATAAAGGAAGTAAAAACTATTACAGAAAATATTATAAAAAGTGCCTCAAAAAGTGTTACTGATTACGGTTCTGGTGGTATGATAACTAAAATTGATGCAGCAAAAATATGTATGGCATCAGGTTGTAGAATGATTTTAACAAAAGGCTCTGCAAATAACCCTATAAGTAAATTAGAAAAGGGTAAATTTTGCACTGTGTTTATTCCTAATACAAACAGATATAATGCTAAAAAAAAATGGATACTTAGTAGTATTAAAAATAAGGGATCTGTTATTGTCGATAACGGGGCTACAAAAGCGTTGATTAAAGGCAAAAGTTTGCTTCCAGTTGGAGTTATTGGAGTTAAAGGTAAATTTAATAGAGGTGATACTGTATCTATCCTCAATGAATCAACTAATAAAATTGGCATTGGAGTAGCATCATATTCAAGTGATGAAATTACAAAAATCAAAGGTATAAAGAGTGAAAACATTAAAGAGAGGCTGGGGTATATATCTAGAGGTGAAGTTATACATATTGATAATATGGTTTTAATTAAATGAGTAAATTAAATTATATACGTAACTTAGGAGCTAAAGCAAAAAAAGCCTCACAAGATTTGTCTATCTTGTCTGAAAAAAAGAAAAACGCAGTACTAAAATCGTTTTATTTAAATATTAAAAAAAACTCCAGTAAAATTCTTAAAGCTAACGAAATAGATATAATCTCTAGCAAAAAGAAAGGGTTAAAAGAAAATTTAATTGATCGTAGCATGCTTAATAAAGATAGGATTGAATCTATACTTAATTCAATTGAAGAAGTTATTTCATTCAAAGATCCAACTCACAAAGTGATTGCCAAATGGAAACGTCCTAATAATTTAATCATAAATCGTGTAACTATGCCAATTGGTGTATTGGGAGTTATATATGAAGCTCGACCAAATGTTACTTCCGATGTAGCAATATTAAGTTTTAAATCTGGAAATTCAGCAATACTACGTGGAGGTAAGGAGGCCTTAAAATCTAATATCACTATATCAAATTTATTCAGAGCAAGTTTAAAAAAAAATAATATAAATCAAGATTGTATACAACTGGTCAATAATACTGACAGAAAAATTGTTGATTTAATGCTGTCAAAAATGTCGGATTATATCGACATTATCATACCAAGGGGAGGTAAAAGTCTAGTTAAGAAAGTATTGGAATTATCTAAAGTACCTACAATTGGTCACTTGGAGGGACTATGTCACGTTTATCTTGATAATCAATACAACTACAACATAGCCGAAAAATTAATTATTAATTCCAAACTAAGAAGGACAAGTATTTGTGGAGCTGCAGAAACATTGCTAATTCATAAATCTGTAAAAAAAAGTGATATTTACAAAATTCTAAAAAAACTAAAAATCCAAGGTTGTAAGATTATAGGTGATAAAAAAATAAAAAAGATATTCGAAGAGTCTATTTTGGCTAAAGAAAATGATTGGTCAACAGAATATTTGGACTCTAAAATATCTGTCAAAATCGTCAATAATTTAAATGAAGCCATAGACCACATAAAAAAATATGGGACGAATCATACTGAATGTATTATTTCAAAAAATAAAAAAAACATTAAAGACTTTGAAAGAAGAGTAAGCAGCTCAATAGTAATGACTAATGCTTCAACTCAATTTGCTGATGGTTATGAGTTTGGTTTAGGTTCAGAGGTTGGAATATCTACTAATAAAATGCATCCCAGAGGACCTGTTGGTTTAGAACAGCTTGTGACGTANAAATATGTTGTAAATGGAAANGGTCAAACTCGTCCTTGAATAAAACTAATNTAAACAGAGTTGGAATATTTAGNGGATCATTTGATCCACCCCATAACGGACACGTTCATATATCTAAAATTTTTTTAAAAAAATTAAATTTAAAAAAACTTATTTGGTCCGTNTCAAAAAAGAACCCATTANTAAAAAAAAAATATTTTTATACTCATAAAGAAAGGGTAGTTTTGTCTAGAAAAATTTCAAATAANATAAAAAAAATTGTTGTTAGTAATTATGATAAAAAATATTCTTACCAATTAATTAATCTAATAAAAAAAAAACATAAAAATTCACAAGTTTTTTTTCTTATAGGTTCGGATAATGTTAAATATTTCCATAAATGGAAAAGGTTTTTGCAAATCATCAATATTTGTACTTTAGTAGTAATAAATAGGCCTGGTTACAATAAAGAGTTTAAAAGATCTTTTTTTTTCAAAAATTATAGTAAGTTTATGAAAAGAGCATTCCAAAATCCTAAAATTATACCCCAAAAAACTTGGATTTATATAAGTGATAGAGGAAAAAAAATATCTTCATCAAATATTAAAAATAGATTATATAAAAACAAATAAATTATAGATTAATATTTTGAAAAAAAAAATTATAGATAAAGTTTACCAAATACTAGATGATAACAAAGCTCAAAATATAGTTGTAATAGATCTTAAGCATAAAAGCTCAATTGCAGATTACATGGTAATTGCTACTGGTACATCCTCAAGGCATATTCAAGCTATCTCAGAAAATACGGCACAAAGACTAAAGTTGTTTGGAATAGATGATTGTCGTATTGAAGGTAAAGACAGTGATGACTGGAAATTAATAGATGCTTTAGAAGTGGTAATACATATCTTTCATCCNGANAAAAGATCTTCCTATAATCTTGAAAAAATGTGGGAAGATATTTTNCCTAAACAGCAAATTACTATTTGATGAAAATAGATATTTTATGTGAAGGAAGATTAAATAAAAACGTGGAAAATGATATATGTAATTTATATATAAAGAGGATTTCATCTTTAAAAAAAAGTGGAATTCTTAAAGTTGAAATNAAAAAAATTACTAGCCATAAAAACTATAANATCAAAGATAACAATAATNTTAAAAATTTTTTATTAGATGAAAAGGGAACTAATTTAAGNACATTNGATCTTACAAAAAAAATTGCTGATTTTAATAATAATAGAATTGAATTGNTAAATTTTTTTCTTGGTAATCCTGATGGATTTAANCAAAACANTTATAAATTTGAGAAAATTTCCTTAAGTAAAATGACATTNCCNCATTCGCTTGCTAGAGTTATTTTGTGTGAACAAATCTATAGATGTGCTACAATATTATCTAATCATCCTTANCATAGATGCTAATGAATTTATTTTTAAGATATATATTTTCAATTTGTTTAATAGTTTCTTTAATTACATCTGCTCAAGCTAACCCTAATGATGAATTATATAAAAAATTAGATCTTTTTAGCGATGTACTAAATACAATTAAGAAAGAGTATGTTGATGAAGTAAAACAAGATGAAGTAATCGACTCCGCTATAAATGGTATGCTTCAATCGCTTGACCCTTATTCATCCTATATGAGTCCTGAAGCATTTCAGAATATGAACAGAGATACTAAGGGAGAGTTTGGTGGTCTTGGTATCGAAATTACAATGGAAGCAGGGCTGG
>NYVZ01000024.1 GCA_002684895.1 Pelagibacteraceae bacterium
TTGTAAATGCAGGTACTGGAGATGTAACATTCTCTGGTTCTATTACAGGTGGAGGAGATTATTCGCCTGGTTTTACTGAAGGAAATTTCACACAAAAAAGTGACTTAGATTTTAGTGGTACATTTTTAAATGCTGCGAATATAGCAGGTACCGCAACAACAATTGATGACGTAACATTTAAAAAAGCTAGAGCGAGTGACGGAAATCATTCAAATATGACATTTGTTTTTCAAAATGAAATTGGATCATGGAACAGTGTATTAAATTATGGTGACAGCGGTCTTAATAATTTAATGAAAGGTATCAGATGGTCGGGATGGAATAATTCTGCACCTACAGTAACATTCACCAATGCAACAGCGGGTAAAAAGTATAAGATTCAAGCATTGTTTAAAGAACGATGCTGTAATAGATATTTTGACNTTTATGTTGATGGAACTAAGATAAAAGATGATTTTAAACCNAGAAATGCTGGTAACGANAATTCTGCAAGCGCTCGTTATTTAACNTANCAATTTNAAGCTGCNTCCTCNAACATTCAATTTAGATTATCAGGAAGAACAGGAGAAACAAGTGGAAGTAAATTACATGGTAATGATGCTAATCCAATTTTAAACGCAATATCCGTTGAGGAAGTAAANGCNGGNAAAAAAATTAATAATTTAACAGTNAGCGGTGCTGCTGTAAGTGCAGCAGGAATTGAAGTTNCNGGANATATGTCNATTACCAATAGNGGAACGTCTTCTGTTACAGGTGTAGTAGCAGGATCTGGTGATTTTACAAAAGCTGGTTCTGGAATGTTAAGCTTAACTGGCGCAAACACTTACAGTGGAGACACAACAGTGAGTGCGGGAACTTTAAGATTATCTGGGACAGGTACATTGGGTAGCGGAAGTTACTCAGGCGCTATTACTAATAATGGAATATTTAGATATTCTTCAAGNTCAGCACAAACTTTATCTGGGGTAATATCTGGTACAGGAAGAGTTGACGCAAACAGTTCAAGTGCAGCGTTAACTTTAACAGGTACAAATACTTATACTGGAGGAACAAGAATTGCGGGAGGATCAATAGTTGCAGGATCGGCTAGAGCTTTAGGAGCAACACCAACAATTAATGCTACTTCAACATCATCTCAATTAACAGTTTCAAGTGGNTTAACATTACCGTCATTAACAGTAACAGGATCAGCAATAAGATTAAACTCAGGTGTAACAACAACTGGAGCCCAGTCTTACGCCGGTGATGTTTTGATAGCATCTGGAACAAGAGCATCTCCAGTCACATTCGGTACTACCAATAGCAATATAAGTTTTAAAAAGACTTTAAAAGGTCAAGGTAATGCTAAAGCAAGATCACTTACAATTAATGCAGGAACTGGAAATGTTTTATTTGGAGACCGAGTTGGATATGCATTTAACAACCAAACATTCGATGCGAATAATACAGCAGACAGTTTCTATAAAATGACTGTAACTGCTGGTACCACGTCCATTAAGGGTGATGTTATGACTTATGAAGAGCAAACCTACAATTCAAATATAGACATTGGCAGCACAGGATCCAATGGACTGACTAGAACATTATTATCAATGGATCCAAAGGTAATCATTAATGGAAATATTAACGATACTGTTGCTAATCGTCATACTTTAGTTGCCAAAGCTGTCGCAATAAGAAGAGAAGGCCAGACACCAGGTACTCCCGATGTGTCATATAATGGAACTATTGGACAGACAAAAAAATTAGCAGGNTATTCAGGAGCAACAGGTTATCAAGTTGTGGCANCAAATTACGGTACNATAGATNCTAGTGAAAACTTTGGTGCAGTTACNGGTGGAACACAAACAAATGGAAANATCGGAGGAAGCGGAAGTGGAGATGGAAANGGNTCNCAAAGTAATAAAAGAAGAGCGCAGAAATCTGCTAACGCTGTTNCAAAAAGCGCAAAAACAACAATAGCAGACGCCGGTAAAAATTTAATAGCAACACTCTTTGGGGGCGGTCCAAGTGGTGGCGGCAGAACATTCTCCAAATCAATTGAAGTTGTAATGCCAGGAGATTCTGGGTTTAATCAACCTGGGCCTGAAACAGGATCTGGTGCAAATATTGATGCTGATTTTAGTTCACCAGGAAACAATCAATCTTCTCCAAGTTTTGAACCAAGAGGGAACAATTCAATTAGTGGAGCTCCAAAAACTAATGCTCAAGGTGGTAATTTTAGTTCAACTAATCGGGGATCAGGCTCATCTAAACCCAGAAGTATAAAAGAGTTATTTAGTAGTAGAGACTTTAAAAATCAATTTGGATCTAGAAAAGAAATGAGACAATTTAAAAGAGAATTTAGACAAAATCTTAGACAAAATCCTGGAAGTAGAAAATCATTTAATAAAGCTTTAAGACAAGGAATGGACCCAACTGACCCTAAAGCATTTGAAAACGCATCACCAGAACAAAGAAAAGCTTTTGATGANTTTAGAAAAAGAGCAACTCCAGAAGAACAAAAAGCCTTTAGAAAATTAAAAAATGGCGAGGAAGATCCAAGAAAATCTATTGATAAATCTAAAGAAAAAATGGATGGANAAAGTAAAGATAANAAAAAATTAGAAGACGATGATGAACAGAAGAAAAAGAATAGAAATGCAAAAGCTAATTAAAATACTTTTTTCTTATTCCGTTATTTTTTCAGTAAGCTTAGCTTATGCAAATGACCCAGNAATTCCAAAGGTAGATGATATGAATAAACAGGTTCCTAAAGTAAATAAAAATTTACAAAAAAAAAAAGTGCCGTCTGATAAATTATTTGAAAAAAAAACTGACCAATCTTTTGAAAAAGAGAGTGATCTAGTAAAAGTATTTGTTAAAGAATTTACATTCGATGGAAATAAAAAATACCCAACTTCAGAATTTTTAAAACTTGTAGAAAATAAAATTAACAAAGAATTGAATTANGCAGATTTGCGAAATATTCTTCAAGATGTATCTTTTTATTACCGTTCGAAAGGTTATTTGGCGACAGCATTTTTACCTGAGCAAGATATAACAGATGGTAAAGTTCAAATTTTTATNGTTGAAGGAAGNATAGGTAAAGTTGAAATTAAAGCAGATGCTAAAAAACAACTTAACATTTCCAAAGATAGAATTTCAAAGTTTATTTTTAATAAAATAAAAACTAATGAAATATTAAATATTGTACAATTAGATAGAAATATTCGTAATTTAAATAATACCCCAGGAATTAATGCAATTGCACAACTAGTTGAAGGTGATCAGTTAGGTGAAACAGATGTANTAATATCAGCATCAAATACTAAAACGCTCAGTACAACTAGCTTGTTAGATAACAATGGATCAAGATCCTCTGGTTATGAACGAGTGACAAATATTTTTAATTTTGACAGTGTTTTAAATAAAGGTGAAAGATTCAGTTTTACCGATGTAATTACACAAGGTTCACATTACTATGCTAGTTCCGTTACTTTACCAGTTGGATACAATGGACTATCGTCGACATTGAGAATTTCAAAAATGATGTATGATTTGGGTGCTCCATTTCACTCAACAGATCCCACTGGATANTCGACAGAATTCTTTTTGGGATTTAACAAAGAACTGATGGTCAAACCTAATAAAGGTTTGACATCGTCGTTATCTTTTTCAAGAAATGATTATGTAAATNATCTAAATACTGGATCAAATAGTGATAAAGATATTGTTAAAACATCGTCAAATTTAACATTTAACAATCAGGATAAACTTTTTTCAGGTGGTTCGAANACAGTGTCTTTGACAGGTATTTACGGAACTTTAGATTTATCAGATAANTCCACCAATTTTGAAACTGATCANNTAACAGCAAAATCAGATGGTGAGTATTGGAAATTATCGCTCAATGCTAATCGATTTCAAAGAATTACAGACTCTGTATCTGCAGTTTTTAAATTTAACGGTCAATATACTGACAAAAATTTAGATGGCGCTGAACAAATAAGTCTNGGTGGACCAACTGCTGTAAGGGCATANCCATCAAATGAAGCAGCGGGTGATCAAGGTTTTGTTACAAGCTTAGAATTCAACAAAACCCTTACAAAAAATAAAAAAATTACNTTTTTCTATGATTACGGAAAAATTCAACTTCATAAAATAGCCTGGGATAATTGGAACTCAACAAATACATCATTAAAAAATAATTATGATTTACATGGTGCAGGTCTTTCATTTTCGATGCCAATATATAAAAATTTTGCTTTGACAGCTACCTATGCAGAAAAACTTGGAAATAATCGCGGTAAAGACTCAGGTGGCAATGACGTTGATGGCTTGACCTGGGATAATAGAAGTTTAATAAGTCTTGTGGGACAATTTTAATGTTAAGAATTTTTTTAATTTCATATTTATTTTTACTTACCCCAGTATTTGNTGGACACAAAAAAGGTGANCCTCCGCCAAAAGTAACAACTCAACAATTTAAGAATTGGACTTACCAATGCATTGAAGATCATGGTAAAAAAAATTGTGAAGTATCACAGTCATTACAAATACAAAATTCAAATATTCGTTTTTCGATTAATTATGTGAGATTTAAAAATAAAGATAAGGATGTTAAAGAAATAATAAGTATTATCGCACCATTAGGTGTCAATTTAAATAGAAAGCTTGCAATAAAATTTGATGATCAAAAACAATTAAATTTATCTTGGACAAAGTGTGANGTCGTTGGTTGCATGGTAATATTGTCAAACAACACAAAAGACAAAACCTCTCTAGAAAATTATAATATAATTAAAAAAAACTTTTCTTCTGGGAAAAAAGCTGCAATAGGTGTTGCTGGATTTAGACCACAGCCATTAGCAATTGAAATTAATTTAAATGGTTTTTTAAAAGCTTCACAAAAACTAAATAAAGATAAGTTGTAATCTAATTTACAGAAATTAACTTTTGCTCTTTTGCCTGCTCAAGCATTTCNTTTTGAAGTTTCTCAAANGCCCTATTTTCAATTTGCCTTATTCGNTCACGGCTTATTTTAAATTTTTGGCTNAACTCNTCTAANGTTTTNNGCTCTTCATTTAATCTTCNATCAAATAAAATNTCTTTTTCACGATCATTTAAGATAGACATNGCCTTATCNAATAATGCTTTTCNTTTATTAGTTTCCTGACGNTGAGCTAGTAAAAGTTCATGATCTGCATTTTCATCAACTACCCAGTCTTGCCATTCACTCTCACCCTCACCATCNTCACCTGTAATGGTTGCATTTAATGAGGCTTCTGGTCCTTTCATTCTTTGGTCCATAGAATTAACTTCATCTTCTGTCACATCCAGACGATTAGCAATTTCTGTGACTTGTTCGGGTAATAGGTTAGATTGGNCTGATTTCATAATTTGATTTTTCATTTTTCTTAAATTAAAAAATAACTTCTTTTGAGCAGCAGTAGTTCCTATTTTTACAAGNCTCCATGATCTTAAAATATATTCTTGAATTGANGCTNTNATCCACCACATTGCATAAGTTGCTAACCTAAANCCTTTTTCTGGATCGAATTTTTTTACGGCTGTCATTAANCCAATATTTCCNTCAGAAACTAATTCATTCATTGGAAGACCATAACCTCTGTAACCTGTTGCAATTTTTGCAACTAATCTTAAGTGAGAGGTAACAAGTTTATGAGCAGATTTTTTGTCACCNTTTTCNTTCCAATTTTTTGCCAGAATATATTCTTCAGCCGCTTCAAGCATTGGAAATTTTCTAATTTTTTGTAAATANGATTCAAAACTNCCATCAGGCGTTAAAATNGGCAGTTTGTTTTTGCTTANATNTTTACTCATGCTGTATATGTAATTTTTAATTCAAAACCTTCAAGGCTCAATTTTTCAAGGTTTCAAGGGNNTTTTTTAATTTATTTAAATCCTCTGGCAATTTTGAGGCAAAAAAAACATCTTGATTTGTACGAGGATGGATAAAACCAAGTGTGTGGGCATGTAATGCCTGACGTGAAAGTGATTTTAAAATACCTTCAAACTCTTGATCAATTCCTCTTACTTTTTTTATCTTTTTCCCATAAGTCTTGTCTCCCAAAATAGGATTGCCTTTATGTGACATGTGAACTCTAATTTGATGAGTTCTACCCGTTTCAAGTATACACTTNACTAGACTAATATCTAAAATTTTTGGTCCTTTAAAAACCTCTATGGTTTCATAGTTCGTAATTGCCGTTTTNCCTCTAGAAACATCAGCACTCATTTTTTGNCTATTAATTTTATTTCTGCCGATTAATGTTTCTATTCTTCCATGAAGAGGTCTTAAAATTCCATGAACAAAAACTAAATAACTTCTTTTTATAACATGTTCTTCGAATTGTTTTGCGATAAAGGCATGCGCCTGATCATTCTTAGCTACAACTAAAAGGCCACTAGTATCTTTATCAATACGATGAATAATTCCAGGACGGTCACTGCCACTAATTTCAGATAATTTATTTTTACAATGATATAACAATCCATTTACCATAGTATTATTGAAATTTCCTGCTCCAGGATGTACGACTAGACCAATTGGTTTATCAATAATAATAATATCCTCATCTTCAAAAATTATTTTCAGATTCATCTTTTTAGGAATCAGATCAGTTATTTGTTTTTCAATATTTTGAAATTCTATTTGATCTCCTAATTTTACTTTTGCTGAGGGATCAGAGGATATTATTCCATTTAATTTTAGTAAATTATTTTTAATAATTTTATTAACTTTAGTTCTGCTGATATTTGGGTAATAGCTGGCGACAGCTTGGTCTATTCTTTTTTTATTAAAATGTTCATCAATTATAAAAGAATAATTCGTCATGAGAATTGCCAATACCTTGTATAAACAATATATTTATAATATTTGACTTAAAAAAAGCTTTGTTCGTTCATTCTCTGGATTTTGAAAGAAATCATTGGTTTTTTTCGCTTCAACAATATTTCCTTCATCCATAAAAACAACTCGATCTGCTACTTCTTTAGCAAATCCCATTTCGTGTGTTACAACACACATAGTCATACCGCCTTTTGCCAGATCTACCATAACATCTAAAACTTCTTTAATCATCTCAGGATCGAGTGCAGAAGTTGGTTCATCAAAAAGCATAATTTTAGGCTCCATACACAATGCTCTAGCGATTGCTGCTCTTTGCTGCTGTCCACCTGACAATTGACCAGGGAATTTTAAAGCCTGATCTTCTATTTGAACTTTTTTTAAATAATCCATTGCCAATGTCTCAGATTCTTTTTTTGTTTTCTTTTTCACCCAAATTTGAGCTAAAGTACAGTTTTCTAATATTGAAAGATGTGGGAAAAGATTAAACTGTTGGAACACCATCCCAACCTCACTTCGAATTGCAGAAATATTTTTAGTATTTTCATCTAAGGCCATACCGTCAACAACGATTTCACCTTTTTGATGCTCTTCTAATCTATTAATACATCTTATCAAAGTAGACTTTCCTGATCCTGATGGTCCACAGATTACAACTTTTTCTTTTTCATTAACTTCAAAATTAATATCTTTAAGAACGTGAAAATCTCCAAACCATTTATTTACATTATTTAATTGAATTATATTTCCCATTGTCCCTAGTTAGTTGTTTTTAATTTCTCTTCTATACTTAAACTATATCTGCTCATAGCAAAACAAAAAATCCAGTATACAAACGCCACAAATACATAGCCTTCTGTAGCCATACCTAGCCAGTACGGGTTTGTTTTAGCTAAATTGACCATGCCTAATATTTCTAAGAGCCCGACTACAAAAACTAGCGGTGTATCTTTAAAAAGTGCAATAAAAGTATTGGCTATTCCAGGTATCACTAATTTGAGAGCTTGCGGTAAAACAATGAATATATGACTTTTCCAATATCCCATACCAATTGCTTTTGAAGCATCATATTGACCTCTACCAACAGCTTGCAACCCACCACGAATAACTTCTGCCATGTAAGCTGCTTCAAACAAGGTAATAGCAATGATTACTCTTACCAATTTATCTAGGTTAGTACCCGATGGTAGTAAAAGAGGGAACATAACGCCCGCCATAAATAGAACGGTAATGAGCGGAACGCCTCTCCAAAACTCAATAAACCCAATAGAAAAATATTTTATAACTGGAAGATTAGACCTCCTTCCCATTGCCAACAAAATTCCAAGCGGGAAACAAAAAATTATTGCAAATATTGATATTACTAATGTTAAAAATAATCCACCCCATTCACGAGTATCAACCGGAGCTAATCCTAAAAAACCACCTGAGAAAATCATTAATGATAAGATAGGGAAAGGTAAAACTAAAAAAATAAATAAATACTTTTTGAATTTTGGATTCAAAAAACGGTAAACAACTATTGAAATTATTAGTATAGAAAAAGCTAAATTTATTCTCCAAATTTCTTCATTTGGATATAATCCATATAAGAACCTGTTAAACCACATCTTCACAAACACCCAACAAGCACCTTCTGCTACACAGTCCTTTTTGGTGTTTCCAGAAAAAGTTGCATCAATAAGTGTCCAATTTATTAGTGGTGGAATAGTTAAATAAATTAAATAACCAATTGATAAAGTTAAAAAAGCATCAATCGGAGATGAGAAAAATCTTTTCCTTATAAAATTTAATACGTTCATTTATCTTTCCGTTAGCGCAACTTTATTGTTGTACCAATTCATAAACATTGAAATACAGATACTTAAGGTTAAATAAGTTAACATTGTGATTGTAACAATCTCAATGGCACGCCCTGTTTGCATTAATGCAGTTCCGGCAAAAACTAGTACAATATCTGGGTATGCAATAGCCGCTGCTAAAGAGGAGTTTTTTGTTAAATTAAGATACTGGTTAGTAGTTGGCGGTATGATAATTCGAAGCGCTTGCGGTATTACAATCAATCGTAAAACCTGTGTATTAGTAAGACCTATGGATGCTGCAGCTTCTTTTTGGCCTTTATCTATACCCAAAATTCCCGCTCTCACATTTTCAGCAATAAATGTTGATGTATATAGTGATAACGCAAAAGCTAAGGCAATTAATTCTGGAATGATTGATACACCCCCAATGTAATTTGCTATTCCCATTTGAATATCTAATTTTGGATAAGAAAATTCAAGTCCAACACCAAAAATATTAATAATTAAAAAAGGTATTAAAATTAGCAGACCTAAAGATATTGAAAATTTAGGAAGTTGTTTACCAGTTTTCTCACGAAGATTATTTGCATACTTATTAAAGAAATAAATACAAATAAAAGTAAAAATTAGTCCATATAAAAAATAGTTTAAATTAGTCCATACAAATTTTGGAATATAAATTCCTTTAATATTTGCATAAACAAAATCAAATAAAACTATGGAGTTTTCAGCTGATGGCAAAAGCCTTAAAACTGTGAAGTACCAAAAAAAGATTTGAAGTAGCAATGATATATTTCTTAATGTTTCAATATATACAGTGGCCAATCCCGAGGCCAAAGGATTTGATGACAATCTTAAAATACCAAAAAAAAACCCAAGTAATGTTGCAAATAAGATACCAATTGCAGATACTAAAATCGTATTCAAGAGTCCCACGAGGTATGCACGTGCGTATGACATACTAGAGTCAAATTCTATCATACTAAACTGAATATCAAATGATGCTTTATTTTTTAAAAAGCCAAATCCTGTATCAATTCCTCTTGCAGATAAATTTGAACTTGCATTGAATGAAAAGTATCCAATAATAGAAAATATAAAGATTAAAAGCAGTGCTTGAGGTAAAATAAATTTTACTCTTGGGTGATCGCTTAAATATTGATCAATCTTTTCAATTTTATTTTGCAAAAAGGACATTTACGAACTGAAAATAAAAAAAAGGGCTAGAAAGTCTAGCCCTTTTTTTAAAGTTATATAACTACCTTACTGGTGGTACGTATAGAATACCGCCTTTAGTCCATAAATTATTTGGACCTCTGTCAGGTAAGATACCAGTGTCAGCTATATTTTTTTTATAGCTTTCGCCATAGTTACCAATTTGCTTGATAATTCTATAGCTCCACTCTTGATCTAAACCTAAGGCTTCACCATTTTTTGTACCTTCAGCTCCTACTATTCTTTGAATAGCAGGGTTTTTGCTGTCTTTCATAGCATCAATATTGCCTGAATTTACACCGTACTCTTCAGCTTCAATCCATACATTTAATGACCATCTAACAACATCTTCCCATTTAGCATCACCTTGTCTTACAACAGGACCTAAAGGTTCTTTAGAAATTGTTTCTGGCAATACAACGTGATCATCTGGTTTTGTTAGCTTAGTTCTTTGTGCAGCTAAACCTGATTTATCAGTTGTGTAAGTATCACAACGACCTGAGTCATAAGCTTGAACAACTTCGTCAGCTTTTTCAAATACTACAGGTTCATATTTTACACCTTTAGATTTGAAGAAATCTGCCATGTTAAGCTCAGTAGTAGTACCAGTGTTTGTACATACTTTTACGCCGTTTTTAAAATCATTAACTGATTTAATACCTGTTTTTTTTCTAACCATGAAACCTTGACCATCATAGAAGTTAACACCAACGAATGTTAAGCCAATCGCAGCATCTCTTTCTAAAGTCCAAGTTGTGTTTCTAGAAAGTACATCGATTTCACCAGCTTGTAATGCAGTAAATCTTTCTTTTGCACTTAGAGGTGTATATTTTACTTTATCAGCATCACCTAAAACTGCAGCAGCAACTGCTCTACAAACGTCAACATCGATACCTGTCCATTTTCCACTTTCATCAGCGTTAGAGAAACCAGGTAGACCTTGTGAAACACCACATTTTACAAAGCCTNGTTTTTTAGTAGCATCAACAGTACTTGCTTTTTTTCCACCATCACCACATGAAGCTAGAATGAAAGCAAAAACTGAAATACTACAAATTGTTTTAATTAAGTTTTTCATTGTTCCCCTTTTAATTTAAATTAAAGTTGTCATAAAATATGAAACTATAGGACAGATATCAATTATATAATCATAAGTTAACCTTTTTTAGGTAAATGAAACAATTACAGGTTGAATCAAACCCGCCTTATTTGATGAGTTTTTGAGTAATGCGGTCAAAGATTATTGCAATTAAAACTATTCCAAGACCACCAACAAATGCCTTACCAATATCAAGCCTTCCAAGGCCAATATAAACATTNTAACCAAGACCTCCAGCACCGATTAATGCAGCTATTACTGCCATTGATAAAGAAAGCATAAGCGTTTGATTAACACCGGCTAGTATGGATTTAACTGCAAGTGGCAACTCTATTTTATATAAGATAACTAACTTACTACAGCCTAATGCTTTACCGGCATCTTTAACCCCTTTAGACACTTGTCTTAGTCCAAGATTTGTTAATCTAATNACAGGTGCTAAAGCAAAAATAATAATTGCAATTACGCCAGGTGTTAAACCCACACCAAATAACATTACAACTGGTATCAAGTAAACAAAACTTGGAATAGTTTGCATTATATCCAAAATAGGTCGCATAATCATTTCAAAAACATCACTTCGTGAAGATGCAATTCCCAATGGAATACCAATTATGCAACAGAATAATACTGACGTAACAATCATTGCCATCGTGGTCATTGTTTCTTCCCAAATATTAACTAGGTCAATAAATATTAGACTAAGTGCGGTGAATATTGCAAATTTTAGACTATTTGTTTTGTAAGCGGCAAATGTAAAAAANATAATTACGATTGGTAGAGGTATAAAATTAAATAAGCTNTCTAAAGAAGACAGGGTATTTTCAATAGGGATTGAAATTTTTTTAAAGACTGGCCTTTGTGAAAAAAACCAGTCTTTAGCATATTTTTCTATCCATTCAGCAAGTGGTAAGTACGCATACTTAGATGGATTAAAAAATTCCAATTTTTTTTTTTAATTTTGAGCTTTTTCTATCCAGCTATCAAAAGTACTTTGATTTGCTTTAATCCATTCTTCAGCATGTCTTTTTACATCAGCTTCGCTCTTTTCACCTTTGAACATTTTAAGATTCTGAGCTGATATATCTGCTAGAGGAATAGATGCTGCTTCAAGGAACTTTTTAACTTTAGGATTTTTTTCTAAAAAATCTTTATTACCAGCTGCTCTTATGTCATCAACACTAAATCCATGATTAATTTTAGCTTTAGTTGCATTTTTTGCTTCAACAACTGTAGTTTTNCTTGATGGAACTTCNATCCAAACAACATCTTCGCCTAATTTTAATTCTCCAAAGATCCAATTTGGTGCCCATGTATAAAAAAGAATAGACCCGCCATTTTTATATCTTGAAATAGCATCAGCAAGAGAAGCTGAATACTCTGCTTTAATTGGGTTTATAAATTCACCTAATTTTAATTCATTAAAGTGACCTGAGATAACTTTTTCACAACCCCAACCCGGAGGACACGCTACCATGTCAGCTTTACCATCATTATTTGAATCAAAAGCTTTGGCATGTTTTTTTATATCTAAAACAGATTTAATATTAAANTTATCTGCACTCTTCTTGTCTATTAAGTAACCTTGTAAACCACCTTGTTTAACAACGTAGCCTACTGGTATCACTTTGCCTTTAGCAGCATCGATATAGGTTGCTTGAGTTTTAACCCAACCATTAACCCATAAGTCTAGATCTCCGGCTGCAGCAGCAACATAAAAAACTCCTGGTTTAACACTCTTTACTTTCGGAACGTTATAACCAAGTTTTTCTAGACCAGTTTTATAAATTTCAGCATGAAAGAAACCGGTATCCCAGTCAGCTTTTGCCATGTTAATTGTTTTTGATTCCTTACGATCGCAAGCTGTAAAAAATACAACTGATAATACACATAATACTATTCTTAGTAGTTTCATTTTAAAATCTCCCTATTAGTTGATTCTGTTTTAACAAACCTCAGAAAAGATGTAACCGTATACAACTAGAAAGTTGCATTTAGCATATATAGTGTTTTAGACATTTATTTTTGCAATATTTGTAAATTTTTTACACAATCAACCCAGACGATATTCATTGATTACCCGTTCTAAAAAGTGTTTAGTCTTATTAATAATCAAAAAGGGAGATGTAAATGTTAAAAAAAATTGCAAAAAATGGAAAAGTTTTTGGCATATTGGCTATAGTTGTAGCTGGACTTAGTTTTATAATTCCAGTTTTCGGCATTTTCTTAGCTTGTTTTGTTGGAACNCCACTAGTCTTATTATCATTAAAAGACGGAGTTGTACTTGGATATGTAGCGGGTGGATTAAATGTAATCAATATTGCATTTTTATCGCCTTCATTAGCAATTGCTAGTGCAGCAGGCGGTACGTCAGGTGTATATTTCTTTTATGTAATTTGTACCATCATTGGTCCAGCTGGATTATATTTTTTAAATAAAAAAGTATAAATTAACATATTTAAATATTTAATAGACCTTAGTCTACGGCTAAGGTCTATTTTTTTTTATAATAAGTTTATTTCCAAGAATTAAATGTGAAGTAAAAATATTTCCTATAATAGGTGCAACTAAATTTAAAATTGGTATTGTATAAAGAAAGACTACAAATAAACCTATAAAATAAATTTTTCCATCTAACAGCATAAAATTTCTTTTAACATCAGATTTATCAAAAAACTGAATAAGAAAGTTCCCACAATATTCTCGACCTACTAAATAAGCATTTACAAAAACAAAAATAAAAATATTTGCAACAGGAAGAATTAAATATAAAGGCAAAATTAAAATATTTACAAAAAAACTCCTAATGGCACAAATAACTGCATATTGAATTGATATTAAAAAAGAATTTTTTTTTAATTTATACTTCCATTTATATTTATTTAAGTCTCTTACTGAAAAAAAAATATTTTCTGCAAATAAACCAGATATTATTGTTCCGACTGGCACCAGTATTAAAGAAACCAGTAGCCATGAAATAAAAAATTGCAATAGACCCAAAATGTATGAAATAATTTTTAAACTTAAAATGAAAGCCATTACACCACCTTCTTCAAAATTTTCAGGATTAGCTAATTGAAAAAAAGATGTAAATAGAACGTAATAAAATAAAATGAATATAATTGTTGCAAGTAATAAAGTTAAAATTATTGAAATTATAACTGTTTTAAAAATTTTTGGATTTTCAAGATCGATTATAGATTTTGTAAAAAGGTTTTTTATAAATTCTATCAATTTTATAATTTAGCNATTCCAAGTTTAATTTTAACTATTTCTTTATCTGCACCATTTAAATTTTTAACCTTGAAGCCATGTTGTAATAGATCACTTGCATATAGTTTATTGTAAAAAAAAGATGTGATGATACTTCCAAACCCCCAGGTAACAATTCCAACAGCCAAAAAAATTATGCCCCATTTCCAATCTCCTCTTATCAGTGGTACAAAAAAACCAAAAAATAAATTAGTCCATGAGTAACCAACAGGTGCTAATTTCATTTGATTAGTCTTTTTGTTTACAAGTGTAATTACAGCAAATGCCATTAGAATTATTTATAAATTATAATTGGCGCGCCTGCAAGGAGTCGAACCCTGAACCTCCAGAGCCGAAATCTGGCGCTCTATCCAGTTGAGCTACAGGCGCAATATAATTAAAACTAAAATACCTGATTTATTACTAAAACAAAAATAGATTTTATCTAACTCTAGTTAATAAATTAATCATCAAATAACATGGTGAAGGGTTAACATCGGTTGGATCATTTGAAAACCAAATGAGCCATGAAGGCAGATTACCATGTTTTGTGTGTTGGACAACGTCCACCAAAACGTTCAGCGTCCACTTTTTCCAATCCATAAACGCAGTATGTTTTTCCTTTATGATACTCATGAAACAGTAAATCTGGAGGGCCCTTACTAATTGTCGCGGAGAAATTGTAAACGAATACTAAAGGGGCTACAAATAATAAAACTACAGTTTTTAAGACAAACATTCCTTCTCCACCACCATTAAAAAAATCTTTTTTTATGCAAACACAGAAAATTACTACTGAAAGATATACCAAGGTTAAGACCCCGGTTAAGAAATTGCCCATGTAAAAACTATTGAACGGAATAACTATCAAAACTAAACAGTACAATAAAGAACATAAAGTAATATATAATTTTCCTGGATAACAAAATCTTCTAATAAAATCATTATTAAAATCTTTTTTACCTTTCCCTTTTCGATCTTCACCTAAATTTGAAACCCTTTTTTTCTTTGCAAAAATGTTTTTTAAAACTTTATTTAAAACATTAAATATTTTGAAATAAATTGCAGCTATGAATGCCAAAATTGCAACCACAATGTAAGCTCCATACTTAACATATTCCATACGTTTCGCTGCTAAAGCCTCTTGTCTGAGAGCTTCTTGTTCTTGACGTTTTTTTTCTAAAAGCGCTTCTCTTTCAGCTGTAATTCTTTTTTGTTCAGCTTGATATCGTTTAAACTCCTCATCCGCTTTTTTTTGCTCTTCTTTCTTTTTCTTTTCTTCTAATTTAGCGTTTACAATCTGATTAAATTTGTCTTCCTTATTTTTAATATCTAACAAAAATTTTTGATTAAGAGTTTCAATTTTTTTTATGGCATTATTAATATCTTGAAAATTATAATTAGGTTTTTTTTCAG
>NYVZ01000005.1 GCA_002684895.1 Pelagibacteraceae bacterium
AATACTCCAGGCATTACTGGTTGGCCTGGAAAATGTCCTTGTACATAAAATCCATTTTTTTTTACGTACATTATTGCTGTGGCAGATTTTAATGGAACTATATTTGTTAACTTGTCAATTAAAAGCATTGGTTCTCTATGCGGTAGTAAATTCTCAATATCCTTTTTATTTAATTCAATTTTATTCATCTTTATTATTTTTTAAAAAATTTCTTAAAGAAATTGCTGGGTATCCCATTACGACTTGGTCATCTGCAATATCTTTAACAACACCGCTTCCACCACCAATTTTTACATTATTGCCAATTTTAAGATGCCCAGATACTCCTGCTTGACCGCCAATAGAAACGTTATTACCTATGGTTGAGCTTCCTGCAAAACCTACTTGCCCGGCAATCATACAATTATTTCCAATCTTAACATTATGTGCAACGTGTACTTGATTATCTAAATATGTATTCTGTCCAATTATTGTATCGTCGATTGATCCTCTGTCTATTGTACAATCTGAAGCTATTTCTACAAAATCTTTTATTTGAACTTTTCCTATATGAGGAAATTTAATATTTTTTTCTTTACTTGGGATGAAACCAAATCCTTTTTGTCCTATCTTGCATCCATCTTGAATCATAACTTCATTTCCAATGATTGAATTTTTTATAACTACATCGGATCCAATTACACAATTTTTTCCAATTATAACGTTACTCTCTATAATTGTGTTTGAGCCAATTAAGGAATTTGTACCTATTTTTACATTTTTACCAACTAAAACATTATTACCAAATTTAACCTTATTAAATTTCAACTTTTTTGTGTCTTTTAATAGTAAATCTGGATAATCAACATCTGAATAAGGATATAATAATTTTGTAACTCTTGCTAATTCATATAAAACATTTTTAACGATTATTATGGTGTAATTTTTAGGTAAAAGACTTTTTAATTTATCTGAAGTAATGCAAATACAAGATTTTACGCGATTAATACTATCTTTATACTTAATAGAGTCAAAAAATGTTATATCTCTGTCTTTCGCTCTAGAGAGTGGTTGAACGGAATTAACAACAAAATTGTTTCTAAATTTTATTTTTGGAAATATTTTATTTATTTTAATATTTTTTTTTTTAAAAAAAATATTCGAGTTCATTTAGTTTAATTTAAATTAATAGTCTTCATCTTTTTATTGAGTAAAACCATAATATCCTTTGTTATATCTAGATTTTCATCCCCCAATAAAATGCTTTTTTTGTCTAGAACTATCTTAATATTTTTTTCAGCCATGAAGTTTTTTACAATTGGATTTAATGCACCAAGAAGTTGATTTCTGGCATTTCTTCTTTTTTTGGAAACTGACTCAAGTATTGAATTTCTTTCTTTCTGCAGACTGGAAACTTTTGTTCTTAATGTTGTTATTTTCTTTTTATATTCTTCTGGAGATAGTAATTTTTTTTGTTGAATGATTTCTTTTTCCTCTTTTTGTAATTTCTTTTCTTTTTCCTTCAGTGTTTTAACGCCTTGATCTAATTGATTTTTTAAAGTTTTATTTGCTTTCTTACCGGCGTCACTCTTATTTAATATGTATTTAAAATCTAAATAGTAGGTATCAGCTTTAAGAGGTTGATTGCTTATTGAAACAAACAATAAAATTATAAATAAATTAAATATATGTTTCATAATTATTAAAATGTAGTTCCCAAATTGAATCTAAAACTTTCTGTTTTATCTGTGTTTGCCTTAGAAATGTTTTGCGATAATACAAATGACATTGGTCCTAAAGGTGAAATCCAGTTTAATGCTACACCTGTAGATG
The DNA here is from genome assembly GCA_002684895.1 of Pelagibacteraceae bacterium. GTDB lineage: Bacteria > Pseudomonadota > Alphaproteobacteria > Pelagibacterales > Pelagibacteraceae > HIMB114. Next base: position 1,813 of record NYVZ01000005.1, read on the forward strand.
ATCTTATCTTATTGCTATCGTCAATGCTACTATCGTAATCTATACCCCAAACATTACCAACATCCAGAAAAATGCCAAAATCAGTGTTGGTATTTTCGGGTAAAAAATTAGGCAAGCTAGCCTCTAAATTTAATGCAGCTGCGTAATTACCTCCAATGTGGTCATTACCATCTACTGGTCCAACTTTGCCTTTTTCAAACCCTCTTAATCTTTGAGTAGATAAATTTCTTCTTTTACTTAATCTAACATCGCTATCATCTCCAAAACCATTTATTGTTGAGATGAATAATTTTCCTGCACCGATAACATTTTCATTTAATGTTTTATAAGAGCTGTGAGCAAAATTATTTCTTAAATAAGATTTATCGGCGTAAATAGGTGCTTCTTGTCCGAAAGATGTTATTGAACCGCTCGTGGGCATAAAAGCTCTATTTCTATTATCTAGTTTAAAGCCATAACTTAAAGCTAACTCACTAAATTCGCCACTTTGTTTTTTTAGAGTTTCTGAAGCACTGGTTACGGTTCTTAAATCATCATATGTAAAACTTGCTCCAAGTGATGCAATAATATTTCTATATTGTTCAAAAGAAGTTCCTATTCCAGCGGATACAATCGTATTCTCATATCCTTGATCTGGTTTATCATTTCCTTCACTCCTTAAAAAATAGTTTAAAGAGTTTCCAAGATTATCATAATTTGGATTACTCATGCTTAGTACGCCTGATAATGACTCTTCATCTAAATCTAATTTGAATTCCACTGCTTTCCCGGTTCCCATCCAATTATTTTCTTTTACACCGAAAGCGATAGCTCCCCCTGATGTACCTACTCCAGCCCCAGCGCTTATTTCTCCTGTTGGTCTCTCTTCAACTTCAATATCTATTATTTTTAAATTCTTTTCTTCGCTATCGGAAATTTTGTACTTAACTTCATTAAAAATATTTCTCGCTTTGATTTTTGATATAGATTTTTCTAAATTTATCATAGTTAAAGGATCACCCTCATCAACAATCAGCTCACCTCTAATTACATCTTCGTTGGTGACAGTGTTTCCTTTAATATTTATTCTTTCAACTAATTCTTTCTCACCTTCAAAAATATTAAAAGTTATATCAATTGAGTCATCTCTTATTTGTTCTTGCACGTTATGTTCAACAAACTGCAAATTGTTATTTGAAATTATTAAATCTATTTCTTCTAAAATTTCTTTGATTTTAAATGGAGAATAATATTCTCCGGCATATTTAGTGAAAGTTTGGTTTAATGGAAAAAAAATTTTCTTATCAAATATTTGATCTAGATTGGTTGCTAATTTACCAATGTAATATCTTTTACCTTCATCAATAGAGTAAACTAGTTCAGCTTCTTCAACATCTATTATTTGAGCAAAATTGGAATTAATTTTAATATCATAGAAACCAATGGATTTATAGTAATTCTTTAAAAGCCTAACATCTAGACTTATTAAATTTTCACTTAATACAGTGTTCTTTGAAATAAATTTCCAAAACTTGTTTTCCTCACTTGCAATTATATTTTTTAATCTTTTGTTTCTAATATTATCGTTTCCAATAAATTTAATAGAGGAGATTTTTGTTTTTTCACCTCTTTCAATATCAAAAAGAAGATCATAATTATCTTCATCAATTTTTTTTAATTTAGTTTCAACTTTTACAAAATTATATCCTAATGATGAATAAAGACTTTTAATTATGTTTACATCTTTAATTAGAAGCGACTTGTTTAACGATCTTTTCTCTTTAGAGTTTATTACTTTTTTTATTTCATCTTTAAATTTTTTTACAGACTCGCCTATAATGACAAGTTGATTAATAACAGGATATTCTTTTAAATTTATTGTTAAAGTTCCCTTTTCAAATGATATTTGTACATCTTCAAAAAAATCTGTTCCATAAAGATTTTTTAAAATTGTATTAGCATTCTTCTGGGAATAATTTTTAATATCATTTATTTCACCATAAATTTTAACAGTTTCATCTGACACTCTTTTGTTCCCATTAATAGTCACATTAATTATGTTTTCAGCTTTTAAAGGGAGAGTAATTGCAATAATTATAAATATATATTTTAATATTTTAACCATACTTAAAATTTATTTTTTCAATAGTTTTTAATTTTGCCCAAGAGTTAATTTTGATGATCTGTTTAAGATCTTTTGGTTTTCTTATAGCATACTTTTTATAATTTCTATCTCTTAGAATCTCTTCAATGATTAAAGGTATGCCCAAAAAGGGCACTTTTTTTCTCAAAAAATACTCAACTAATACCTCATTTGATGCATTAACTATTATTGACGATGATGGATATTCATTAACTTTATGTAAGATTTTAATTATAGGAAAAATTTTTTTATCTGGTTGTTTAAAGGTTAAATTTTCAATTTTTTTATTGTCTTTTATAAATTTATTTATCTGTATGTTCTTTTCGAATAAAGCATTCGCTATTGGTATTATCATCGAAGTATCGTGATAAATAAATTTTACAAGACCGTTATTAAATTTTACGATTGCGTGCACTAAAGACTCCGGGTGAATTAAAATCTCTAACTTATTTTTTTCTAATTTGAATAATTTTTGAGCTTCAATGTATTCTAAAATTTTGTTCATCAAAGTAGAGGAGTCAACTGTAATTTTTTTTCCCATTTTCCATTTTGGATGACGTAAAGCATTTTGAGGTTTTATTCGCTTTAGTTTATTAAATTTGTAATTCAAGAAAGGACCGCCAGACGCAGTAAGGTAAACTTTTTTTATTTCACTGAGGTGAACATTGTTAAGGAGTTTAAATATAGAAAAATGTTCTGAGTCAATTGGAATAATATTAGTCTTATATTTCATAGAAAGATTATGTATTATGTTCCACCCGCATATNACTGATTCTTTATTAGCTAAAAGCACTTTTTTACTTTTTCTTACCATAAAAATCGTTGGTGAAAGTCCTGCTATTCCAGGAATAGCTAAAACACTAACATCTGAAATTTTTTTTAAATCTTTATTGTTAAGAGTATGTATTACTTTTGTAGTTTTAGTTTTAAATTGTTTTTTAACTTTCGCAAAAACTTTTTCATCGTTTATTAAAAAAAAAACTGGTTTATATTTTTTAATTTGCTTGCAAATTAATTTATAGTTTTTATTTGCAGAAAAAAGGTAGGGTTTAAAATAATTTTTTTTTTTATCTAGAATTTTAAGCGTGGAAAGTCCTATTGAACCTGTCGATCCCAAAACTGATATTAATTTTTTCATTTAAGATATTAATAACATTATTATTAAACCGCTTGGTAGTCCTAAAAAAATTCCATCTAATCTATCAAGAACGCCTCCATGACCGGGAAATATATTTCCTGTATCTTTTTGCTTAGCCTTTCTTTTTAAATAAGAAAATAATAGATCTCCAAATTGACAAAAAATTGATGTCATAAATGAAACAATTAAAATTTCTATACTTAAAAAATTAGTTATATAAAAAAATAAAAAGGACATTGTAATGACAGTAAGGAATAATGAACCTATCGCACCTGAATAAGTTTTATTCGGACTTATGTGAGTTAATTTAGGCCCTTTGAATAATTTTCCAAAAATAAAGCCTCCAATATCTGATGCTATGCATCCAATTAAAATAATAAAAAGGATAATTTTTGATTCAATGGTTACTGTGAGGAAAAAGAAAATTGAGCAAAAAATCAAAGTATAAATAAAAAATAAAGAGTTTATTAAAAAAAAATTAAATTTATTTTTGAATACTTTTTTCGTTAAATTTAAAAATTCTATTATTGATAAAACACTTAAAATTACCAAAGAATAAACTAGTGCTAACTTATAAATAATAATTAAATACAATAATACAAATAATGCTGCGGAAGTATAAATTCTTTTTTTTACATTTCTTGAAATCATATTTTTCCGTAATTTCTTTTAATTTTTTTATATTTATATATTATTCTTGATAAATCTCTTGAATTAAAATCTGGCCACATTTTCTTTAAAAAAAATAACTCCGCGTAAGCAAGTTGCCAAAGCAAAAAATTGCTCAATCTTTGATATCCCCCTGTCCTTATTAAAATATCTGGATGAGGCATATCTTTAGTGAATAATTTTTTTTCAATTTCTTTAATGGTAATTTTGTTTTTTGTTTTTTTTATTGCTTTGATAATTTCATCTTTGGATCCNTAATTAATAGCTAAATTTACAATAATTTTTTTATTGNNTGCTGTNANNTTTATTGCTCTTTTAAGTGAAGACCTTAAGTCTGGGGAAAATTTTTGAATATCCCCAAATATATTAATTTTAATACCCTCTTGAATGACACTGTTAATTTCATCCAAGAAATAACTTTTGATGAGTTTAAATAAATAATTTTTCTCTTTTTTTGGCCTTTTCCAATTTTCTGATGAAAAAACATAAAACGTAACAATTGGAACATTTAATTTCATTGATGCTTTAACAATTTTTTTTACTGTCTCAACACCTTTTAAATGTCCAAAATTTCTACCTTTCTTCTTTTTGTCGCCCCATCTCCCATTGCCATCCATAATGAAGGCAATATGACTGAGTTTATTCATATTTGAATAATTTCTTTTTCTTTTTCGATGATAACTTTTTCTATTATTTCTATATTTGAGTCTGTAAGTTTCTGAATAACTTTTTCAAAATTTTTATTATCATCTTCAGAAATAATTTTATCTTTCAGTTTTTTTTTTAGATCCTCGTTTGCTTCTCTTCTTATATTTCTTATTGAAATTTTGCTTTTTTCTCCCATATTTTTAAGAACTTTAATTAAATCTCTTCTCCTCTCTTCAGTTAAATCTGGAATTCTTAACCGTATTATTTGACCATCTATTTGTGGATTTATTCCAAGGTCAGATTTTTGAATTGCGCTTTCAATTAAAGCCACATTTCCTTTAACCCAAACCTGAATTGAAATTAATCTAGCCTCAGGAACACTAGTTGTTGCTAATTGTTCTATGGGCATTGACTGACCATAAACATCTATTTTAATCGTATCAAGCATGTTAGTGTTAGCTCTTCCGGTCCTAATTGTAGAAATATCTTTTTTTAATGACTGAATACTTTTATCCATTTTTGATGAATAATTTTTTTCATTAAACTCACTACTCACTTCTTTAGACTCCTTCTCCAACTTTGTATCTAATAAAATCAACTACTTGAATAGGTTTACTGGATGAATTCTCTTTTAATACATCTGAAACTTTTTTTTTAGGATCCATAATCCATATTTGATTTAGTAAAGAATTATCACTTAAAAATTTTGATATTTTTCCATTAGAAATCTTCTCGACCATTTCTTTTGGTTTGCCTGAATTTAATATTTCTTCTTTAATAATTTCCATTTCTTTATCAACTATTTTTTTGTCAATATCGTTTTTATCTATAGCTAATGGATTTGTTGCGGCAACATGCATGGCGATTTTATTGCCTATATCATTACTCTTGTCACCTTCTAAACCTTGTAATTTTACTACAGATATTATTTTTCCGATATTTTTTTCTGTTGCTAAATGAACATAGTAAAAGTTATTTCCATTTAAATTATCAAAATATTTAGTTCTTCTAATAGTAATATTCTCACCTATTTTAGATATAAGGTTCACTAGATTTTCTTTAACTAACATTCCATTTAACATTTTAGTATTGTTAATCTCTTCAATGTTACCTTTTAATTTGAAATTAATTTCAGACATTTCTTTGCAAAAATTTATGAAATCTTTATTTTTTGCAACAAAGTCAGTTTCGCTATTTATTTCAATTAAGGAAATTTTACCTTCTTCCTTTTTAACCATAACCAAACCTTCTGACGAAGTTCTGCTCATTTTTTTAGATGCTTTGGCTATTCCTTTTTTTCTTAAAATTTCAACAGATTTTTCAATACTTCCGTCTGACTCGTCCAGGGCAGCTTTACAATCTTTAAAGCCAACGCCAGTCATTTCTCTCAATTTTTTGATACTGTCTAGTAAATCTTTATTTGACATTAATTAATAATATAAATTTATTTTTTTTTTTTCTTTAGAAGCGACTTTTTGAACTTTTTCTTCTGAACCTTTTATAAATTTTTCTGCATCTTGAATTGTTTTTTTTAGAAGTTCACAATACAAATTTATTGATCTTCTTGCATCATCATTCCCAGGGATAGGAAAATCAATGCCAGTTGGATCTGAATTAGTGTCAAGCACAGCTATTATTGGTATACCTAATTTTTTTGCTTCTGCCACAGCAAGTGACTCGATATTTGTATCAATAATAAAAATTAAATCTGGTGTTTTTTTCATTTCGGATATTCCTCCTAAAGATCTTTGGAGTTTCTCTTTCTCCTTACTAAATTTAAGAATCTCTTTTTTAGTAAAACCTAAATTTTCTTTTGATAATTGGTCATCTAGCTTTTTAAGACGTTTTATTGAATTTTGAATAGTGTTCCAATTAGTTAGCATTCCTCCGAGCCATCTGTAGTTTACATAAAATTGACCTGTTTCTTTTGCCAAATTGCTAACTTGCTCCGAGGCTTGTTTTTTAGTTGAAACTACTAATAATTTTCCACCTCCTCCAATAATTTTATGAACTTGCGCTAAAGCATTTTTTATAAAATCAACTGTTTGGGTTAAATCTATAATGTGGATTGAGTTTTTTTCTCCAAAAATATATTTTTTCATTTTTGGATTCCACCTTAATGTTTTATGGCCAAGGTGTACGCCCGCTTCTAATAACTGTTTTATATCTACTCTAGGTACGTTCATATTTTTTTCCGGTTAATCCACCACAGTAATTCCAAATATTTGGACCGGTAGGGCAATGCCCTTGAAACTGTGTGCGAAATCAAGACAGGTATATACAAACAGTCTAAAAAATCAACTGTCTAAACTGTTATTTTTTCTACGTATTTCTTTGCTTTTAGGGCTTTAAGATGGGTTAAATCAAATTTTCTATTTTCTTGCAATGAGAAATGAGCTTGTTTTTTTTCATGTTTGATAACTAGATTTATTTCAGTTTCACCTTTAATTGACAATAGTTTTTTTATTTCATCTAGATCATAATCATTTTTTAATTCAATGGTTACTTTAGAATAAGGTTTGTTAATTACATCATCTAAATTAAGAACTTTTTTAACATTAATTCTTTTTTTTGTATTATCTCCTGAAATTTTATCCTTTTGTAATGTTAAAACAAACGACTCTGATTCTTTCAGCTTTTCTCTATTAGAAATTAATATCTCTGCAAATAGAAAAAGTTCAAATTCTGCCTGTTTATCACTGAATTTCACAATAGCGTAGGGAGTTCCTTTTGCACTTTTCTTCTCTTGAATTGACATGATTGTGCCCGCTACTAAACCTTCATTTTTTTCGTTTTCATAAAATTGATAGTAAGAACAAATATTTAGTTGATTAAAAATCTCTTCAAACTCATTTAATGGATGATTTGTCAAATAGAAGCCTATCGATTTAAATTCCTCAGATAAAAGTTCTTTTTGCGTCCATTGTTTTGAAGGTAAAAATTCAAANTCAGTTTGATNGCNTTCTTGATCNCCAAAAAGATTNGACTGATGATTNTCTTTATCATCATTAATGTTNTTAATTTTTTGTAAAATTTTTGGTATNGANTTTAAAATTTTGTTTCTATCTNTATCAAATTCATCAAATACACCAGCTTTAACTAAACCTTCTAACTGAAGTTTGTTTACATCTTTCGCGTTTACTCTATTTATGAAATTGACGAAAGACTTGAAGGTTCCATTTTTTTCCCTTTCATTAATAATATTAGATATAGCTTCATAGCCAACATTCTTTATAGCACCTAGTCCATAAACAATTTTACCATTAATAGCTTTAAAGTCTGAGAAACATTTGTTAATTGATGGTTTGATTATTTTAATTTTAAGTTTTTTTAACTCTTCCACAAATTCTCTTAATTTAGAAGTATTTGTAAGTTCTGTTGACATCGTTGCTGCTATAAAATCTTCTTTATAATAAGTTTTTAAAAAGGCGGTCTGGTATGCTATTAGCGCATAAGCTGCAGCATGACTTTTGTTAAATCCATATTGGGCAAAAGGTTCGATTTTTGTAAAAACGAAATTAGCAACATCTTTAGCAATGCCATTTTTAAGAGCTCCATTAATAAATCTTTCCTTTTGTTTATCCAGCTCCGATTTCTTCTTTTTACCCATTGCTCTTCTCAAAATATCTGCTTCGCCAGCAGTGAAACCAGCCAATGTTTGAGCAATTTGCATTACTTGTTCTTGATAAATAATTATCCCATAGGTTGGTGTTAATATTTCTTTTAAAGTTGGATGAATGTAATCAGGTTCTTTAATTCCATTTTTACAATCATTATAAATAGGAATATTGCTCATAGGGCCTGGTCTATATAAAGCTACGAGCGCAATTATGTCGTCGAATTTATTCGGTTTCATTTGTTTAATTGCTTCTCTCATTCCAGCACTTTCAAGTTGAAACAATCCTGTTGTTTCGCCTGTTGATAGCATAGAAAAAACTTTTTCGTCGTTATGATCAATTTTACTTAAATCTAATTCAGTTTTTTTTAATTTCAATCTCTTGATCGTGTTATCTATTACAGTAAGTGTCTTTAAACCAAGTAAATCAAATTTTACTAAACCTGCATTCTCTGAAGAATACATATCATATTGTGTTGACGGCAAAGTTAAGTTTGAACTGTGATCAATATATAAAGGGAATTGTTCAGCTAATTTTTCACCTGCAATCACTACGCCAGCTGCGTGGGTTGCCATATTACGATTAAGCCCTTCTAATTTTAAAGAAAGATCTAATAATTTTTTTACTTTTATATTGTTTTTAATTTCTTCTTTAAATCTTGGCTCTCTATCTATGGACTCTTGAAGTGTAAGGGGTCTAGAAGGATCAAATGGTACCATTTTACATATTCTATCTACGTGACCATAAGGCAGTCCTAAAACTCGGCCAACATCTCTTAAAACCATTCGAGCCTTTAATTTACCAAAGGTAATAATATGGGCTACTCCATTTTTATACTTTGTTTTTAAATACTCGAATACCTGATCTCTTTTTTCCTCACAAAAAT
>NYVZ01000001.1 GCA_002684895.1 Pelagibacteraceae bacterium
CCTGTCCTACTAAATAATATTTATCATTGCCCTTTCTAAATAAAGATGTTTTAAAACTTTTTGAAGGTTTGAATTTATTTAATACATATGCCGTAGAAAATAATTTTAAATTTGAAGCTGGAATTCTTAATACATCATCATTATATGAACTTATAAGAACACCATTTTCATTAATAATGGATACGCTAAATGTTTCATTAAGCGATTCAAATAATAATTCATCATATTTTATACATTTTTTATTATTCCTAATTATTCCTGGAGAATTAAAATATATGCTATTTANTAATTTATTTTTTTGATTAATTAATAAATACCATATTAAAAAAGGAAAACTTAATAAACTAAAAATTATAANAATGTAAAAGTAGTATTTTCTAATAACTTTCAAAACTATAAATTTACAAAAATAGTTTCATTATCAGGTCTCTCATCAAATTCTTTTTTAAATAAATATCTNTTATTAATTTCTTTAAAAAGTAACCATTTATTTGGATAAGAATGCATTAAGGCCCCATTATCAATAGGTTGAAGAAAGTATATATTAAACCAAGTATTTACAAAGTTTTTTCTTCTTTCTCTAATTACGCTTCCTATTCCAATATTAGCATCTTCGAATTTTGGATTTAACGAATAGTGCAAACCTTTAAAGTTATCGCACATTGGTTCGAAAGTATCAAAATCGTAAGGTTGAGGTAGTATCGATATCAAGATTGATTCATCTTGATCAACATAAATGGATTCATTAAAACCTTTAAATGTAAAAATATTATCTTTAATATCTGGATAATCTCTCTGAGCCAAAGCTACAGCTCCTGGATCGGAATATGTAAGGAAAACATTTTTTTTTATTTGTTTATTATTATAGTAATTCGCAAGAATCTTATAAATAGTTATACCTATTTTATTAAATCTTAATCCCTCAAAATTAAATTCAATCGTAAATCGAAAATTTGATAGTTTTAAACTAGAGATTATTGAATTTTCTAGATTTTTTAAGGCATCATTAAGATCCTTAGGNAGCACATNAATAGTATTCATTAGAATATTTTTATACAATTTTGAATTAGTTTAAATAATCTATCTATATCAGACTTNTTATTCATAGTTCCTAAACTAACACGAATATTTGAATAAAGTNGATTACTATCATATCCCATATTTTCAAGAGTAAGACTATGTTTACCTGAGGAGCTAGAACAAGCACTCCCACTACTTATAGCAACATTATTATCTGACATATAATTGATAACTTTATAAGCTTTTATTGGTTCTAATTTTTTATTAAATAATAGAAATGATATGTGATTTGGAAGTCTTTCAGTACTACTACCTGTCATTTTAATATTTGGAATATTAGTCATTTTNTTTANAAAATATTTTNTCAGAGGNAAATTTTTGTTNTTTTTAAACTCTGCATTATACGAATTAAATTTAATTCTTCCCTTAATATTTTTAATGGATTCATACATTCCAGCNATTAACGGTAAAGGAGTTGTCCCTTGTCTTATTGAATATTCTTGANAAAGTGAGATGTCNTTATTTTTTAATAACAATCTAGANTTTGAATTCGTTAAGAGTAAACCTATTCCTTTAGGGCCTCCAAATTTATGAGCGGATAAACTTAATAGATCGCAGTTAAGTTCATTCCAATTAAAAATACCGTTACTTAATATCTGTGTCCCATCGATATGAAATAAAATATCTAATTCTCTACATTTACTACCAACTAATTGGACAGGTTGTAATGTTCCTACTTCACTCTGTCCCCAAATTAGTGAGACAAGCTTAGTGTTATTTTCAATTACTTCATCAATGTCTGAAATATTTATAATGCCATATCTATTAACTGGCCATTCATANATTTCCCAACCTTTTCTTTTTAGCTTATTTGCTGAAATAATTGTTGCTTGATGTTCAACCTTAGANATAACAACTCTTCCACTTTTATATTTATCACTNAGATTACTAAATACTAATGATGTAGATTCTGATGAACCTGACGTAAAAATAATATCTTCTGATTTAGCATTTAAAATATTTGCTATTTTNAGTCTTATTTTCTCTAGATATGTCGCACATTTAATCCCATATTTATAAGTTGAGGAAGAATTACTCCAATAGTTTTTATATGTAGAATTTATTGTNTTTAATACATTCTTAGATAATGGAGTTGTAGAAGCATTATCAAGATAAATATACTTATTAGACATTTATTATAAAATATATGTTCCAGCAAAAATTTTTTTTGCATTACCAGTCATCAAAATCTCCTCTTCTGATTTAGACCAATTAATCATTAGATTACCTCCTGGTAGATTTATTGTTGTTTTTGAATTACATAAACCTAGTTTGTAAGCTGCAACATGTACAGCGCAAGCTCCAGTTCCACAAGCTAGTGTTGCTCCTGCTCCTCTTTCCCAAACAAGTACATTAATATTATCTCTATTTATTATTTGAGAAAAATGAACATTTGTTTTTTCAGGAAATAATTTATGATTTTCAAAAATTGGACCTAATGATGAAAGTGATATTTGAGTGATATCTTCAAGGAAAAATATCAAATGTGGATTTCCCATCCCTACTGCATATCCTTGTTGTTCAAAATTGGATTCTTTAAAGAGATATGAAGGAATTAAATTAGTTTTTGTATCAATTGTTGTTGGAATAACTTTAGTTTCTAATATTGGTTTTCCCATTTCTACTGTAATTTCACCATTATTATATTGAGCTATTTTCAACCCAGCTTTTGTTTCGATTCTATATTCCGACGTATCATTAGACTCTTGATTGGAATTGTGTAGATATTGCACTAAACACCTAATTCCATTTCCACACATTTGAGCTTCCGAACCATCTGAATTAAAAATAATCATCTTGGCGAAATTATTTCCATCAGGTTCCAAGATGAAAATTACNCCATCACCTCCTATTCCGAATTGTCGATGACACAATTTTTTAATATCGATATTTTTTTCAGATTGAAATTTTTTGAANATATTATTATTTCTTGAATCAATTATTATAAAATCGTTCCCAATGCCATGATATTTTTCAAATATTATATTATTCATTTAAAAAATTATATATCTAATAAATTCTAATTATAAATTAAAGCTTTTAACAATCTATTTCTTTTTATAGAATCAATATTAAAATAATATTTTAATAAAGTTAAAATAAGTGATTACTTCTGAAAATACATATAAAAGTGCAAATAATTTATATAACCCATCTGATATAGAGGGTAAATGGCAGAAAATTTGGGAAGATGACAACTTATATAACACAGATGAGCAAGCNAGTAATAAAGAAAAATTTTATGCCTTATCCATGTTTCCCTACCCTTCTGGAAACCTTCATATGGGTCATGTNCGCAATTATGTAATAACAGACTTAATTGCACGATTTCAAAGATTTCAGGGCAAAGTAGTGTTACATCCGATGGGCTGGGACGCATTTGGTTTACCTGCTGAGAACGCAGCAATAGAAAGAGGAATTAATCCTGATAAATGGACTAAACAAAATATCGCTCATATGAAATCACAATTAAAATTATTAGGTCTTTCTGTTGATTGGGATAGAGAATTTGCTACTTGTGATGAAAATTATTATGTATGGACTCAATATTTATTTTTGGAATTACATAAAGCTGGTCTNGTTTATCAAAAGGAGTCTGAGGTAAATTGGGATCCGATTGATAATACTGTTTTAGCGAATGAGCAAGTTGATTCAGAAGGTAAATCATGGAGATCTGGAGCAATAGTTGANAAGAAGCTTTTAACTCAATGGTTTTTAAAAATTACTGATTATGCAGATGAGTTATTGCAAGATTTAGAAAAATTAACTGAGTGGCCTGAAAGAGTAAAGATTATGCAGGAAAATTGGATTGGCAAATCAGTAGGTACAAATATAAATTTTAAAATAGNAGAATTCAAAAAAGAAAAAATACAAGTATTCACAACAAGACCTGATACTTTATTTGGTGTAACTTATTTAGCAATATCTGTTAATCATCCTTTAATAAAAAAAATATCTGATAATGAAATTTTAAGTAAACTAGAAAATTTAAAAATATATTTACAAGAAACTAATGATAAAGATCAAAAGAAAATTGGTATTCCAACAAATTTAANAGCTATAAACCCAATAAATTCAAAGGAAATTCCTATTTGGATAGCAAGTTATGTACTTGATGGATACGGAACTGGAGCTGTAATGGGAGTCCCAGCACATGATGAAAGGGATTTTGAATTTGCCAAATTGAATTCTATAGATATTAAACAAGTAATTATTAAGGATAAAGATAAAAGTCCCAGCGAATTAAATAATGCTTTTACGGANAATGGCTTTCTAATTAACTCAAATNATTTTAATGGATTGNATAATAGTGATGCTAAAAAACAAATTTCAGAACATGGAGAACAAAATGGATGGGCAGAAAATAAAATTCAATTTCGTNTGAGAGATTGGTTAATTTCTAGGCAAAGATATTGGGGTTGTCCAATTCCAATTATTAAATGTANTAATTGTGGTTCTGTTCCAGTAAATAAAAANGACATTCCGGTTAAATTACCAAANGAAATTAANATATCCTCTAATAAAATNAANTCTNTAGGTAGTAATCAAANTTGGGTTAAAACGACATGTCCAAAATGCGGTAATTTGGCNANTAGAGAAACAGATACNATGGACACCTTNATGTGTTCATCATGGTATTTTTTAAGATATCCTTCATCTAAATCTTTAACAAAGCCATTNGAAAAAGAAAAAATTAATAAATGGTTACCTGTTGATCAATATGTTGGAGGTGTAGAGCATGCAATTNTACATTTGCTTTATGCAAGATTTCTNACNAAAGCTNTAAGGGATAACAATCTTTTCGATATTGATGAACCATTTAAAAGGCTCTTAACACAAGGTATGGTTCAATCTGCCGCTTATAAAAATTCAATAACAGGAAAATATATCTCTCCAACTGATATTAAAGATATAACTAATCCAAAAGATCCAAAAGACAATTCAAAACTTGAAGTTCTNTTTGAAAAAATGTCNAAATCNAAANATAACGGNNTAGANCCTGAATCTGTAATTAAAAAATATGGAGCAGATACAGCAAGAATGTTTATATTATTTAAAGCTCCTCCTGAAAAAGATCTTGAATGGGGTGATTCTGATGTAGAAGGGCAATATAGATTTTTATGTAGAATATGGAAACTTTTCTCAGATTACACAAATAATGACAGTCTCCATAGNGAAGATAAACTAAATCAAGAAAATGAAAATTCATTATTAAAGTCAATAAATATTGCTATAAAAGAAGTTTCTAACGATATAAAAAATAATCAATTTAACACTGCAATATCAGAATTAATGAAGTTTTATAATTCAATATCATCGAACCTAAATCATGTAAATAAAGACTTAAGAAGAGAAGCTCTTAGGAAATTTTGCATATTATTAGCACCATTTGCTCCTCATATTTCAGATGAAATATGGCATTTAATAGGTAATTCAAAATCAGTTCACTTAGAAAAATGGCCAGTATTCGATGAAGATGCCCTAAAGGAAANTAGTTATGAATTAGTNATACAAATAAATGGAAAAGTTAGAGACAAAATTANTGTAGATAATGAAATTTCTGATGATCAAATTAAAGAACAAACATTAATTAGACCTAATGTAAAAAAATGGATTGATAAAAAAACAATCAGAAAAATAATAATTGTNAAAGGTAGAATTATAAATATTGTCGTCTAGATATTAACTATTTTTTTTAATTTTTATAGTACTAGGATTAGACCAATCTCCATTTATAAGATAGTCTTTATTACCAAAACACATCTGACGAATTATAAAAAATATCGGCTCAGCTGATGAATTTCCAATATGAGAAGTAATTTCTTTTATTGATAATTCATCACCATTATTCAATAATTCTGTTACTTTTTTTTGATAATCAATTATTTCTGCNGCTGCTTTTTTACCAGCTTCAACACCAGGTTGATCATAAGCATTTATATCAACTAATTCTGCGTAAAAAGAAACAGCTCGCTCAAATAAAGCAATTAATGCCCCTAGTGTTAAACAATTTAACTTATCTAAGGTGANTGTAATGCTTTGTCTATTTTCGTTGGATAGTGCGGATCTTGTACCTTGTAAAAATCCTGATAAAAATTCCTTTGGATTTTCAGAGTCAAAATAGTTATTACTATCTGGCGTATCAAGTAACTCTATAAAAATACAAAAGAAATTATCAATACCATCTCTTAATTGTTGAACATATGCATGTTGATCAGTGGATCCTTTATTACCAAAAACAGAAATTCCTTGATGAACGATTTCTCCCTTCCTATTAAACTTTTTACCTAAAGACTCCATAACTAATTGTTGAAGATATTTACTGAATACTTGCAACCTGTCTCTATAAGGTAATACAACCATATCTCTCTTACCTATTCCATCACCGGAAAAATACCATGCTGATGATAGTAATGCAGCAGGATTGTCTTTAATATTTGGTATCCGGGTTAACTCATCCATTATTGCCGCACCTTTAATAAATTGAGAAACATCTCGATTAATAAGAGCTAAAGGAAGAAGACCAACTGAGCTAGTAATACTTGTTCTGCCTCCAACCCAGTCTGGAAGATTAAATATTTTCAACCAATTCTCTAATTGTGCTTTTTTATATAATTGGCTATCTTTCATTGTTATTGCTATAGCATTTGAGCTCCACTCTAAATTTTTATTTTCTACATACTTTTTAATTATATTCATTGCTATTTTTGGCTCAGGTGTTCCTCCTGACTTACTTACAACAACAAATAATGTGGTAGCCAATTTATCAGATAATTCATCTAATTTCTCACTTATTAAAAATGGATCGATATTATCAATATATGAAAAATTCAATCCAAATGAATTCTCTTGTAATGCTTCAGTTATTAATAATGGTCCTAAACCGCTTCCTCCAATACCTATCCATAAAACGTCAGTGTAATTTTGATTTTTATTATTTGTGATTTTACCCTCTAATATATTTTCTCCAAATTCTGAAATATCTCTAATATCATTATTAATTTCATTTTTAATAAGATCATTTGGGGCTACAGATGGATTTCTTAACCAATAATGTCCAACTTGCCTATTCTCATCAATATTTGAAATCGCACCAGCTTCTAATTCCTTTAGCGCTGAAAAAACGTTTATAAATTTATTTTCTAGTGATGATATTTGATCGAGAGTAAAATTTATTTTGCTGATATCTAACCATATATTTATTTGTTTATCAAACCAAAGGTACTTACAATATTTGTCCCAAGAATTAAAATCATTATTCATTTTATATTTTGACTATTTCTTATTTTGTTTATTATATCTAGTTTATTCTTCGTAAATACTAATCATTTCAATTTATTTAGTTATATTATTTTTAGATAATAATGTTTGTGAATTTTAATAAATACTATTAGGGGTTTTATTTATTTATATCTCATTTATTATTCAATAAAAATATCAGCTTTTGGATAAGTCATTCAATTATTTAATTTCACCTGAAATTACTCAACTTAGAGAATTTTCACCAAAATTGAAAATAGCAATCTTAGCTTCAGGTGAGGGTTCAAATTTTCAAGAATTGATTAACCTCTCTAAATCAAATAGATTTGATATTGATATTAAAATTTTAATTACAAACAAATCAGCGGCTGGATGTATATCAAGAGCTCAAAACTCTAATATTTCATATAAGGTAATTAAAGGCTCTGATTATGAAAATAAGGATTATTTTGAGGATGAAATTATTAACACAATAAAAAAACATGATATAGAACTTGTTGTTATGGCCGGT
>NYVZ01000025.1 GCA_002684895.1 Pelagibacteraceae bacterium
GAACGCATTATTATGATCGACAACTACACCGGGGTCTCTTGTTCCTCTAAATGAAATTAAAGTATCTCCAGTATAAGTATTGGCAACTTTTAAGTAATATCTACCACCGCCGCCGCCATTTCCTCCACTTGCAGTGCTATCATCAAAATTAACACCACCACTACCGCTGATTGGGTTATTTAATGTCCAGCTTTTTCTAGTATATTTTAATAGTTTTGCGGTTCCAGATGGTACATTAAAACCTCTGTTAGCCGCCATCGTTACGTTTGTATTGCCAGTAGCAAGGGTTGCGCCATTTCTTATAATTACATTATCTGCATCAGCGCTACCTGGAACTGCTCCTAAATTTCTGTCATTGGTAATTAAAATTCCGCCAGCGGTAATATCGGTTCCACCGGTGTAAGTGTTTGTTCCTGATAATGTTAAGGTACCTGAACCAGCTTTTTTAAAACCTCCTGAACCAGCAATAATACCAGCGAATGTAGTGTCGGATGATGTACTCGTCGTTAAGATTTGACTAGATGCAATGGTCAATGTGCTACTACTATTACTTGTACTTATTGAGGCAACGGTATCAGTAGCGTTGGCAGTATAATTACCCCCAGTTAAAATAAGGTCAGTTGAATCAGACAAAGTGCTATTATTGATTAAAGTTCCAGAGTAAATTTCAGTATCACCTGTGTAACTTTGAGAATTGCTTAATGTTAAATTTGACGAACCATATTTAAATAATTTTCCTGAACCAGATATTTGATGAGATGTTGTAAGGTTACCAGCGTTTACAGTCCAGCGCATAATTCCATTGTTTGTAATTGAATCTGCAGTAATACCATCTTTGATTGAAGCATCTCCAGCAATAGTTAAATCACCTTCAGTACTTACAGTTGATCCTCGATTAGAATTACTAGCAACACCAGCCCCAGCTTTTAAATCTCCATTAATTACAATGTCTCCGTACTCGGTTGATGATGCTGTATATGTAATTGAAAGTGAACCGTGTGCATTATAAGTACCTCCTCCACCTCTGGTATGTGTTACGCTTGAAGCGCCACTGAGAATATAGTTGGAGCCTCCGCCTCCGCCGCCTCCGCCGCCGGAAGGACTCGATCCACCACCGCCACCGCCGTAGTAACCTCCTCCTCCTCCGCCGCCTTCACGACCACTTCCACCACCAGCTCCACCTTGACCTAAAGAACCAGCAGTTCCATTATTTTGATTTCCTGTTCCTCTAGCACCGCCAGCAGATTGTGTTCCTCCTCCGCCACCAGTTGCATGATTGTAGCCACCGTTCGATCCACTAGCACCGGTAGTGCCTCCACCATGACCATTTCCACCACCACCAGCAGAGCCACGTCGTTGTGCACCTTGACCACCTCCACCACCAGCTACTGCAATTCTATTTGATAGAGCATCGCCACCTCGTCTAATATCAGTTGCACCTCCACCGCCACCGGCTGAATAATGCGTTCCTGAAGCATTTCCACCACCGTTAAATCCACCTTGAGCGGAGCCTCTTACATACTTGCCTGCTGCACCACCACCTGGATTTTGTGTTGAGTTTTCACCTCTACCACCAACTCTTATTCTTAAAGACTCACCTGCTGTTGCTGAGAATGTAGCTTGTAATCTTCCGCCCTTACCAGGATAAGTTGGGTCACTATAACCATATCCACCGCCTGCACCTTTTGCATCAATTGTTAATGATGAAACGCCAGATGGTACAGTCCAAGATACAGCTGATCCTGCGTAGCTAAAATTAACAGTAGTTGGGCTACCACCGCTTCCACCAGAATATGAGGTTGTAGTTAGAGCAACAGTACCAGCAACATCAATATCACCTTGCAATGTAATATCTCCACCTGCATTCATAGCAACACTTAAGGAGTGGGAATTAATATCTGTAATAGATACCCCATTATTTAAAGTAATATGTCTTGCAGCTGTTAGGGTTAATGTTGCCGAGGTGGAGCTGTCAGCAGTAGTTTGTAGATTAGAAGTAATTGTAATATCACCATTTCCTGAACTTGATCCACCTGATCCATAATTGGAATTGTCAGCCGACGTTGCTACCGTGACACTTGTGCCTGAATTTAAAGCGCTAGTAATATTAGAAACCGCAGTTGCATCGATTGTATAGTCATAAGGGTCAATTAGCCATAAACCGCCTCTAGAAAGTTTTGAACTCGCATTAACTATAATTCTATCAGTATTAATCACAGAACCTGAGGTCTCAATTTTTCCACCGTCACCGTCTATGCCTTTAGCAAATAGCGAACCGTTAACTGTAGTAATTGAATTTTTATCTTTTATATCAGACCATAAAACAATTTTACCACCGGCACCGCTTGTAGAAGCATTAGCTGAAATAATTGTAGCATCATCTACATTAACATAAGTAGCCTGGAGTAAATCACCTGATCCTTGCCAATCTCCTCCGATTAAAACTTTTCCACCACCTGTGTTTCCATCTGCTGAAATTTTTGCAGCGTTTACATCAATATCTTTTGCCGTAATTTCTATGGTTCCGCCCTTTCCATTTTCATTGCTAGAATTTAAATTACCGGAAATTTCAGCTGCTCCTTTTGAGCCGGCATCAATTTTTATTTTTTTTGCTTTAATAGATCCAGAATTAGAAACTAATTTAATCACACCATTTTCTGAAACTAAACCATCGGCTTTAGCATTTGGAAGTTTTACAACTCCATCCACTAGACTTTGGGCTGCATCTGTTTTGATTGTGACAATTCCATTTTGAGTTTTAATCGTTCCTTCATTTTTTGCCATCGCTTGAAGTTTAGAAGGACTTACCTTGACTGTTAAGTTGTTACTGTCACTGATACCCAAAAGCACATCATCACCAGCAGCAATTGTGGTTGCAGCACTGGTAATGATAGTACCCTTGTTATTGACTTGAGGCGCAATTAACGCAACATATTGCCCCTCGATCAAACCTTGATTCACTAATGAAGAATTAGAATTCGTATTAAATTGATAATTATTATTTAAATAATTTTGCTTAGATAAATTAAGCGATGATAGCACAGCTCCTTCAGCTTTTATTGCTGAGTGAGGTCCAGTTAGAATTCCTGTAGGATTTACTAAAAATAATCTACCATTTGAATATATTGATCCATTAATAATAGATCGACCACTTAAAACATTATTTAATATACTTGCTTTCGAACCTGGTTGGTTAAAATGAACTGATGCATCTTTGCCAACATTAAAACTTTGCCAATTTACTATTGCTTGATTTGAAGATTGATTAACATTTAATCTATCTAAGGCAGCATAGTTAATATTAACATTACCCGAAACTACATTGCCGCCTTGTGGCAAAGCTAACCTATCGATTTCCGAATATGAAACAACAGGAGCGCTAAAAAAATATATAATAAATATACATATCCAGTTTAAAGTTTTTTTCATTTCACCCTTTTCTGGATCGCAATAAATACTAACTTCCGAATTTAGAGAGCTTTGCTCAGAAATTTACCTGCAACCACAACGGAATACTACCCCATGGTGGGGTGTTTGGTAACCGGAATAATAAAATAAATCTAATTTTTTTTTTTAAAAACAAGGGTGTTTCTCAATGTCAAAAAAACATAACTACTTCTGGTTGCAAATCTAGTTATTAAAAGGATCTTCTAATAGAATCGTATCTTCTCTTTCTGGACTTGTTGAAATGCTTGAAAGTTTTGCTTCTACTAGATCTTCTATACCGTGAATGTATTCTTTAGCTTTATCTGGTAAGTCTTCGATACTTCTTGCACCTCTTGTTTCAGATTTCCAACCGGGAAAATTTTTATAAATTGGTTTAACTTTTTTTTGATCCTCAACAGCAGCTGGAAGATAGTCAATTTCTTTTCCATCTAAATCGTACTTGATACAAACTTTGATTTCATCAAAATCATCTAGTACATCTAATTTTGTTAATGCTATTCCTTTGATACCAGCAACTTTTATTGTTTGTTTAACTAGCACAGCATCAAACCAGCCACATCTTCTTTTTCTGTTAGTTACGGTTCCAAATTCATTTCCACGTTTTCCTAATTTTTCACCATCACCTTCTGTTAACTCTGTAGGGAATGGACCCTCACCTACTCTAGTTGTATAGGCTTTTGTAATTCCAAGAACATTGCCAACGGTGTCTGGCCCACAGCCTGAACCTGTTGCTGCGTTAGCAGCCACTGTATTCGAAGATGTAACAAATGGATAAGTGCCATGGTCTACATCTAGTAAAATTCCTTGCGCTCCTTCAAATAATATTTTTTTATTTTGCTCCTTAAATTCATTTATTTTTTTCCAGACTGGCTGGGAATATTTCAAAATTTCAGGAGCAATTTTCATTAATTCTTTTTTTAATTCTTCTTTTTTATAAACTTTTTTATTCAGACCTTTTCTAATCGCGTTATGATGTTGAAGAACGATATCTAATCTCTGATCTAAATTAGTTTCTGACCTTAGGTCCATCACTCTAATTGCGCGTCTTCCAACTTTATCCTCATAAGCAGGCCCGATACCTCTTCGTGTTGTACCTATTTTTCCCTTTCCAGCAGCATCCTCCCTAATTTCATCCATTTCTTTGTGATACGGGAGTATAAGATTTGCGGTTTCTGCAATTATTAAATTTTCCTCTGAAACTTTTACACCTTGTTTTTGAATTGATTTAATTTCATCTAATAATGCCCACGGATCAACTACAACGCCATTTCCAATTATCGAAATTTTTCCTGATCTAACAATTCCAGACGGAAGAAGTTTTAATTTATAAGTAATACCATCAATCACCAACGTATGACCCGCATTGTGACCGCCTTGAAAACGTACCACAACATCTGCCTGATCAGATAACCAATCTACAATTTTACCTTTTCCTTCATCCCCCCATTGAGATCCTACGACGACGACATTTGACATTTATTTGAATCCTTTGTTTAAACTAACTGAAGTTAGATGATTTATTGGTCCATGTCCTTCCCCATAATTCATATTTGATCCGATAGCCTGATTAACATATTTAATTCCTAATTCGCACGCTTTGTTTATTGTTTTTCCACATGCCAAATAAGTTGTAATTGCACTAGATAAGGTACAACCTGTTCCATGGGTATTTTTAGACTCTATCCTTTTATTTTTAAAAATCTTTATTTCTTTTTTATTTATCAAAACATCTCTAACAAAACGGCTTTTTAAATGTCCCCCTTTAATTAAAACATTTTTAGCTCCCTTATTAATTAATATTGAGCCTGCATAAATCATATCTTCTTGGGTATTAATTTTCATTTTAGATAAAACTTCAGCCTCTGGAATATTTGGTGTTATCAAAAAAGATTGTTTTATAAGTTTTTTTTCTAGAACTTCTATAGCTTTATTATTTATTAATTTGGCTCCTCCTTTGGCAATCATAACTGGATCTAAAACAATTTTCTTTGTTCTAATTTTTTTCAAACAGTTAATTACATTTTTAATGACATCAACCGAGTGCAACATACCAATTTTAATTGCATCAGGTTTAATATCTTTAATGGTAAACAGTACTTGATTTGCAATCTCTTTTGGTGGAATCGCAACAATAGATTTTACGCCAGTTGTATTTTGAGCAGTTATTGCGGTCACAGCCGTCATGGCATAACAACCTAGGGCTGTTACTGTTTTAATATCAGCTTGTATGCCAGCACCGCCAGATGAATCCGAGCCAGCAATAATTAAAATCTTTGCTAGTGGCTTCATTTACGTATTGTTTTCTTTATAATTGAAATACATTTTTGCAATAATTTTTTGTTATCAGACTCGCCCATAATCCTTATTTTAGGTTCTGTTCCAGATTTTCTAACAAGCATTCTTCCTTGATTTTTTATTAATTGATTTGCTTGTCTTATTGCTTTTTTACATTTTAATGAATTAATTATATTCTTATCTTTCACAGAAATATTTTCTAAAATTTGTGGAGTGAGTTTAAATAAATTAAATAAGCTGCTTGTTTTCTTCTTCTTTCTTAAACTAAATAAAACCTCTAAAGCAACGAGTAATCCGTCTCCCGTGGTAGCAAATTTTCCAAGAATAATATGTCCAGATTGTTCACCACCCAAATTAAATTTATTTTTTTTCATTACTTCTTTTACGTAACGATCGCCAACATCTGCTCTTTTAAATTTAATTTTTTTTTGTTTAAAATATTTTTCTAATCCATAGTTTGACATGAGAGTTCCAACTACTCCCCCCTTTAGTAATTTTTTCTGCTTCCACCTAGTAGCCAACATTGCAATAATTTGATCTCCATCAATAATAGCTCCTTTTTCATCGCAAAGAATTACACGGTCTGCATCACCATCAAGGGCAATGCCAATATGTGCTTTATATTTTTTTACCGCTAATTGAATTTTTTTTGGAAACGTTGAGCCACAGTTTTGATTGATGTTTAATCCGTTTGGAGAAGTTCCAATGCAAATAACCTTCGCACCTAGTGATCTTAACAACTTAGGTCCAGCTTTATACCCCGCCCCATTAGCACAGTCTAAAACAATTTTAATATTTTTTAGATTGAAATTTTTTTGGAAATTTTTTTTTAATATATCGATATATAAATCTGTACCAGTCTCTAATCTTTTAACACGACCTAATTTTTCAGGATGAATTAGATTTTTTTCAGTTTTTGCATCAATTATTTTTTCAATTCTTTTTTCAATATTATCAGATAATTTCATTCCATCTGGACCAAATAACTTCATTCCATTATCATCGTATGGGTTATGAGATGCAGTAATCATTATCCCCATATTTGCTTTCATAAGTTTAGTAATCATCGCCAATCCATTGGTGGGCATAGGACCAAAAGTGTAAACATGCATACCTGCAGAAGATAATCCAGAAACTAAAGCTGGCTCAAGAGTATAACCTGATAACCTTGTATCTTTGGCAATAACTGCAATAGGTTTAATTTTTTTTGGATTAGTAAAATACGTACCTGCAGCTAGTCCAAATTTAAAAAACTTTTCACCATTGATCACGCCTTGGTTTACTTTTCCCCTTATTCCATCAGTGCCAAAATATTTCTTCATTAGATTGAATTTAAAGCCTCCTGAACTTTTAATGCTTCATGAGTTTCTTTTATATCATGAACTCTAAAACACTGAACACCTTGATTATACCCGGTAATGATAGCTGATAAAGTGCCACCTAATCGATATTTACTATCTTTTTCTTTCATTATTTTGCCAATAAAACTTTTTCTTGATGGTCCAAGCATAATTGGACAGCCTAGACTATGAAATATTCCAACATTTGAAATTAAATTGAGATTATGATCTAAATTTTTTCCAAATCCAATACCCGGATCCAATATAATATTTTGTTTTAAATATTTTTTTTTTGTTAATTGCTGAATTTTACTTTCAAAATAATCATAAATATCAAATAGTACATTTTGATATTTTGGGTTTTTTTGCATAATATCTGGCGTGCCTTGAGAATGATTTAGAATTACAGGTTTTTTTAATTTAGCAACAACATCTAGAGTATTTTGATCAAAATCAAATGCCGATACATCATTAATAATTTTTGCTCCTTTTTTAACAGATTCAATCATTACATTCGATTTCCTTGTATCAATTGAGACTTTGTATTTTTTAATTTTAGAAATAACTTGCAAAACTCTCTTTTTTTCTTGTTCTATTGAAATTAATTTAGCTCCAGGTCGTGTGGACTCTCCTCCTACATCAATAACATTTGCTCCTTCGTTAATCATTTGACGAGCATGTTTGATCGCCGAGTTTAGTTTATTAAATTTTCCACCGTCTGAAAAACTATCAGGAGTTACATTTAGTACTCCAAAAATTACAAATTTATTTAAATGAAGTCCCAATATTTTTTTTCTTTTTTTTGAAATATCGCTTATTTTTCTTAAAACAGTTTTTTTTATATGAGTGGGTAAATTCTTAATTTCGGTAATATTTATATTTTTAAATTTATTTTTTTTTCCTCTATTTATAATTTCGATGTTACTAAATGCTAATTTTTTATTTCCACAAATCGGTAGTGCTTTCTTTGATTTAATAAGATTATACGCGTTTAAACCATAAGATAAGCTCATGGGTCTTACATAAATTTTTTGCATTTAGATGAAGTTTAGGTCAACTTCGGCTTTAAACCAATTGAACCAAGTGCAGATTCTTTTTTTCCTTTTCCTTCACTTTGATCTGGCTTATCGGAATGTCTAGATGGGAAAGTATCATTATATAATATGTTTGAAATTTCATCAAAAGTTAAGGTTTCATAGTCCATTAACGCTTTAGCTAATTTATGGAGATCGTCAATTTTATCTGCCATTATAACTTGTGCTTTTTTATATCCCTCAAACACTATTCTCTTTACCTCTTTATCAATTTTTTGAACTGTCTCCTCAGACATGCTTTGATTTTTCGTAATTGATCTTCCTAAAAAAACTTCTTCTTCGTTGTCACCAT
Organism: Pelagibacteraceae bacterium; assembly: GCA_002684895.1. GTDB lineage: Bacteria > Pseudomonadota > Alphaproteobacteria > Pelagibacterales > Pelagibacteraceae > HIMB114. Next base: position 8,469 of record NYVZ01000025.1, read on the forward strand.
ATGCAATTGGTCCAAGCTCATCGGACATTCCATATTTTGTAACCATATCTTTTGCAATTTGAGTTACCTTGCCAATATCGGAGCTTCCTCCACCGCCTGCACCTGTTGTAACTTTATCTTTGCCAAAAATTTTTTCTTCAGCAACTCGTCCACCCATTGCCATCGCGATCATACCTTCAAACTGGTCTTTGGATTGATAATCCTCATCTTTTTCTGGAAGCCACATTACCATTCCTCCAGCCATACCTCTTGGAATAATTGTAGCTTTATGCATTTTTATATTTTTAATTTTAACGTTCAACCCAACAATGGCATGTCCAGCTTCGTGGTAAGCCGTCAAACGTTTATCATCTTCGGTGATAACTTTTGAACGTCTCTCAGCTCCCATCATAATTTTATCTTTAGCCTCTTCAACATCGATCATGGTAACAATTCTTTTATTTTTTCTAGCAGCTAATAAAGCTGCTTCATTAACGATATTTGCTAAGTCAGCTCCTGAAAATCCTGGTGTCCCTCTTGCTATTGTTCTTAAATCAACATCTGGACCGGTTTGAATTTTTTTTGCATGCACTTTTAAAATTGCTTCTCTTCCAATTATATCTGGTCTTGGAACAATAACTTGTCTGTCGAATCTACCGGGTCTTAACAAAGCAGGATCTAGTACGTCCGGTCTGTTAGTAGCTGCTATCAAAATAACTCCATCATTAGTTTCGAAGCCGTCCATTTCAACAAGTAGCTGGTTTAAGGTCTGTTCTCTCTCATCGTTACCACCGCCAAGACCTGCGCCTCTGCTTCTTCCTACTGCATCAATTTCATCAATAAAAATTATGCATGGTGAATTTTTTTTACCTTGTTCGAACATGTCTCTTACTCGAGATGCACCAACACCTACAAACATTTCAACAAAATCAGATCCTGAAATGGTAAAGAAAGGAACATTCGCCTCTCCAGCAACAGCTCTCGCAATTAACGTTTTTCCTGTTCCAGGAGGTCCAACCAACAAAGCACCTTTTGGAATCTTGCCACCTAACCTTTGATACTTTCTTGGGTCTTTTAAAAATTCTACAACTTCTTCTAATTCTTCTTTAGCTTCCTCTACACCAGCAACATCTTTGAATGTAACACGCCCTTTAACCTCATTCATGAGCTTTGCTTTGGATTTTCCAAATCCCATAGCTCCGCCTTTGCCGCCCTGCATTTGTCTCATGAAGAATATCCAAACACCTATAAGCAGTAACATTGGGAACCAAGATAAAAGAATCCCGAAGAAAGATGGCATTCCATCCTCTGAAGGTCCCGCAGTAATTGCCACTCCCTTATCAGTTAATTTTTGTACTAGTTCAGGATAATTAGGTGCGTAAGTTTTAAATCTAGCTCCATTTGAGAAAGTTCCTGAGACTTCGTTTCCTCTTATATCTACGGCGTTAACATTTCCTTTATCAACTTCAGTTATAAAAGTTGAAAATGGGAGATCTCTAGATGCATTCGTATTAGGGTTTTGAAATAAGTTAAACAGCCCTAAAACAAGAAGGGCAATAATTCCCCACATCAAAAGATTTTTAATATTCATATTTATTAAAGTAATTATTAATTTAGTTTTAACAAGATTAAAAAAATCTTATTTTTTCAACATTTCCTAAATTCTCTTTTCACTTTGACTAAATTAAGGCCATTTTCAAAAATATATCCCCCTAATGTTACTTTTTTCTTATTTAGTTGCGACAAATCTGCAATTAGTCTGGCAATACCTTTAGCCCTTGGTGGATAGTCTTTTTTTTCAGTAAAAAAAGAAGAAATGCATCTAAAAACTATTTCATAAGGTTCATGAAATAATTTTTTTGAAATAGAAATAAAATTTGTTTGTTTTTTTATAAATTTTTTTTTTGCAGTCTCACTATAAAAATTTAAGGCCTCACCTGCCTTGTCGAAATTATCTAAAGTTTTAAGAAGTCTTACATCTCCAAAACCTTCTTTTTCCATAAAAGATCTCAATTTTCTCACCCGGGACCTGAGGTACTTATTGTTGAAGTTGCTAGTATCTTTTAAATAAAAGTTAAAATATTTTTTTGATATTTTGATTAATTGGCTCTTTCCTAAGCTTAAAAACGGACGCAAAAAAATATGTTTTTTATATTTTGAAATTTTCTTTATAGGAGATAAACCAGTGAGGCCACTTCCGCGGCTTAATCTTATATAAAAATTTTCTATTTGATCGTCTAGATGGTGGCCAAGCAAAACATGTTTAATTTTTTTCTTATTACAAAATTCAGTGATTTTATCGTACCTCAATTGCCTGGCTTCTAAATGAAAATTTTTTAGTTTACTTAAATTGATTTTAGAAACATAAGACTGAATTCCTTTTTTTTGCAAAAGCTTTTTTACTTTTTCTGCCTCTTTTCCGCTCACTTTTCTGACGCCGTGATCAATGATAATACATGTAAAGTTCTTTTTTTTTTCGCTAGAATATAATTTAGAAAGATAGGCTAAAGCTAGACTATCAGGTCCTCCTGATACGCCAACGACAAATTTTTTCGACCTAAGGTTCTTGTCTAGAAAACTTTTAAAATTTGTATATGTGCTTAATAATGATTTATCCAACTGACGGGCACTTGTATTTTTTCTTCTCATACTTAGCCTTTTGGATAACAGACTGTTTAGCTTTAGGATACTGTTTCTTTATACCATCTAACATTTGACAGCCTTGGTCCTTTTCACCTAACTCAGATAACGTAACACCAAGCTTGAGTAAATTCTGTGGTCCTTTTGAACTTTGAGGGTATTTTTGATATCCGTCTAAATATGCAGCTGCTGCATCGTGATAAAGTTGTCTAATATAAAAAGTTTCTGCATACCAATACTGAGCATTACCTGCTAGCTTGTGTTTTGAATTCTTTTTTACAAATTCTTTAAGAGCCAGCTCTGCTTGATCATAATCACCAACTTTTATTAAACTAGTTGCAAATTTATATTGTTCCTCTGGAGATTTTTTTGGCAATATATCTTTTGCTTCAGGTTCCTCAATTTTTACTACACTTGCAGGATTAATTGAGCTTGTTTTTTGTGTTTCTTTTTTTGTTACCATTGTTCCTAAATTTTTTGGCTTGTCTGTTCCTGGAAATCTTTTTGGTTTATTTCTTTTTGCAATTTTTTTTGTATCGCCAGATTCCAAATCAGAAAGTCTTAATTCATTATCTCGTTGAGTTTTATTTGATCTTTCATTGAGTTGTTCAAATGAAAACATGACTTCTTCGTGACTTGCAGTTAATTTTTGCATTTGTTCTTCAAGCTCAGTGATTTTTACAAGCTGTCTTGTTAAAGCACCTTCTAAAGAACCGGAAGATTGTTTATCTTTTTTTCCTTTAAAACTTTGCGAATACACTGCCTTCTCTAAAGTTTTTAAATCTTTTTTAATTTGTTGCAATTCTTGCAAAACTTTATTGAGTTTTTCGTTTGCTGAAGCTGGCGAAAACGCAAAAACAAATATGATTAAAAATATTTTGAATTTCATTTATTATAATATTAATACTTAAAAAAAGGGCAAAAAAAAGACCCTGTTTTGTGACAGGGTCTTTTATTTTATAAACTCAATTAAATTGTTACTTTGCTTTTACTGATACAGATCGTCTGTTTTGAGACCAGGCTAATCTTGATGACTCAGGATTTACAGGTCTTTCTTTACCATAACTGATTACAGTAACTTTACTTCCACTTACACCTTGAGACATTAAATAATCTCTAACAGCGTTAGCTCTTCTTTCACCTAAAGCTAAGTTGTATTCACGAGTGCCTCTTTCATCGGCATGACCCTCGACCACAACGCTAAGGCCTGATTTTTTAATATAAGCAGCTTGCTTATTTAAAGTGCCTTTAGCTCCTGTATGTAATGATGATTTGTTTGTTGCAAAGAAAACTCTATCAGGAACACCAGATGCTAAAAACTTTACAGTATCTGTTCCTTCATACCAATCATTTGCAGATCTCTTTCCACCAGTTGCACAGGCAGATAACAAGAAACCTAAAACTGCTACAATAGCGAAATTTCTAATATTAGTTAGTGACATATATCCTCTTAAAATTTAAATTTTATTAAATGAATTTCTACATAATTGAACATGAGTTTCAAGCTTAAATCAAATAATATTAGAATAATTAACCTATTTTGAGAGTAATCCGGACCAAGATGGGTCTGACGCATCAGTAGGAGTTTTGATCTTCACTTCATTATATCCCGTAATGTCAATAGCCCATAGATTTGCACTTGCGCCTTGACCTTTTTTTCCGCCAGCAGTCTCTCTATAAAAAATCAAAACTCTTCCATTGGGTGACCATGAAGGTGCTTCTTGGTAGAAATTTTGAGTGAGCAATCTCTCTCCTGTGCCGTCAGTTCTCATTACGCCAATATAAAACTTACCTTTGTGTATTTTGGTAAATGCAATTAAATCTCCCCTGGGAGACCAAACCGGCGTTCCATACAAACCTTTTCCTCTTGAAATTCTTTTTACTCCTCGTCCATCATTTCTCATTTTATAAATTTGTTGAAGTCCACTTCTGTCAGAATTAAAAACAATAAACCTACCATCTGGCGAAAAGGATGGTGATGTATCAATCGCTGGATTTGATGTAATTTGTTCTACTCTTCTTGACTTAATATCCATAGTATAAATATCTGAATTTCCATCTCTTGCAAAACTCATTATAACTTTCTTACCATCTGGTGAAAATCTGGGAGCGAAAGTCATACCTGGAAAATCTCCAACTACTTCCTGAATACCTGTTTCGATATTTAATAAGTAGACCCTTGGTAAATTTTTGAAATAAGACATATAAGTTACCATCGTTCCATTTGGACTAAATCTTGGAGTTAAAACCAGTTCATTTCCCAATGTTAAAAATTTATTGTTTGCTCCATCTTGATCCATAATTGCTAATTTTTTAACTCTTTGAGTTTTGGGACCACTTTCACCAACATAAATAATTCTAGTGTCGAAGTAACCTTCTTCACCAGTCAATCTTTGATAAATCTTATCTGAAATTATATGAGCAATTCTTCTCCACGATGATGGGGTTGCAAACAAAGCTAATCCCTCTATCTCTTTTGCAGACACAACATCCCATAATCTGAACTCAACTCTGAGTCTGCCTTTGTCATCTATTTTTAACTTTCCAGAGACCATAATTTGAGCTTTGATCAACTTCCAGTCTTCAAATCTTGGTTTTAAATGAGATAATTTTGGTTTTTGTATATAAGATTTATTGTCCAAAACATAAAAAAGACCTGAACGCATTAAATTACCTTTAATAACCTTAGGAAGGTTTTTATCTAAATTTAATTTTTTAATTTTTTCAGAAAATTTTTCAGGATTATCAATATAAAAATTTGATATAGCTGTTGGTAAAGGTTCGAGATTTCCTCTAGTTATATCTATGGTTACAATTGCAAAAGATTTAGTTGCAAATAAAATTGTTATCAAAAATAAAATCAGTCTCTTCATAACTACCCTTTTAACATCTCTTTTGCGTCAAAATTAAGTTGTAAATCTTTCCATTTATCATGACCAGTTGATGGCATTTTTAATGGATTACACAGACGCACTGCTCTTAATGCGCTTTCTGCTAAAACTTTATAAAAACCTTGTCCTGGTCTGTTCATTCTCACGTGATCTAATATCTCCGAACTCAGTATAGATCCATCTTTTTTTAATTTTAATCTTATTCTTACAGTTAAATCCTCATTATAAGGCAATCCTAACGGGATATTCCAACATTTAAAAATTTGGGCTTTAATAGAATCTTCTTGTGTAATGGTCAAGCCCTTGTCTAAGCTGACGGTAGAGTCCTGATCTTGAGTGATTTCTAAGCTTTTTTTTTGTTGAAGATCTGCACTTTCTTCTTTGGATTTATCTATCAATGCAGAAATTTTATTTGGATCAAAAAGCTCTTTTTTTTCGAATTCCGAGGATTGTCTTATTTCATCCTTAACCTCTATAGGATTTTGTTTATCAGTTTCTTTAGGTTTTTTTTTCTTAATTTGGTCTGGCATAGGGACCGCATCTTGCTTTTCTTTTTTTATAATTTTAGGTGGAGCTTGCTTGGTTACAACCCTTTGTTTTTCCTCTTTTATTTTTTCAATAATTTCTCTGGCTTTTGGAGCAAAAGGTAAGGCTGTTTTTTCTGATATTTGTATTAAATCAACTGAAATAATTGGTGGCACATCGATAGGTTTTTTCATTACAAAAGGTAGAGTAACAAATGTAACTATAAATATACTTAAGTGAAAAAGTATTGATAAAGTTAAACTTCTAAACATAAACTAACGCTTAGTTTCTGTAATTAAAGCAACCTTTGTAAATCCATTTCCAGATAAATTACCCATAATTTCAATTACCCTTCCATAGTTTAAGTTTTTATCACCCCTAACATATATTCTAGTATCTGTTCTATTTTTTGAGATTGCCAATAACTTTGGTACTAAATCTGAATATCCAACTCTTGTATCTTGAATAAATATTTCACCTTTCGCATTAATTGAAACAGTTAAAGGTTCTTTATCATCTGGCAAAGAGTCTGCATTGGTCTCCGGTAGATTTACAGGGACGCCAACAGTTAACATTGGAGCTGTGACCATAAAAACAATNAANANNACNAACATNACATCTACAAATGGGGTTACATTTATTTCGCTTATAGGTGAATTGGATCTTGAAGAATTTCTATTTAAATTAATACCCATTTAAATTATCGAAATAAATGTTTGTGTAAAATTTTCTAACTTTTGAGTATATTTACGNGAATTGCTAGTAAATTTATTATAAGCAACAACCGCGGGTATCGCCGCCAACAACCCTAGAGCAGTAGCAAATAAAGCTTCTGCAATTCCAGGTGCAACAATTGCCAAACTTGTATTTCTTGAAATTGCAATAGATTGAAAAGAATTCATTATTCCCCAGACTGTTCCGAATAAACCAATAAATGGCGCTACAGATCCTACTGTCGCAAGAAAAGTTAATTTATTTTCATATTTTTCAACTTCTTTATCAATAGTAACATCCATTACACTTTTTACTTTTTCATTTAAAACATTCTGTGACTGACTTTTGTTTTCTACAAGGTATTTCGCACCAGATTTAAAAACAATAGTCATTGGGTCTTCAGTATCAAGATCTGTTTTTTCATATAGAGTTTTTATGGATTTAGAATTTATAAAGTCTTGCTCAAATTCTTCGGTACTTTTGTTGATCTTTTTAAATACTTTATATTTTTCAAATATAAGTGCCCATGAATAAACTGATGCCAAAATTAAAATTATTATTACAGATTTTACTATAAAGTCTGCTCTAGTAAAAAGAGTCCAAAATGAAAAATCTGCTGCAGCGATTGCGGATGCTGCCGCTCCTACTTGTGGTTCCATATTATTAACTTCCTATTTTTGAAAATTGTCATTAATGTGTCAGTGATTTATTTATATTTGTAACTAAATACAACTTTTGAAAGATTTATACAGATCTTCTGGCATCTTTTTGGGTTTTCCTGCTTGATCAATAACTGCTAGCTCGACTTTTGCTTTAACNCGCGTTTCATTTCCAACTTTTACAAATTGAATTAAGTTGATTCTCACTGGCGATAATTTTGAGAGCTCTGATACTACNTCAATTTTTTCTTCAAATTTAACAGGTTTTTCGTAATCGATATAACACGATCTGACAACAATCAGTGTATCAAGGGTACTTAACTTATTATGATTAAAACCTAGTGAATAAATCCATTCTGTTCTAGCCCTTTCAAAGTATTTTAAATAATTAGCGTAATATACTATGCCTCCAGCGTCAGTATCTTCATAATAGATTTTTGTTTTATAAGTAGATGACTTAACCATGAAACCCTTCATTGCTATAATGATCTAAAAAATAACGACCGATCAAAATTGCATCCGCTTTATTGGCATCTTTTTTTCTTTTCATATCATTTGTAAAATTTGGAAAAAGCTCTATAGCCTTAGTTCTGCTTGCATCTTTTGAAGATCCGATGAGATTAAAATGCTTTTTCCATTTTACTGGTCTAACAAAGTAAATAGGTAAAGTAAGTGCTGAACATATCCCCTTAATAACGCCGAANGACTGGCCGAAATTAAACATGCTAGTAACACCTTGGCCCGGCATAGCTGTTACATGTTCAATAACAACTGCTACATCTTGAAATNCATCAATTCTTTTTTTAATTTCTAAAGCTAATTGAGCTGCGTTGATTTGTTTTTTATTTTTTTTGCCCTCACTCATCGTTGGCATATCGATTGCTTCCTTTAATTTTTTATGAACATAAATACTTAATGCACCGCTAACACCAGGGTCAATACCAAAAACTATCAAAATGTTATCTCCTCTAAAATTTTTTGATCTATCTCAAAATTAGAGTATACTTTTTGTACATCGTCATCATCCTCTAAAAATTCGATAAAATTCACGATTTTTTTAAAACCTTCCTTGTCTACTTTTATTAAACTTTTGGGGTTATAAATTATACCACTAAAACTTAGTTTATATTTTTTTTCTAATTTAATTTGTAGAGAGTGAAGTTCATTTTTTTTTGAAAATATTTCATAAAAATCCCCTTCAACCTTGAAATCATCAGCCCCACTATTAGTCGAAAGTTCAAATATCTCATCCTCCTTGCAGTTTTCTTTATTTATTTTTATTAAACCACAAATATCGAATTGATGTGAAACTGATCCTTCAGACCCAAGCGAGCATCCATTTTTTTCAAAGATACCCCTGATATTTGAAATACTTCGATTTTTATTATCAGTTAAAACCTCAACGATTATACCTGTACCCAATGGACCAAAACCTTCGTACACCACAGATTCATAATTGGACTCATCACCAACCTGTGATTTTTTTATTGCACGATCTATATTATCCTTTGGCATGTTTGCTTCTTTGGCAGCTTGAACAGCAGATCTTAGTCTTGGATTCATATTTATATCTGATATCCCAAGCTTAGCTGCAACAGTTATTTCTCTGCTTAATTTTGAAAAAAGTTTAGATCTTTGTTTGTCTGCTTTTCCTTTTTTGTGCTTAATNCCTGCCCAATGTGAATGTCCTGCCATATCAATTCGTATTAAATTTTAAATTACCACCTACCATAATAGGCTCTATGTTTTTTGCTAACCCTGTTTTATCATCTGCAACAACCTTAATGCCAGTTATCGTTGCGTTTTTAATAACTGGTACCAATCGGTCACTTTTCTTTTTAAAAAATTTTAAAATTGCATTGTCTGTGTTCATTCCAATAACGGAATTGTAATCACCGCACATTCCTGCATCGGTTTGATAGGCAGTGCCTTTTTCTAATATTCGATAATCAAGTGTAGGCGTATGTGTATGAGTTCCAACAACAAAAGTTGCTTTTCCATCTAAAAAATGACCCATTGCTTGCTTTTCGCTTGTTATCTCAGCATGGAAATCAACAGCTAAAAAATCAATTTCTTTTTTTAAATTAATTTTTTTTATCTTTTCATCTATGTATGGAAATACTTCTTCACATTTTTTCATATAAACATTTCCCATTAAATTCATTACACCAACCTTTAAACCTTTTTTTTCGTAAATTTCAAAACCTCTACCTGGTGTACCTTCCATAAAATTCATTGGTCTAAGTAATCTTTTTTCACGAATTATATGATTCATTGTTTCTTTCTGATCCCAAATATGGTTACCTGATGTAATTACATCAACTCCTGCTTCAAATAAATTATTACATATCTCTTCAGTAATGCCATAACCGCCTGCTGAATTCTCTCCATTAGCAATTACAAAATCAATTTCGTATTGATCAATTAATCCTTTTAATTTTTCAGTAACAGCATTNCGTCCGGCACGTCCAACTATATCTCCTAGAAATAAAAAATTCATTAATGCACNATGCTCTTTTCTGTTAAAATAAAATCTAATTTTTTATCGTGCTTTTCTTTAGGTAATTTACTTGCTTGCTGAAAAGAAAATGCAATACCAATAGATAATATATTTTTTTTTTTCATCTATTTTATTTAAAAAACGATCATAAAAACCTTTGCCATAGCCTAATCGATTTTTAATATTATCATAAGCAACAAGGGGTACTAAAATCATCTGAGGTTTAATCTTTTTATTTTTATTACAAGGTTCAAGGATTCCANATTTNTTTACAATTAATGGTTCTTGAATTTTCCACTCTTTAAAACTCATATTATTATTTTTTTCAATAACGGGTAAGCAAGTTTGAAGTTTCTTTGTTTGTATTCTAATGATTACAGATACGATATTAATTTCATAATTAACTGGATAGTAAAAACCTAATTTATTTATTTTATTTTTTATACAAAGTTTTCTAATTTGTTTTGCTATAAAAATTTTATTTTTAACGCTGAGTTCAAAATATTTTTTTTTTCTAATTTTTAAAAAATTTGCTCTTAACTTTTGCTTCATTGAGACTAAACAGCTTTAGTTATAAAACTATTAATAGACTCGCTTGCTTTATTTAAAATTTCCGAATAGTTTGTTTGATTTTCTTCTACTGTCTTTTTCAACTCATCAAATCTAGACTTAAGTTCTTCNACTTCTTTATCCCTNTCATCCTTGTAATCGACTGATAATTTTTTTATTTCTTTAAATTTATTTTCTAATTCTTTAGAGTGATCTTTAAGTTTGTTTAAAGAAGTTTTTAAAGTGTACAATTCATCTATAACTTGAATTGCTGTTATTAATAATAATTTTCCTTCACCGAGGTTACCCAGATCTTTTTTTAATTGATTAAATTTTTTACTTAATTCTTCTGTTAATTTTTGGAGATCCTCCTCTTGACCTTCCTCACAAGCAAGTAGGTAGTCTCTTCCATTAAAATTTACATTTACATTTACCATTCTTCNGACCCCAATAAATCATTTGCTTCTTGGTTCAATTCATCTAATCTTTTTGCAACTTCATCTTTGTTTTTTTCTGCTTGTAAAACCTTATATCTTGANCTCTCAAGGTCTTCTTCTAATTTTGATATTGATTTTTTTAAATCAGAATTTTCCTCCTCAACTTTTGATATTTTTTCCTTTAAATTTTCATTTAAAGAGTCTGGGCTATTTATGGATCTTTCAAGCTCTTTTAGCTCTACCTTTAAACCCTCNTTTTCATTTTCTAATGTGGATAACTTCACGCTCAGATCNTTTTTTTCTGTTTCTAATTTGGCCTTTACTTCCTGAAGATCAACGATCTTTTTCTTAGATCCAACAACTAAATCGGTAATAGTGTCTAATCTTACCAAAGACTCTAGTAGTTTTTGCTCTTTTTCTTTCAAATTATCCATAGAAAACAAATATTATCATTTATAATTATACAACAAAGTAATAATAATTTCGAGAAATTAAGTCTTAACAATATTTAATGAAAAACAGCTCACATAACGATTTAGCAAATGCCATTCGATTTATGTCCATGGATGCAGTTCAGAAAGCGAATTCAGGACATCCGGGTATGCCAATGGGGATGGCAGATGTGTGCACTGTGCTCTTTAGGGATTTTTTAAAATTCAATGCAACAAACCCTGATTGGCTGAATCGAGATCGATTTGTATTGTCTGCTGGACATGGCTCAATGCTACTATATTCATTGCTTTATCTNTTGGGTTATAAAAGTATTTCATTAGAAGATATTAAAAATTTTAGGCAATTAAATTCTATTTGCGCTGGTCATCCAGAGTTTGAACCGGGTACAGGCATTGAAACCACAACTGGTCCACTCGGTCAAGGTATTGGTAATGCCGTAGGCTTTGCAATTGCTGAAGAAGTTCTAAGAGCGAAATATGGAAAAAAAATATTTGATCATAAAACTTATGTTTTAACTGGCGATGGTTGTTTAATGGAGGGTATTAGCCACGAGGCAATGAGCCTTGCAGGCCATTTAAAATTAAAAAATCTTATAATGCTATTTGATAATAATTCTATTTCAATAGATGGACCAACAAGTCTTGCCGTATCAGATCAATACAAAAAAAGGTTTGAAAGCTATAACTGGGATTATATTGAAATTAATGGTCACAAGGAAAAAGAAATTATTAATGCTTTTAAAAAAGTTCAAAGGGCTAAGAAACCAACAGTAATATCTTGTAAAACAAAAATTGGTTATGGTTCTCCAAATAAAGCAGGAAAGTCATCAGCGCATGGTAGTCCCATGGGAGAAGATGAGATTAAATTAATTAGAAAAAAATTAAAGTGGCCCTACGAGCCATTTATGGTTCCAGATAAAATTTTAAGTTCATGGAGAGAGATAGGTAAAAAAGGATTAAATATTGAACAAAAATGGAAAAAAAACTCATTCCAAACAGAAGATTTTGAAAATAAAATAAATCCTATTATTCAAGATGCAAAAAAGATTGCTGCAAGTGAATTAAAGAAGTTAGCGACAAGAAAATCATCTGAAAATATTTTAAAAGTATTAACTAAAAATTTACCAAATTTAATTGGTGGTTCAGCTGATCTCACAGGATCCAATAATACAAAAACCGAAAGTCAAAAAGTTATTTCTGCTGGTAAATTTAATGGGAACTATATTCACTATGGTGTGAGAGAACATGCAATGGCATCAATCATGAACGGACTAGCATTACACAGTAATCTTATTCCTTATGGTGGAACATTTTTAGTATTTAGTGATTATTGTAAACCTTCAATAAGACTATCAGCATTAATGAAACAGAGAGTCATCTATGTAATGTCTCATGACTCAATAGGTCTAGGTGAAGATGGTCCGACACATCAGCCCATAGAACACTTGAGTAGCTTNAGATCTATACCTAATCTTAATATTTTTCGTCCTTGCGACTCAACAGAAACAATAGAATGTTGGCAAATTGCATTGGTTTGCAAAGATAGACCTAGTGTTATTTCATTAACTAGACAAAATTTGAGCCAACTTAGAACAGTTTTTGAAGATATGAATTTAAGTAGTTTAGGTGCGTATGAAATATTTAGAAGCGATGATAATATAAAAATGACATTGATGGCTAGTGGTTCTGAAGTTGAAATTGCAGTATCGGCATCAAAAAAACTGGCTGAAAAAAACATTCACACAAAAGTTATTTCAGTTCCATCAATGGAATTGTTTGATGCACAACCAGAAGATTATAAAATAAAAATACTTGGAGAAACTGAAATAAAAATTTCATTAGAAGCATCGCATCCAATGTCATGGAAAAAATATATTGGTAATAAAGGTATAACAATAGGTATTGAAGATTTTGGAAAAAGTGCCCCCTATAAGGACGTCTATAAACATTTCAAATTGACAGACGATGATGTAGTTAATGCTGCTTTAAGGTTAAAGGATTAAAATGCTAAGAATTGCAATTAATGGTTTTGGTAGAATAGGACGAATGGTTCTGAGGGCGATTTATGAAAATAATATTAAAGGCTTAAAAGTAGTTGCAATTAATAATAGGGCTAAGCCAGAAACAAGTGCTTTTTTACTTGAAAGAGATACAGTTCACGGAAAATTTAATCAAAGTATCAAATACACAAAAAATGAAATAATCATTGGTAAAGATAAAATTCAATGTTACCACGAAAGCGATCCAATAAATTGTCCATGGGACGATGAAAAAGTTGATATTGTTTTAGAATGTACTGGTAAATTTAATTCTAAAGATGAGTCTTACAAACATATTGAAGCGGGGGCAAAAAAAGTAATTGTTTCTGCTCCTTGCGCAGACGCAGACCAAACAATTGTATATGGCGTAAACCATAAGAATATATCAAAAAAAGATCATATTATTTCAGTGGCTTCATGCACCACAAATTGCTTGGCACCACTTGCTTTTGTTATTCATAAAAATTTTAAGATCGAAAAAGGGTACATGACAACAATTCATTCCTATACAACAGATCAAAGATTATTGGATAACTCGCACAAAGATCTAAGAAGAGCTAGGAGCGCTCCTAATGCTATGGTCCCAACTAGTACAGGTGCAGCAAAATCTTTAAAAATGATAATTCCTGATCTTGATAAAAAAATTGATGGAATTTCAATTAGAGTTCCAACTCCAAATGTATCATTAATTCAACTTAATTTTAATTCTAAGAAAAAAATCACAAAAGATATAATTAATAATTCTATATTAAAAGCTAGCAAAACGTACTTAAAAAATATTCTTGGTGTTGAAGACAAGCCTTTGGTTTCCTCAGATTTTAATCATGACCCAAGATCTTCTATAGTCGATATAAGCTTAACAAAGGTAATTGGAGATAATTTTGGTACTGTATTTGCTTGGTACGATAACGAATGGGGTTTTTCAAATCGTATGATCGATATGTCTTTGGCACTTAAAAATAAAATAAAATAAAATGAGCCAATTAAGATCAATAGATGATTTTACAAAAATAAAAGATAAAAAAGTTTTCTTACGAGTCGATTTTAATGTTCCTATTTCGGGTGGAAGAGTATCCGATACTACTAAAATTGAGAAACTTGAAANTAATATAACTCATTTGTTAAAAAATAAATGTAAAGTTATTTTAGCCTCACACTTAGGACGTCCACAAAAAAATGGAAAAGCAGGCCTTTCTTTATTNCCAGTGAAACAAATNGCTGAAGAAATATTTAATAAAAAAATTGAATTTTTAGAAATTAATCAATCAACGAAACAAAAAATTGATGAGGGAGAAAAAAATTTATTTATGCTCGAAAATTTAAGGTTTGATCCAGGCGAAGAAACAAATAGTCGAGACTATGCAAATCTTTTATCATCATTTGCTGAAATATACATTAATGAAGCATTTTCTTGCTCTCATCGCGCCCATGCTTCTATTCATTCAATTACAAAATTTATAGACTCATATGCCGGCTCAACAATTATTGATGAAGTTAATGCATTAGAAAAAGTGTTTTCAAAATCCCAAAAGCCAGTTGCTTGTCTTGTGGGGGGATCAAAAATTTCTTCCAAAATTGACTTAATTACAAATTTGATGCCCAAAATGGACTTTATGATAATTGGTGGCGCAATGGCAAATAATTTTTTTATAAATGACGGATATAATATCGGAAAGTCATTATTCGAAAAAAATGTAGAAAATACAATTAAGAAAATCTATGCAGAGGCTGATAAACATAAGTGCAAACTTATTTTACCTGAAGATGTTGTTTGTTCAAAAAAATTTGATCAACCTGGTGTGAATAAAAAAATTAATGAAGTAAATGATGATGATATAATACTCGATATTGGAATTGATAGTACCGACAAGATTGATCAAATTCTTGAACAATCTAAAACAGTATTATGGAATGGACCGTTTGGATTATTCGAATATGATAATTTTGCAAATGGTACAAACGATATATCGCGTTCAATTGCTAAATATTCAAAAAAAAAATGGATTAATTTCAGTAGCAGGTGGTGGTGATACATTCGCAGCAATTAAAAAATCAAATCAACAACATAATTTTACATACATATCAACTGCAGGTGGTGCTTTCTTAGAGTGGCTCGAGGGAAAAATGCTTCCAGGACTAAAAGTGCTTGAAAATAACTAAACAATACTTAATGAGTAAAATATGAAAATAAATGAAATTGCTAAATCAATGGTTTCAAAAGGTAAGGGAATTCTTGCAGCTGACGAGAGTACTGGAACAATGACAAAAAGACTTTCTGGAGTAAAAATTGAATCAAATGAAAAAAATAGATTGGCTTTCAGACACACTCTTTTTACATCTAAAAGTATTAATAAATATATTAGTGGAGTTATACTTTATGATGAAACAATCAGACAGAGTAAAGATGGCAAAACTATTGGTGANATATTGAATAAACAAAATATTCTTCCTGGAATTAAAGTGGATAAAGGTGCAAAGAAACTTGTTGGGAGTGACGAGTCTGTGACGGAAGGTCTGGATGGACTAAGAGAAAGATTGGAAGAATATTATAATTTAGGAGCTAGATTTGCAAAATGGAGAGGGGTTTATAAAATTGGAAATGAATTCCCGAGTAAAAATTGTATAGTCGCAAATGCTCATGCGTTGGCAAGGTATGCTGCTTTAGTTCAAGAAGCTAACATGGTGCCTATTGTTGAGCCAGAGGTCTTAATGGATGGTAGCCACGATATTCATAAATGTTATGACGTCACTTCAAAGGTTTTGGAAGAAACAATTAATCAATTACGTTTAGCCAGAATAGATTTCTCAGGTATGGTCTTAAAACCAAATATGATCTTGAATGGTAAAGACTCTGGAATTAAGAACAATAAAGAACAAGTAGCCGAATTAACCCTTAAATGTTTACAAAATAATTTACCAACTGAAATTCCTGGTGTTGCATTTCTTTCAGGTGGACAATCAGAATTTGAAGCTACCGAAAAGTTAGATCAAATTAACAAACAAAATAAGTCTTCATTTGCTTTCACTTATTCTTACGGTAGAGCTTTGCAACAAAGTGCACTAAAAACTTGGGCTAAAGACTTAAATGACATTGAAACTGTTCAAAAAGTTTTTGACGAAAGATCTAAAATGAATAGTTTAGCNGCCAAAGGCGAGTGGAGTGCTGACCTTGAAAATGCTGCTTAAAAATTGAAAAAAATTTACCTAATCTCCCCAAGTAAACTTAATAAATTTTTTTATAATTTTCTTCCAAAAATATTNGACACTAAAAAAGTAAAATTTTTACAATTGCGCTGTAAAAAATACTCTAGAAAAAATCTCACAAAACATATAATAAAAATATTGCCAATTACTCAAAAATATAAAGTGAAATTAATCATTAATGACGATGCTTACCTAGCTTCAAAATTCGAAAGAATTGGTTTTCATTTGGGGCAAAAAGACCTAAAGAAAAGTGAAAAAAAAATACATTTAAATAAAAAAAAATTTTTTGGAATTACTTGTCATAACTCATTAAGTTTAGCAAAAAAAGCTGTTTTACTTAATTCATCATATGTTGCTTTTGGAGCTTTTTTTCCAACACAAACCAAAATAGTAAAATATATTGCTAAAAAAAATATTATTAAAAGAGCAAAAAAATTAAACACTAAAATTGTTGCTATTGGCGGAGTAACCAATAAAAACTATAAAGACCTTCTTAAATGTGGAGCAGACTATGTTGCAATATCAAGTTTTGTCTGGAAAAACAAAGAGTTCTCACCTTTGGAAGCAATAAAACTTTTTAAATAAGTATTAAATTTTTATAAAAAAGGTGTATTAACACCACTATGAAAATTTCAGCTAGTGAAATAAAGCCTGGATCAATAATCGAATATAAAAATGACCTATGGAGATGTTTAAAAAGTCAGGCAGTAAAACCTGGTAAAGGAGGGGCGTTTAATCAGGTTGAACTTAAAAGTATTACAAAANGTACTAAATTAAATGAAAGATTCAGATCTAGTGAAACAATTGAAAAAGCATCGCTGGAAGAAAGAGATTTTCAATATCTATATGCTGAACAGGAATATCTTATTTTTATGGATAGCAAAAGTTTCGAGCAGATAAATATTCCAAAACAAATTGTTGGGGATGATGAAAAAATTCTGAAAGAAAATATGGAAGTTAAAATAGANTTTTATGATGAAAAACCTTTAATCATCTCACTGCCCAAAAGTGCCGACTATGAAATTTTAGANACTGAAGCAGTAGTAAAAGGTCAGACAGCTTCCAGTTCGTATAAACCAGCATTAATTCAAAACAAAATCAAAATTCAAGTTCCTCCATTTATTAATCAAGGTGATATTNTCTCAATAGATTGTCAGTCTAGAGAATATATTAAAAAAGCTAACTAATGCCTCTTCTATCTCCTGAAATAAATGTGTTAGAAAAAATTTGTACTAAAGTTAGCAAAATCATTACTAGAGATTTTGGTGAGATCGAGAAATTACAAGTTTCAAGAAAAGGGCCAGGAGATTTCGTAACCAAAACAGATAGAAAAGTNGAAAGCGTTATTATTGAAGAGTTAGAAAAAGCTAGGCCAAACTATGGATTTATAGCAGAAGAAACTGGTGAAAAAAAAAAAGATTCAGAATTTAATTGGATTATAGATCCAATAGATGGAACATCAAACTTTATGCATGGTATCCCTCATTTTGCAGTTTCAATAGCANTAGAAAAAAATGGTGAGATTATTTCAGGAATGATTTGTGATCCAATTAAAAATGAAAATTTCTATGCAGATAAAGGTCGAGGGGCATATTTGAATAATAGAAGAATAAGAGTTTCATCAAGAAAAAATCTTGATGAGATTATTGGTTTATATGGTTGTCCACCGATGTCCAAAATAAAAGGAAATATATTTTTTGATCAAATAAAAAAAGCTTCACTGCATATTCATAAATTACGAAATTATGGTAGCGCCGCATTAGATTTTGCTTATGTTGCTTCCGGAAGAGCAGATTTTGCTTGGTANGATCACTTAAAATATTGGGATTATGCTGCTGGACAAATTATACTATTAGAAGCCGGTGGTACAATATCAGATTTTACAGGTAAAGGTTTTGATAAAAAAAATGAAACTTTTATTTCAAACTCTATCGCTCACGATCAGGTACTAGAAATTCTTTTTAAAAACTAATGCTAAAATTTATTATTTTTCTTTTTTTAGACGTCGTAGCATTTAGTGGTGTTTTAGTAGCAACCTTGCCATTTGTTATAAATAATTTTGGCGGCTCAGTTTTATTGATAACGGTCGCATTTGGACTGTTCTCTTTTTTTCAATTTTTTGTATCGCCTTTTTGGGGAAATTTATCAGATAAAGTGGGCCGGAAACCATTATTAATTTTAAATTGTATTGCAGAATTAATTGCTAATATTTTATTGGCAATTGCAACTAGTTTACCAATTATCTTTTTAGCAAGAGTTGTTGCAGGTCTTTTCAAAACAAATATTTCTGTTGGTACCGCTTATATTGCCGATATTACTGACGAGAAGAACAGAGCCAAAGGAATGGGAATGTTCGGTGTAGCTTTTGGGCTTGGATTTACGTTTGGGCCTCTTGCTGGTGGATTAATAGCTGGATCTGATTATACTCAAGAAACATTATCTCTCGTGGCATGGTTGGCCTCAGCTATAAATTTACTAAATTTAATTTTTGTTATTATATTTTTTAAAGAAACTTTGCCTAAAGAAAAAAATATTCAAGCAAAAAATAATAATTTATTTAAACAAATTGAAGTCATAAAAAATCCATTACTATTACCTTATTTTTTATTAATTTTTTTTATTTACGCGGCATTCTCAGGTATGGAGGGAACTATAGCTGTTTGGACAAAAGAGACATTTACTTGGGGTCCCAAAGAAGTAGGTTTTGTAATGTTGCTCGCAGGATTCTGCCAAATTATAGTGCAAGGTATTTTATTAAGAATATTAATAAAACGATTTGATGAAATTAAACTCATAGCCAGTGGTTTTGTAAGTTTAATTTTTGGTTTTTCGCTCATACCGACTGAGAATATTTATTTGATACCTGTGGCAATAATTTTTTTAAGCTATGGAATTGGAATATCTAATCCGTGTATAAACAGTATTTTATCAAAAAAATCTGAGAATAATAAAGGATTGGTTCTAGGTACAGGTTATTCTTGCCAAGCAGCTGCTCGCTTTATTGGGCAGCCATTAGCAGGCTTTATTTTCCTTAACTTTGGTAAAAATGTACCTTTTTATTTTGATGCAGCTTTTTTAGTTGTAGTCGCGATCGGATATGTATTTTTGTTTAAAAATATTAGAAAACAGGCTTAAATCTCCATTGAGTATCTTACTTTATTTGTTATAAACCAGNTTTTGATTATGAAAAAAAGTATACATCCAAAGTTAAACAAAATTAAAGTTCAAATGACAGATGGATCTGAATTTGAAACATTATCTACCTGGGGATCTGATGGAGAAGTAATGAAACTTGANATAGATCCAAAATCTCACCCCGCTTGGACTGGTGAAAGTCAAAGGGCNCAAGACAAAGGTAGAGTAAGTAAATTTAATAAACGTTTTGCCAATTTAAAAAAGAGTTAATATGAATTTACCATTAATGCCAAAAGCAACTGCTGTTTGGCTAATTGAAAACACTGGTTTAACTTTCAAACAAATAGCTGATTTTTGTGGGCTTCATGAGCTTGAAATCAAGGGAATNGCTGANGGAGATGTTGCTATTGGTATTAAAGCCTACAATCCNATTTTATCAAACCAATTAACAAGAGATGAGATTGAAGCGTCATCCAAAGATTCTAACAGACCTTTAAAACTGGTTAAGAAAGACGTAGAATTTGAAGTAAAAAAAATGGTTGGCACTAAGTACACACCAATTTCGCAACGTGAAGATAAGCCTAATGCTGTCGCATGGCTAACAAAAAACTATTCAATATTATCCGATGCACAGATTTGTAAATTGGTCGGCTCTACTAAAAATACTGTTGATGCTATTCGAAACAGAAAACATTGGAATATTTCGAATATATCTCCAAAGGATCCCGTTATGGCTAATCTGTGTTCACAAACAGAATTACAAGCTGCAATAGATAAAGCTAAGAGAAAACAAGAAAGAGAAGTAAAAAAAAAAGAACGTGAAGCGAAAAAAGCTGCAAAGGTAGCTGCATCTGACGACATACAAAGTTAAATTAATTAAATCATGAAAAAAAGTATAAAAAATAGTTCTATAATTGTTTCTATTGTTATGGGTAGTAAATCAGATTGGCCCACAATGAAACATGCAGCAAATATATTAAAGAAGTTAAAAATCAAATTTGAAACTAAGATTGTTTCCGCACATAGAACNCCAAAAAGAATGTTTGATTATTCTATGAATGCAAAAAAAAATAATATTGGAGTAATAATTGCTGGTGCAGGCGGTTCTGCACATCTTCCAGGGATGATTGCATCTTTAACCAGCATACCTGTAATAGGGGTCCCGATTGAAAGNAAAAAACTAAAAGGGTTAGATAGCTTACTATCTATTGTCCAAATGCCAAAAGGTATTCCTGTTGGAACAGTAGCAATAGGTAAAAGTGGAGCAGTTAATGCAGCGCTATTATCTGCGTCTATTCTTGCTATTCATAATANAAAAATTAATAACCAGATTAGAAAATATAGAAATCGACAAACAAAATCAGTTAAGCTAAGACCTTAATTATGTCCAATCACAACGTTTTAGGAATAATTGGCGGCGGCCAATTAGGAAGCATGCTATGTCAGGCAGCTAAAAAACTTGGTATTAAAACAATAATATATTGTAATGATCAAAACTCCCCAGCTCAAAATTACTCGGATAGTTTTATATGCGCAGAATATACTGATGAAAAAAAAATTATAGGATTCGCAAATCAAGTTGATGTAGTAACGTTTGAATTTGAAAATATACCAGTTCAAACACTTAAAAAAATACAACTAATCAAGCCCGTCTATCCAGAACCAAATATTAATTTTATAATACAACACAGGAGTAGAGAGAAAAATTTTATTAACCAATTAGGGATTAAAACAGTAGATTATAAAAATATATTTTCAAACAGAGATATAGAAAATGTTGAAGAACTTTTGCCAGGTATACTGAAAACAACAACGCTAGGATATGATGGTAAGGGGCAATATATTATATCAAGTTTAAAAGACTTTGAAAAAATTGATCTTAAAAGTGAATTTATTTTGGAAAAAAAAATAAATTTAAAGAAAGAAATATCAATTATTTTAACAAGATATCAAGATGGAAGTTCAATTGTATATGAACCAATTGAAAATATTCATAAAGATCAGATTTTAGATACCTCTAAAATCCCGTCAAATATTGATGATAAAACAGCTAATCTAAGTAAAGATAATTCAATTAAGCTGGCCAACGAACTTGGTTATATAGGAACAATGTGCGTTGAATATTTTATAGATGAAAATAATCAATTATTTGTTAACGAAATCGCTCCAAGGGTTCACAATTCGGGACACTTAACTATTAACGCTTATAATATTAGTCAATTTGAATCGCATGTGAGATCGGTATGTAACCTAGAAAAAATTGAACCAATCATGGAGTCAGATGCAGTAATGAAAAATATAATTGGAGAAGATATTTATAATTACAAAAATAAAGAATTCAAAAATAATGAATATTTTTTTGATTACTTAAAAAAAGAGGCTAAACCAAAAAGAAAAATGGGGCATCTTACAACTCTTAAAATTTAAAAACCTCGTGAACTTGGTTCTTTTTTTTTACTAAATATGCCTGTATTTCCCAACAATGATAAAAATTCTGATTTAATTTTATTGAACTTACCTACCTTTGCTATTTCTAACTGAATATCTTTGCTAAGCTGATCTTCTTCATATTCCTTCAAAGTTAATATTTTCAAGTAGAGTTTCAAAAAAATAGCACTTAAAATTAGCCGTTTAGTATAAAAATTATAGTCAGTAGACTTGTCTCCAGCCAGATGCCAAATATCACTTGATACGTTATATATATAAAAAAAATCTTTATTACATTTTTTTATATTATCTCTCATTATACTTTTTATTTTATCTTTATTTTTCAAATCATGTTGTAATTTTGCATTGAGAAGAATATTTATTTTTTTGTTTGTACTCGTCACTTCTTTGATTTTATTTTTGAAAATTTTTTTTTCGTTATCTGTTAACATTTTTTAAAATATTTACTATAAAGAACCAAAACACTGGATATCCAATTAAAGTTAAAATAAAATTTACACTGATACTGGATAAAATAATATCTTCTCCAGATAATTTTATCAAACCAAAAAATACTGAATAAGCTAAAATTAATGATACTCCAAACGATATCCATTCAGATAAAAATATACTACGTAACTTAATCGAGGATTGAAATGCTGCGACTGCAAATACTATAAAATATAATATAGCTGATGTACCAAAAAAAAGTCCGTTCAATGAGTCATTAATAATACTTATTAAAAACAAATATATACCTTTTCCAAAATTTAAATTTGGATTAGTTATTTTAAATAAGTAAATTAATATTAATTGTAAATTAATATAGTAAGATAATTGTTTTCCTAAAATTTCTACNTTTANTGATCCAATCAAAACTGTAATTAGCAAAANAATCGAAGCAATATATTTANATATAAANCGCATCATATTATTTACTAAACTTTACCACAGTCAAATAATCTAATTGACTAAAGTCATACAGAGGTTGGGCTTCGAAATCGTCATCACCTCGAAGTTTAATTTGACCTACCAATATCCCTTCTGGCATTATATTATCAATGCTCGCTGTATAAATGTAATCTCCNTCTTCAAATGTAAATTCTTTTGGTAAAAANTCNAAATTNANTNNTNTTTCNGATTTTGGATTTCCAACNACTATTGCCTTATAGTTATTTTTTCCNATACGGACAGGAATACGACTATTNAAATTTGTTATTAANATTCCATGNGATGTATTAAAATTNGTTTTTAATATTTTNCCAACNAAAATATTATTTTTTATTAATGGGTCACCAACTTTTATACCATNNNTNTTTCCTTTGTTTATAATGATTGTTTCATGCAANATATTACTTTTATAAAGTAAAACTTTNGCTTGTANGGTTTCGTANTTATAGATTTCTTCTCCNCTAATTTTTTTTAAATTCTTTAATTGTAGAGATATNGAAATATTTTCATTTTTTAATCTCTCAACTTTATTTTCTAAACTTATAAGTTTATTCTCATCAATTTGATTATCTTTTTGAAAAAAATTAGTAACACTTTTAGATGTTTCCAAAATAAAATTAAAAGGTGACTTTAAAATTACTGAAGAGTAAATTATTGTATCATTAATGACATAACGAATATTTTTAAGATATTTATTATTTCCTTTATCAAGAAAAAATAATACAAATGACAATAAAATAAATATGAAAATATTTTTTTTTACATCGACATTTGTCGAAGATGCAAATTTCATTATTATTTAATATTCAGTAAGCATTGATGAGAAGATTCCCTCTTGTTCTAATGCCTTGCCTGTACCGATTGCAACACATGACAAGGGATCTTCTGCAATAGAGACTGGAAGTCCTGTTTCTTTTGAAATTAACTTATCAAGATTTTTTAAATACGCTCCTCCTCCTGCTAGAACTAAACCCATATCAACTAAATCAGCTGATAATTCTGGTGGAGTATTTTCAAGCGCATCTTTTATTGCTTGAATTATTTGTCCAATAACTGGGGACATAGCTTCTGCAGAATCTTTTTCTGTTAAAGTGATTTCTTTTGGTACGCCTGTTCGAATATCTCTCCCCTTCATAATATAGGTATTGTCAGTATTAGTTGGGATACAAGTTCCTATTTCTTTTTTAATTTTTTCTGCTGTTCCGTCTCCAATAAGCAAATTAAATTTTTTTCTCATGTAAGCTACAATTGATTGATCTAGCGCATCTCCTGCAACTCTTAATGATTGAGAGTAAACTATGCCTCCCAACGACATTACTGCGATTTCGGTTGTACCACCTCCAATATCAACAATCATTGATCCAGTAGGCTCAGAGATTGGCAATCCAGCCCCTATTGCAGCAGCAACTGGCTCTTCTATTAATTGCACTTTTCTTGCACCAGCTGCATGTGCTGATTCCTGAATTGCTCTTCTTTCAACCGGAGTTGATCCAGTGGGCACACAAATAATAATTCTTGGATTTGCAAACGCACTTCTTTGATGAATTTTTTTTATAAAATGCTTAATCATTTCTTCGGTAACTATAAAATCTGCAATCACTCCGTCTCTTAGTGGTCTAATTGCTTGAATTGACCCTGGTGTTCTACCAAGCATTTGCTTTGCGTCTTCTCCAACAGCTAAAACCTGATTCTTTCCACCTTCATTTACAATTGCAACTACAGAGGGCTCATTTAAAACTATTCCCTTACCTTTAACATAAACAAGTGTATTAGCAGTCCCAAGATCGATGGCCATATCTGTTGACCACATTCCCATCATATTACCAAATATTGACATATTCTCCTCTTTCCTAGTTATATAGCTGCGGAGTAATCTTTATCACTCGGTGCAGATCTATTTCGTTTTAAAATTAATTTGTTTAATGCATTAATGTAGGCTTGAGCTGATGCTACCAAGGTATCTGTGTCGGCTGCTTGACCTACAGAAATTCTTCCCTTTTCTTCTATCCTTACACTAACAGTTGCTTGTGCATCCGTTCCTTCTGTAACTGCATGTACCTGGTAGAGTTGAAGATTTACATCATGAGGGAAAATCTCTTTGATACATTTAAATATTGAATCTACTGGACCATCACCAGATTGTTGTGTGAATTTTTTTTCACCATAAACTTCCAA
>NYVZ01000006.1 GCA_002684895.1 Pelagibacteraceae bacterium
TGAGAAGAAATTGAAAAATTTTTCCAAAATACTTTTTCCCAATTTTTAAAATTTTTTGATGTAATACCAAGGGTTGAGCCTGCAATCGAAAATAAACTATATTTACCTATGAGTTTTTTATTCTTCATTATGGAATTTATTTTTGGCTGGCACCTTGGATCAATGCAAGTAAGAACCATGGCTTTGTAATTTTTTTTCATTTTTTTTGGTAGCGGGAGGCAGATTTGAACTGCCGACCCCGGGCTTATGAGTCCCGTGCTCTAACCAACTGAGCTATCCCGCCATAAAGAATTAACTACAACATAAAATCCTACTTGTCACGCCAAAGATAATTAGTTACTGAATTTTGGAACATATTTTCAAATCATCAAGAATATAATTTCTTTTGAAACTCGATCCTGTTTTTTGGAGGTTTTTTTTACTATCTCTCAAATAAGTTTTTGAAAATTTTAATATCTCGTTATCAACCTTTTTATTAAGTTTAGAAAAATCAGAATTTTCTAAACTAAGAATTTTGTAAAGTTTTATAGAAAAAAAATTATAATCTTTTACATATCTGATACGAACATTATTATCTTTTGTTGTGAACTTATTATCTGATAAAAAGTAATGTAGGGCTGTACATCTTTTTAAAAGATATATGGTTCGACTCAAATCTTTAAAATCTTGATTATTTTTTAGATACTTCTTCAGAGGAAGCATATTTTCTGAATGGGATTTTACACTCAAAATAATAAGTAACGCTAAAGATAATTTAAAAACTCTCATGATTTAAACTTCTTTATTATTCGGCCAGTTTTTTTTCTAATCTTTTTTTATGCAATATAGGTTCCGTATAACCAGAAGGTTGGGTTTTACCTTCAAAAACTAGTTCGCAAGCAGCTTTAAAGGCAATTGATTGGTCAATATTTTTACTCATAGGTATATAATTTTTATCATCTGCATTTTGGCCATCAACAACACTTGCCATTTTTTTCATAGCTTTCATAACTTGGTCTTTTGTACAGATTTGATGATGTAACCAATTTGCAATATGTTGAGATGAAATTCTTAGTGTGGCCCTATCTTCCATCAGTCCTATATTATTTATATCTGGAACTTTAGAACAGCCAACTCCTTGATCAACCCATCTGACTACGTAACCTAAAATACCTTGGCAATTATTCTCAATTTCTTTCTCAATGTCTTTTTCTGACCAATTGGGTCTATCTGCTATTGGTATGGTTAAAATATTATCTAAATTTGCTCTTTGACGAGACGATAATTCTTTTTGTTTTTCAAACACATTAACTTGATGGTAATGCGTAGCGTGCAATATTGCGGCTGTAGGTGATGGCACCCATGCACAGTTTGCACCTGCATTAGGTTGCCCTATTTTCTGTTTTAACATGTCTTGCATTTTATCGGGCATCGCCCACATACCTTTTCCGATTTGAGCTTTATTTGAAAAACCNCATTCTAATCCAATGTCTACATTCCAATCTTCGTAAGTGTTTAACCAGCTTGATTTTTTCATTTCACCTTTAAAAATCATTGGTCCAGCTTCGAAAGAAGTATGCATCTCATCTCCAGTCCTATCCAGAAAACCTGTGTTAATAAATACAATTCTATTTTTGGCACTTCTTATACACTCTTTTAAATTCACAGTAGTTCGTCTTTCTTCGTCCATGATACCCATTTTTATTGTATTCGGATTTAAGTTTAATACCTTTTCTACTTTACTGAATACTTCGTCAGCAAACGCAACCTCATCTGGACCATGCATTTTTGGTTTAACAATGTAAACTGAACCTTTTCTAGAATTCATCCTTAATTTAAAATCATGCTTTGCGCACAGGACTGTTATAAATGCATCCATAATGCCTTCAGGAATCTCTGATCCATCTTCTAGTATTATTGCGGGATTGGTCATTAAATGACCTACGTTTCTAATTAACAATAAAGATCTTCCATGAAGTTTAATTGGATTTCCATTTTTATCAAAAAACTCTTTATCTAAATTTAGTTTTCTTATTGTTGTTTTGTGACCTTTTTTTATTTTAGCCTGTAAATTACCTTTCATGATACCAAGCCAGTTAGAATAGCAATTTACTTTATCTTCTGCGTCAACAGCCGCAACAGAGTCTTCCAAATCCATAATTGTTGATATTGCTGATTCAATAATTACATCGCTTATATTTGCTTTNTCNTCTTTACCAATAGGGTGATTNGCATTTATTTTTACTTCTACGTATAAATTNTTATTTTTTAACAATATTGATTTTAAACTTTCTTTTACCCCACAATATCCAACGAACTTATTTGNAGATTTTAGTTTTGAAAAAGAGCCATTTTCTAATTGAATTTTTAAATTACCATTCTCTAGACTAAANACTTTAGCCTCATCCCAACTACTATTTTCTAAATTAAAATTCACATTGAGNAATTCTCTTGCAAGTTCTATAACTTTNGCACCACGTTTTGGATTGTACTCGCTTGACTTTTCACATCCATTTTCTTCACTGATAATATCTGTTCCGTATAAGGCATCATACAAACTTCCCCATCTAGCGTTAGCAGCATTTAATGCATATCTAGCATTATCAATGGGAACAACCAACTGTGGACCTGCTATTTGAGAAATTTCATCATCAACATTTGCAGTTTCAATTTTAAAGTCACCTTTTTCATCAACCAAATAACCAATTTCTTTAAGGAACTTTTTATATTCTTCGATATTAAAACTATCTTTATTTATTTTATGCCACTCATCTAATTTAATTTGAAGTTCTTCTCTTTTTTTTAAAAGTTCTCTATTTTTTGGAGCTAGTTCATTGACAGCTTTTACAAAGTTTTGCCAAAATTCTTTCTTGGAAATATCAGTTCCTGGAATAACTTTGGAATTAATAAACTCATACAANNTGCCGTTAATTCTGGTTTGATCGATAGATACATCTTTTGGGCTAGAAAAAATTGAAATTATCTTACTTAAAAACATTTGTTACAAATGTATTATTGATCAACAAAATGTCAATTTATTAAATTAAAGAAATATTTTTATATGATAAAGTTATCTTCTTGAAGCTAAGTATTCGTTGTAAGTAATGTTTTTGTCTTTATTNTTATCAATAGATTTAAATTTCTTTTTTCCAACTGATTTGTCTTTAAAATAATACAAATATTCTTTAAGAGAAATTTTTTTGTTGCTGTTATAATCTATTTCGGCAAATCTAATTTGTATTGCTTTTTCGTTAAAACTTGGCTTGTTAATTGCTTTTGTTTTTTTNGGTAATTTAAGTTTAAATTCTTTTGTTTGTTTNATATCTGATACTTTGCTTTCTTTTACTTCTTTAGCTGGGCTAACTTTCCTGACATCTTTTTTTTGATTACCNTTTGGAAATGCCATTACAATAAATGCTAATGCTATAACTGCAGCTAGTCCGTAAATTAGAAGCCTNTTTTCTTTTGAGCTTTTTTTAATAGGACTTCTTTTTTTGNNTCTAGAANNTTTTTTTGTTTTACGTTTTTTTACCATATTAATAATTTGNGCTTTTATTGGAATGATTGAATTTGGTCAACACTAATTTCCCAAAATATGTACCAAAATAGTTCTATTTTGGTTTTTTAGTCTATGTTCAAATAAATAAATACCTTGCCAGGTTCCTAAAATTAATTTTTTNGATCTTATACTTAGTGAAATATGGGTATTGGTTAAAGCTGTTTTTATATGAGCTGGCATGTCATCTCTTCCTTCACTNTCATGAATATAAAGGTCTTGGTTCATTGGTACAGTTTTGGCAAAAAAGTTTAGTAAATCTTTTTGAACGTCTGGGTCAGCATTTTCCTGNACAATTAAAGAAGCGCTCGTGTGCAATATACTTAAATTTAAAATACCTTCATTAAATGANGAGCTATCAACAATGTTTAATATTTCATTTGTTATCTCAATAAGTTTTTGACCATTCGTTTTAATGTTAATTTCTTTAAAAAATTGTTTCATATCAACATAAACACTGCAGTGAANATTAAAAGCAAAGCCATTAAAATTTCTACGAATTTTTTTATCTTGCGATTTGATATAAACATTCTTATTGAGGAACCAAAACCAGCCCAAGTTGTTACTGAAAAAAAACATATCAACGGTGCAGAAAGAGAAACAAATAAAGTTGCTTCTATTAAACTTTCTTCACGTGGATAAAAAACAGTAACTACAGTTAAAGCAACAACCCATGCTTTTGGATTTAAAAATTGAAACAATAAAGCTTCATAGATTTTCATTGGTCTACCTTTGGCTTCGTCTTCTTCTGTAAAATTAAATGAACCAAACATCTTAAATGCTAAAAAAAATAAATAAATACACCCTGTAAATTTTAAAATTTGCTGAATTTCGGGGAATTTTTGAAATAAAGTTCCTAGACCTAAGCAAACTGCAATTATTTGAATAGAATGACCCAAGGGTATACCAATCATATGAGGAATAGTTTTTTTAAAACCAAATTTTATTCCTGAAATAGCTAACATTGCATTATTAGGTCCAGGCGTCATAAACATTATAAAATAGTATGTAATGAGACCGAAAAAAAGTTCGGTTGTGATCATTGTATAAAGTATAAATTATTTAGGAATAAATAATAGCTACAAAAGCTACAACTGACAGTGNCGCTACCGAGACAAATACAAAGTTTTGAAATTTTTCTCGCTTTTCTTCTTTGGCTCTATCTTCTTTTAAATTAAAGTAATCTATATTATTTTTTGAAATCTTCTCGTCTTTAGTGAAGTCTAAGTTTTTATTTTTATCAACTGCTGAACTCATATTAATAAGTAGTAAATATAATCAATATCTGCTAAACACAACTTATAATTTAATTAATTGAACTAAAATGGGTTATCCAAAAAAACACAGAGGTCGACGAAAAATAGGATCTAAAAGAAGAAGAAGTAGAAGAAAAAATAAAAAGAAATAGTTTATTTTTCTGTCTTTTTAATCCAGCCTCCGCCAAAGACTCTNACTCCAAGATCATCTTTTTTGTAAAAAACACANGCTTGCCCTGGNGAAACGCCCCCCTCTCCTTTTTCTAACACAACTTTATTACCTTTTTCCGAGACATTGCATGGGAGAAGGTTNCCGGTTGATCTTACCTTTACTAAAAATTCACCATTTAATTCATTAGTTTCACATAGTAAGTTTATATTTCTTAAATAGATATGTTTAACTAGAAGGTCCTCTCTTGAACCTACGATCACTTCATTTTTTTTAGTATNAATCTTTACAACAAAATAAGGNTCAGAAGATGCAACTTTAANTCCTTTTCTTTGTCCGATTGTAAAATTTGCTATACCGTTATGTTTCCCAAGAATTTTTCCAGATGTATCTGTAATATTGCCCTCAATAAATGACTCTGGTTTTAGCCTCTGAACAATAGTTTTGTAATTACCATTTGGTACGAAGCAAATGTCTTGACTATCTGGTTTATTTGCAACCTGTAAATTTAAGTCTCTAGCTATGTTTCTTGTAGATTCTTTTGAAATATTTCCTAGTGGAAACCTTAAATAATCTAACTGTTCCTGCAAAGTATTAAATAAAAAATAACTCTGGTCTCGGTTCAAATCCTCTGGNCTATACATTTTAGCACTATTACTTAGAACTCTTCTTACGTAATGGCCTGTAGCTAAGGCATCAGCATCTAAGTTTTTAGCAGATTTAAAAAGATCTCTAAATTTGACCGTTTGATTACAATCAATGCATGGAACCGGGGTTTCTCCCTTAACATAACTATCTGCGAATTTTTCTATAACCTCTTCTCTAAAAATTGACTCATAATTAAAAACTTCGTGCTTGATATCTAGTTGATTGCAAACTTTTTTTGCATCATAAATATCNTTTCCTGCACAGCAAGTACCTTTTGATTTTCCAATTTTTCCGTAGTCAAAAAGTTGGAGTGTAATACCCACAACATTATAACCTTGGCTCTTTAATAATGCTGCTACAACTGAAGAATCTACTCCACCGGACATTGCAACTACTATCTTTGTCTTTGATTTGTCTTTATCAAATCCTAGATTATTATTTTTAACTATGTCAGACGTTGCTAAACTCATAGCATCGGTATATCACGATATTAATATTTTTTAAATGCGTGTATATGACTTTGATCCTGGTGACTTTGTAATAAATCCATCAAATAAAGAATGGGGCATTGGACAAGTCCAGTCTATCGTAAATGATAAAGTTACTGTAAATTTTCAGAATGTAGGAAAAAAAACAATTAATACTCAAAACATAATGTTAGAAAAATATGATGAAAAAAATTAATTNAGAAATTTTAATAAAGAAATTAATACCAGTTATTTATAAAGCAGGATCTTTATCAATAAAATATTCAAAAAAATTAAAAGTCTTTGTCAAAAAGGATGGTACGCCAGTTACCAACGGTGATTTAGAAGTAGATAAAATTTTACAAAATTTTTTAAAAAAAATTACTCCAAATATTGAAATTGTATCGGAAGAAACAATTAAAATTACGAAAGTAAAAAAAAGAGAAACATTTTGGTTGATAGATCCAATTGATGGAACAAATTCTTATATTAAAGGAGGTTCAGAATATACAATCAATGTCGGCTTAATTATAAATCGAAAACCTATGGCAGGGATTATTTATGCACCAAAAAAAAAGAGGTTGTTTTATGCCTACGGTAAAAATAAGGCTTATGAAGTTTTTAATAAAATTAAAAAAATTAAACTAAATTGTAGAAAAAAATTAATACGTGAGAGAGTTGCTTTAACTAATTCAACTTTACCATCTAAAATGACNAGAAGANTATTAAAAAAACATAATATTAATAAATTTGTTAGTATGAGAAGCTCTTTAAAGTTTTGCGTGATTGCAAGTTCTGAGTTTGATCTATATTCTGCCAAAGCAAGAGCGAGAGAATGGGACTATGCAGCAGGACATGCGATTGCTGAGGGTGCGGGGGCTATTGTGAGAACTTTGAAAAATAAAAAAATATTATANGGAAAAAGAAATTTCAAAAATCCATCACTTTTAGTNAGAAGAAATTCTAAAATTTAATGATTAAAACTATTTTAATAATTGTAATTAGTGTTTTAATTTTTGGAATCCTGGTGTTCAGCTTGGTTAGGCAAATAATGCAAAAAAAAATTAATGAATTAGTTGAAAATGAGAAGAAAGAAAAAGGTAAAAAAAATTAAAGTTTTTTTTCATATATTTTCAATTGCTTTGGGTCTAACGCCAATACTTCTTTTGAAAGATCATAACTAAAACCAGACCTGGCTAAAACTCCCAAATCCTTTTTATAAAAAATCTCTTTATTTGCATCAGGCCTATAAGGTCCGATCCTCCTTTTTTTGCAAATTCTAATTGCAGAATAAAAATCAGGATTGGTATTATCATTTTGAATTTTTTCTATTGTCTGCTTTAAAAGATCACCTGAAATCCCCTTTTGAGAGAGATGTTGTTTAATTTTATTTAGCGAATATCCTCGCTTGAGAAAATTTCTTGATTTGATTTCAGAATAAAGACTATCATTTAAAATACCTTTTTCTTCTAGCTCATTTAACACAATTTCGATTTTTTCAATTATTTCGCTTTTTTCAACTGAATTACTTTGTGCGTCTATTGCCTTTCTAAAAAGATAAATTTGCAAACTTTTTTTTGAAGGTTGGTATTTATCAAGGTACTTTAAAGCTAATTCCTTAATTTCATCAACGGTTTCTAAATTTTGATAGATTGATTTAGATTGATTCATATATAAACTAAGAGAATAACATATGATTGAATCGATCAAAGATTTTTTTACCTTGGAAATGATTTACCAAGTGACAAATATTGGAGTTATCCCGTTATGGTTGTTGATTATTTTTGTACCAAGATCAAAAATTACACAAGGTTTAGTGAACAATCTTTTTATTCCTCTAATTATGGCTTTCACTTATAGTTATTTGGCTTTAGAGCAACTATCGCCATCAGATGCATTAAGTTATAATACCGAAAAAGATCCGTTGGATTTTCTTGAGAATTTTAAACTTTATTTAGGGTTAGATCAGTTGATGTTACTAATGGATAAGTCGCTTTTTGTTTTAATTTTCTGGATACATTTCCTTACAATCAGTTTATTTTTAGGGGTTTGGATTGCAAATGATGCTATTAAATACAATATTCATAAGTACATTGTTTTCTTTCCATTAATGTTAACTTATTTTAGTGGTCCAGTTGGTTTATTTTTATACTTAATTTTGCGATTATTAATTGTTCAAAAATTTAGGTTAAATGATTAATGAAAAAAATTGAATTTTATTTTGATATCAGCAGCCCATATTCATATTTGGCCCATGAGCAATTAAAATTATTTGAAAAAAATAATAAGTTTAATATAAATTTTATGCCTGTATTGCTCGGTGGACTTCATCAAATGGCTAATATCACTGCGCCTGGTTTAAATCCATCAAGAGCAAAACATATGATTAAAGATTTNAAAATCTGCGCTGATTGGTACAAAATTAAATTTCAATTTAACAGGTATTTTCCACTAAAAACAGTAAGTATAATGAGAGGAGCTATCATTGCAGAGAAGGAAGGTTTTTTAAAAAATTATACTGAAANTTTTTTTAAGGCTGCGTGGGTAGATTCTTTAAATCTAAATGATAATAAAATTATGGAAAAATTTATTAAAAANNTGGATATTAATCCTAAAGTATTTTTTGACAAAATTAATGATCAACAAATAAAGGATGATCTTAAAAACAGGACCGCGACAGCTTACAAAAAAGGTGTGTTCGGGGCTCCTACTTTTATTGTAGGATCTAAAATGTTTTTTGGTCAAGATCGACTTGAATTTGTTTATCGAGAGGCTAAAAAATAATTACTCAACATCCTCGATTTCGTAACCTTCATCTATAATTGCTTGAAATCCACCACGAACATGACAAACATTATTAAAACCCATTTCTTGGATTGATTTTGTAGCTAATGCACTACGCCAATTAGAAGCNCAATATAGTACTTTAGTTACATCTGGGCTAATTTCTTTTTTATAATAAGGGCTTTCTGGATCTAGCCAAAATTCTAACATTCCTCTTGGCATATGTTTTGCTCCTAAAATTTTTCCAGTTTTCTTTAATTCTCTTATATCTCTAATATCTATCAAAATTAGATCTGGATTTTTTTTCTGTAAGTCTTTCAATTCTGATGGCGTTATTGTTTTGATTTTATCCATAGCCTCTTCAACAAGTTGTTTCGATGTTTTTAGTTTCATATTATATTTANTATAAATTTTTCTCAAAATGATTAAAGAAAATAAAATACTTAAAGATTTTAAACTACCATCGACAAATGGTAAGGATTTTCATTTAAAAAAAGAGCTTAAAAAAAATTTAATAATCTTTGTATATCCNAAAGATAATACTCCTGGATGCACAACAGAATCAAANGAATTTGCAAAACACTATTCAAGTTTCAAAAAGAAAAACGTAGAAATATTTGGTTTATCCAAAGATAATATGGAAAGTCATTTAAAATTTAAAAAAAAATTTAAATTTCCATTTGAGCTTTTGTCTGATGAAAGACTTCAAGTAATTAAAACCCTTGGGGCGTGGGGAGAAAAAACAATGTATGGGAAAAAATTTATGGGTGTAAAAAGAACAACAGTTTTAGTGGGTAAAAATCAAAAAATTATCAAAATTTGGAATAATGTTAAGGTNAAAGATCACGTTAAAAATGTGTTTGAATTCATAAGGACCATCTAATTTAGATTACCTTCAATTTGATCAAAAACTTTTTTTACATCTAGTTTTTTCATGCCTTCTCTATCGCGATTAATTTCGTTTTTATAATCTATTGGAAGTATAGGTATAATATTACTGTTTTTTAATTCACTCACTCTATCGTTTGCAATTAGTCCAAATGCCTTTACTCCCAAGGCAGAAGCTAGGTTAAGTGGACCAGAATTATTGCCTACAAAATAATCTGAATTTTTTATTATTTTGATCAGTTGTAGTAAATTTAAAGACGAGCAGTCAACAAAAGTATTATTGCCTGAAAAATTAATTATTTTTTTTACTACATGTTGGTTTTGGGGACTGGCTATTAAGTAAATTTTTTTTGCTAAATTTGATTTAATTAATTGATTGGCTAACTTGGCAAAGTTTTCCTCATNCCACATTTTAAACAATTCAAAAGAGTCGACACCAAATGACACTATACCTTTCTGANTGGAATCTATTTGTGGCTCAACGTTAATTAATGTTTCTTCTTTTATAATAAGCGAAGGTATTGTTTCAAAAATTTTATAATTATTGATTTCTAACATTNTTTTTGATTGATCAGAATAATCCAAATTTTGATAGTCTTTATAAGTTAAGAAATTTTTATTTGTTATCCATTTTTTTTGATTTTTAATTCCTGGACCAATCACATTTTCTATCTTAGCAAATTTAGCTGCAATTGCTGGTCTTGAAATTTTATCTAGGATAAAAACATGACTAAAATTTTTTTTTTTAAAAAAACGGTATAAATTAAAAATTTCAATAAAATACCAAAGCTTTTTCCTAAATTCACAATANAAGATATCATCAATATAATCGTTATCTTTCAAAATGTCTTTGGCTTGTGTTTTGGACCTTGTTATTAGTGTGACCGGTTTATTAAAATTTTTACTTATGGACTTTATATAAGGCAATTGCCAGATAAGGTCTCCCAATTTATGGTGGGAATAAACAACAGCGATTTTTAATAATTTTTGATCCANGATTAGCTACTTTTANTTTGAAAATTCATTTTCTTTTATTCCAAGAAAAAACAGGATTGTTTTTAAATCTGTAAATTTTATTTGAGTAACAATACTCTTTCTAACTACATCGTGAGCATAGTATCCCACTCCAAGGCCAGAGTTTTTTAACATTTCAATATCATTGGAACCATCTCCCACTGATACCATTTCATAAAAATCTACATTTTTTTCTTGTGATAATCTTTGCATATATTTGTATTTTGAATTTTTTTCTCCATTAATCAAATGATATTCGCCTGTAAAACAATCGTTTTTATCAAATACAAATTGATTACTAATAATGTTATGAAACTCAAGTTTTTCACCAACATAGGTTGATATAGGCTCAAANCCACCTGTAACTAAATTGGTTATCAATCCATGACTATTAAGGGTTTTAATTAAAGTTTCTGCACCTGCNTTAAATCTAATTCCATTTTTAACTTCATCAATGAGGCTTTTTGGATGTCCTTTCAATAATTCTACTCGATTTTTTAGAGTTGTTCTTAAATCAATTTTTCCTTCCATTGCCAATTTACTTGTTTCATCAATGTTAGTTTTAACACCAGTTAATTTCACAAGGTCATCTAATGTCTCGTTGGCAATCATCGTTGCATCCATATCACATAGCAAAATCTTATATTGTGTATCTGTTTTTTCTTGAATGCAAAAATCTACTTTTTTAGAGTCTAATGTTTGTTCAATATCTGTTGATTGAATNTTGTCAGATTTATCTATGGTTAACTGAACAGCATTATTAGATAANGCTTTAGAGTCTTTAATAAACAAATTGAAATTATTTTTGCAAAAATTATTAACATCCTCCTCGCTAAAACTNTCGCTAGCAACTAAGGTGAGTAGCTTAAGACTCATTAAAAGTTAGAGGTTTAACTTGTATTACTAGTGGAATTTTTTTTATTTGGTCAATAACTTTATCATTAATTTCGTCATCTGTAGATATCAACGCGATCGCTTCTCCTCCAGAATTTTTTCGTCCAAGATTGAAAGTTGCTATATTAATTTTATTATCAGATAAAATTTTCGACAAATCGCTAATAAATCCGGGTTTATCTTCATTACTTATATAAAGATTGTATTTCGATAGTTCTGCTTCAATTTTAATCCCTTTAACGTTTACTATTCTAGGTTTGCCTCCAAAAAGTGTACCTGAGACTGATCTGGTTTGTTTTTCGGTTTCAATTGTTAGTGTAACACATGATTGATACTCACCGGCCTTCTCATGTTTTATCTCAGTAACTTGTATTGATTTAGCTTTGGCTATAGCTACAGAATTAATAACATTTACACCATCAAAATTTTTTTTTAACAAAGAACAAATGATTGTCTGAATAAGTGGTTGGGTATTAATTTTTGACACAGCCCCTTCAAATTCCACAGCAATTTTTTTTATAGCATTTTCAGTAAGCTGACCTGCAAATCCGCCGAGTTGCTCCGATAACTTGAGATAAGGTTGAACCATATTGTGTTCTGATGCAGTTAAAGAAAAAGTATTTACTGCGTTTGTAATTGCACCAGTTTTTAAATAATCTGATATTTGCTCTGCGACCTGAAGGGCAACTTTTTCTTGGGCTTCGGTAGTCGAAGCTCCCAGGTGTGGAGTCATTATTAAGTTTTTGGTTCCAATTAANGGACTATTTTTTGGTGGTTCGTCCACAAAAACATCTAATGCAGCACTAGCAACATGTCCACTTTCTAAATTTTCTTTTAGCTCCACTTCGTTAACTAATCCACCTCTAGCACAATTAACTATTCGAACACCTTTTTTCATAATCTTAAATGCATCTTTATTAATAATATTTTTTGTCTTATCAGTTAAAGGTGTATGTATTGTAATAAAGTCAGAGCGCTTAAAGAGTTCTTNAAGTTCAACTTTTTCAATACCCATTTCTTTTGCTTTTTCATTTTGTAAAAAAGGGTCAAACACAATAACTTTAAACTTCAAACCTAGTGCCCGATCAACTACAATTGACCCAATATTTCCGCAACCAATTACTCCAAGNATTTTTCCAGTTACCTCAACGCCCTTAATTGAAGATTTTTCCCATTTCCCTTCATGTGATGTTTTATCCGCATAAGGTATTTGTCTTGCTGTAGATAACAATAAAGTGATTGCATGTTCAGCGGTAGTTATAGAGTTACCAAAAGGCGTATTCATTACAACTTTTCCATTATTCGTTGCTGCTTCAAGGTCTATATTGTCAACACCAATACCAGCACGCCCTATAACCTTAAGTCTTTTGGATTGTTCAATTATTTTTTTATTTGGTTTTGTTGCTGATCTTACAACTAGACCGTCACAAGTTTCGAGTTCTTTAATTAAATCACTTTCGCTTAAACCAGTTTTAACAACTGTTTCGATGTCATTATCCTTAAAAATTTTTACCGCTTCTTCGCTTAACTTATCTGCAATTAAAACTTTATACATTAACCATTTACTACCGTATATGCCCAGTCTAACCAAGGTAATAAATTTTCAATATCAGAAGTTTCCACAGTAGACCCTCCCCAAATTCTAAAGCCAGGAGGTGCAGTTCGGTATGAATTTATATCATAAGCAACATTTTCCTTTTCTAGAATAGTATTAATCTCTTTAATTTTNGATTTTTGTATTTCTTCGTCCAAGTCTAGGAATGATTTATCTTTAATTTTTAGGCAAATACTAGTTGATGACAAATTATCATGATCATCACATAAAAAATCAATCCAATGACTTTCTTTCACCCAATGTTTAACAACTTCAAGATTATTTTCTGATCTTTTAACTGAACCACTCAGCCCGCCTATTGACTCGACCCAAGCCATTGCATCTAATGCATCCTCTACACATAGCATGGAAGGGGTATTTATAGTTGCACCTTTAAAAACATCATCAGCAAACTTCCCTTTCTTAGTAAGTCTGTAGATTTTAGGTAAAGGCCAATTTGGCGTATAGTTTTCCAATCTCTCAACTGCTTTNGGAGATAAGGCCATCATTCCATGTGCNGCTTCTCCTCCTAAAACTTTTTGCCATGACCAGGTAATAACATCAAGTTTTTTAAATTCCATATTCATTGCAAATACTGCAGATGTAGCATCACAAATTGTTAAGCCTTTTCTATTTTGTGGTATCCAATTAGCATTTGGCACTCTCACACCGGAGGTAGTTCCATTCCAGTTAAATAAAACATCCTTAGAAAAATCAACCTTCGCTAAATTAGGTAACTTACCATAATCGGCTTTGTGAACATTTGTACCATCAATCTTTAATTGGTCAGTGATAGTTTTTGCCCAATCCAATCCAAAACTTTCCCATGCAAGAACTTCGACACCATTAGGTCCCAGCAAATTCCACATAGCTGCTTCAACTGCACCTGTGTCCGATGCAGCAATTATTCCTACATGGTAATCTTTGGGAAGCTTGAGAATTTCTTTAGACTTGTCAATTACTTCAATTAATTTAGCTTTAGCTGATTTNGCACGATGTGATCTNCCTAAAGTTTCAAAATCAAATTTTGCAGTATCCCATCCAGGTCTTTTTTTACATGGTCCTGAAGAAAAATATGCACTAGAAGGTTTTGTATTAGGCTTACTCATTATTTAATAAACTTCATCATCCTTAAAAAAATTATATAATTATATGTGTTAAATAAAATTTATGCTGCACATTCAAGTGGTAGCTTATGTTTTAAAGCTACACCTGATAAAAAATTCCACATAAATTTTGCTGTAGTGAGAGCTGCTCGTTCTGCTTTCTTTTGTTCTTCAGAAGAAAGNTCATCTAAAAGTTTTTCACATTCTGCTCTATGAANAACGTCTGCATCTTTGTGAACTTCAAAAAACTGAAGTCCTTCTTTTGTATTAACTCCATAGTGCAATTTTAGACCTGTAATTTTTACATCAGCAACTTCAGGNACTTGTCTTTCATAAGTATAAAATGATCCCAAACCTTCTGCATAACTTGATCTTGCCTGTTTAAAAAAATTATCAATCATATCCTTGGTAAAATTTTCTAAATCTAAAGTTTCTAACTTTTGAGAATCTGCTCCCAAAGCCAAGGCAAACTGTTTCCATAATTTAGGATGATCGGAATCCTTATCTTCTTCTTCCTGTAAATTTTCTAATAAAACTTTTCGTTTAGAAATATCATCACACATAGAATGTGTTGCACTGATATATCTAGGGAAAGCTTTTACATGCTGATAATATTGTTCAGCATAATCTTTAATTATTTCTCTATTTAATTTCCCCTCATTCCATGCTTGGTAAAAAGGGTGTTTTAAAAGATGATATTCATCTAGTTTATCTGCTAATTTTTTCGAAAACATTGTAATTCCTTCCAAATCTTTAAAAATAACAATATTCAGAATGATTAATATTTCAATGAATAAAGTAATTTTTTTNGTATTTTTTTATTAAAACAGCCCTATTTTTTATTTAAAAATAAGGCTGTTTTGAAAGACTATTTATTGAACATGTCTTTTAAAGCTTTTGCAGGCAAAAACTTAACTTTTTGAGAAGCTGAGATTTGAATAGTTTCACCAGTTCTTGGATTTCTACCTTGTCTTGCTTTTCTTTTTGCTACTTTATAAGTACCAAAACCTGCAATTTTAACCGCGTCATCATCTTTCAATGCATCTAAAATAATATTAGTAATGCTATCAAATGTTCTTTCGGCATCAGCTTTACTTAAGTTTAATGTGCTAGAAATTTTAGCAACAAGCTGTTTTTTGTTCATTTTGGTCCTTTCGAATCGTTAATAATTAACCTTCTTGCAAAAACTCAACAAAATCAACGAAAATTCATTTTGGGGCTATAATTAACCACAGTTTTCAACTTCAAGTTTTAAAATACTGTGAATCTAGAACAATCCTAAACTTTTAAGATCATTAAAAGTGGCAAAAAACATTAATGTAAAAAGTAATGCCATTCCAAATTTGTAAAAATAAATTTGAACATTTTCACTTAAAGGTTTGCCTCTAACAAATTCTATTAAATAAAAAAATAAATGGCCGCCATCTAGTAAAGGTATTGGAAAAAGATTTATCAATCCTAGACTTATAGAGATGTAAGCCATAATAGACAGGAAGGGTATAAATCCATGTTCAGCAACTTTTCCTGATATTTGTGCNATTTTAATTGGTCCNCCTAATTGATCGGCGCTCTCTTGACCAGAAATCATACGACCGATGTAAGATAATGTCATCGCAATNGTGTTATAGGTCTCGTTCACTGATAAGTATAAAGCTTTAGCTGGTCCCATTTTCTCTCTGTTCAATTGTCCTTTCAATGGTGCAATTTTTATNCCTATTAATTTTCTTTCAATATTATTACCAAAATTATCCTTGGTCATTTTTTTTTCTGGAACCACAGAAAATGAAAGTTCTTTTTGATTTCTTAAAACATCAATCTTAACATTATTTTTTTTACTTGTNGTAATAAATAAAGCCACGTCATTAATACTTTCAATTTTTTTGTCATCGATAAAAATTATTTGATCATTATTTTTTAAACCTGCTTCTTGAGCTGGAGAGTTGTTTTTAACTTCCGATATAATTGGTATAGTGACATCTTTGCCAACAGTCATAAAAATAATTGCAAAAATAAAAATTGCCAAAATAAAGTTTGCGATTGGACCTGCTGATACGATGATTGCTCTTTGATACAAAGGTTTAGTTGTCAAAAGTTTAGAATGATCTTCTTCATTAATTTTTGACAAACTTTTAGGTTGTGATGCAGAATTACTATCGCCAAAAAATTTTACATAACCCCCTAATGGTATTGCACAAATTTTCCATCTCGTACCATCTTTGTCATAAAAACCAATNAGTTCTTTTCCAAAACCTATAGAAAAATCTGTAACGCCTACTTTGTATTTTTTTGCAAAGTAATAGTGGCCATACTCATGAATAAATACAACGACAGAGATTAAAACTATAAAAGATAAGATATACTGTAACATTAAATTCCTTTAATACTTATAACGAGTAATATACCAAAAACAAAAATTAATCCGCCAGAAATTAAATTTATTTTTCTTATTAGTCTTGACGTTAATCGTTCTTTAAATTTTATTGAAACAGAACATAATACTAACCACCAAATAAAAGATCCGGAGAAAATACCAANAATAATAAGAAACGAGCCTAAGTAATTAATTTGTTCCATTAAATAGTTTACATAAGAAAGTGCAGCAACAAACGCTATAATTGTTAATGGATTGCTGATTGTAACCAAAAAACCTGTTACAATGTCTTTAATTGCAGTTTCATGACTAATATTTTTATTTGTAGTTACATCGATTTTTGACATCATNCTNAACCCAATAAACATAATGCATAATGCGCCTGCTAATCGTAANACTGGTTGACTTTCTAAAGTCTCGCCAGAAATTGCAAATAATCCGAAAACTGCAAATATACCNTANAGCAAATCAGCCAAAGCAACTCCGAGACCAGTTAATAAACCTGTCNAAAAGCCAAATTGNATTGTTCTGCTAATACACATAACNGCAGCAGCCCCCACTGGTAAAGCTACNAAAAAACCTATTATGAGACCCGCAATTAGGTAAATCATTCAAAAAATGCCAATATTAAAGTGTTTATTAACTAGATTCTAGGTATATGTTGTTTTATAANATATNNAAAATAAAAGGANTTTATAAATATGGCAATTTTTGACGACGAAAATAATAATCAGNGCGGAAGCAGTCCTTTCTCTAGGTCTACNCCATCAAGANCCTCTTCAATGGANNGTACTAAAGANGGAAATATCCATGTAGGTTCGGGNGTATCAGTAAATGGTGAGATCAACGCTCCAAATGAAGTTATAGTTAATGGAAAGCACACTGGAAAAATAGCAGCTGGAAAAATTAGCGTTAAAAATGGTGGCGGTGTAGATGGTGAGACATCTGTAGAGACAGCTGATATCGAAGGAAATTACGATGGTAACCTACAAGTAGCTGGAACATTATCTGTTTCTTCCTCAGGTGTAGCAAAAGGTGAAATTAGGTACAAAGATTTAGAAATAGCATTGGGCGGAAAAATAAGTGGAACGATAGCAGAAATGTCGGATGAAGATTTCCAAAAATCAAAAATTAAATTAGTTAAAGACGAAGAAGAAAATAAAAAATCTGGTGGTGGATTCTTTGGAACTGCCAAAGAAGAAGATAACTAATATCTAAATATCAAACATGTCATCGTCTAACTCACTTTTACTTTCAGATGTTGAATTAAAAGGTAAGATTACTGAAAAGGACGACATTATTCTTGGTTGTAAATTTGACGGCAACATCGTAGCTAGTAAAGTCAATGTGTCTGACTCAGCGATAATTAATGGTGACATAAACGCTAATGAAATCGAAGTAAATGGAAAAATTAATGGATCACTTGCTGCAAAAAAAGTGAAAATTAATAGTGGATGTAATTTTGAAGGCGATGTCGTTGGAGAAAGTATATCTATTCAAGAAGGTGCTAATATAAAAATTCAAGCTTTAACTAAAAAGGGAGTATAGAAATGGGAACATTAGGTCATCAAGGAATATTTGTAATATCAATATATTTCTTTCTACTAATTTTATGGCATTTTAGATTGCCTGCTTTTCAAGCAAACATCATGGCAGATTATAAAGAACGCCAAGATGAATTAAAAGCAAGAAAAGGTAAACTAAAAGAGTGGGAATCAAAATTAAGAAAAAGAAAAAAAATATCTTCATCAAAGAAAAGTAAGCCAGCAAAAAGAAAAACAAGTAGAAAAAAAGTTAAGAAAAGAAAAAGAAGATAACTAGAAATTCCACTCAGCAACTTTGTTAAAAATAAAGTCTCTGAATGCCTTGACCCTTGCTACGTTTTTTAAAGATTGAGGGTAAACAAAATGTGCTTCATATTTTGGTCCTTTAATATCAGGCAATATTCTAACTAACCCCTTGTTGTCTCCAACCATATAATCTGGAAGTGCGGCCAAACCCGCTCCAGCATCAACTGCTAACATCAATGAATAAATATTATTCACTTTCATTATTGGTTTTCTTTTTTGTTTAGTTCCCAATTTTAAAATCCATTCCTTTTCGGATAATGGAGAAGGAGATCCTTTTCCATAAGTAATCAAATCGTGCTTATCTAAATCTTTTGCAGTTTTAGGCGTTCCTTTTTTTGCAATATATTTTGACGACCCATAAATATGATAATTAATATCTACAAGCTTTCTTTGTATATAATTTAATTGCTTAGGTTGTCTCATCCAAACAGCAATAT
Organism: Pelagibacteraceae bacterium; assembly: GCA_002684895.1. Classification (GTDB taxonomy): domain Bacteria; phylum Pseudomonadota; class Alphaproteobacteria; order Pelagibacterales; family Pelagibacteraceae; genus HIMB114. The sequence continues at coordinate 19,014 of NYVZ01000006.1, forward strand.
CAGCCTCTCTCATGCTTAAATCGAGTTCATCATTTGTAACAACAAGCTCAACCTCGATATCAGGGTTTTTATCTCTAAATTCTTTAATCCTTGGTGTTAGCCAAATACCTCCGAAACCAACAACAGTTGTGATAATTAATTTTCCGCTTGGTTTGTCTTTTCTTTCAATTAGATCTGTTTCAACTTCTTTAATCTTTGAAATAACTTCATTGGCAGTTTTGTATAGTGTTTCACCATTTTCGGTTAAAGATAAACCCCTTGCATGCCTTTGAAATAAGCTACACTTNAANTCATNNTCNANNGATTGTATTTGTCGACTAATTGCTGACTGGCTTAGATTTAGAACATCACCAGCTTTTGTAAAACTTCCCGCTTGGGTGACTGCATGAAATATTTTAAGCTTGTCCCAGTCCATAATTACTTATTAACATCTATTATAACTCTTCCAAAAACTTCCCCTTTCAAAATTTTTGAGGAATTNTTNATTAAATCGTCTAAACCCCACTCTTGCACACCTTCAGACAATTTATCAAAATCAACATAAGAAGTTGCTTGTGACCATAAAAATTCTCTTCTTTTTGCTGGGGCAGTGACTGAATCTACTCCCCATAATTTTACTCCTCTTATAATAAAAGGCATCACTGTTGTTTCGAGTTTATAACTACTGGCAAGCCCACACGCTGCAACTATACCGTTTGGCTTTGTGTGTGAAAGAGCCTTGGATAAAATTTTTCCTCCAGTTGTATCAACAACACCATCATATAAACCTTTATCAATTGGTTTCGCGTCTTGATCCATGTCTTCTCTATTAACAATTGTCTTTGCACCTAATGATTTTAAAAATTCAGATTTATCTTTTTTACCAGTAACCGCTGAAACATTATAACCAAGTTTACTTAATGCCAAAACTGCAACACTTCCAACACCACCTGTCGCACCAGTTACCAATACATCCTTGATTGGATCACCTAAAAGAATAGTTTCACGAGCTTGNATAGCGAGAACACACATTAAAGCTGTGAGACCAGCAGTACCTAATATCATTGCTTTTTTACTGTCTAAATCAGACGGCATTTTTACTAAAAAATCATCTTGTACTTTAGCGTATTGGGAATATCCACCATAATAAATTTCACCAACTCTCCAGCCAGTTAATATTACCTTATCACCTTTTTTAAAATTTTTAGAGTCGCTCTGCTCTACAGTACCAGCAAAGTCTATACCTGGAACGTGCGGATACTCTTTTACTAAGCTGCCACCGTTTTTTAAAATCATTCCATCTTTATAATTTAAAGACGAATAATCAATTTTCACCAATACATTCCCATGCTTTAAAAAAGAGTCATCAATTTCTTTGACTTCTCGTGTGAAGTTCTCACCTTCTTTGTTGATAATAATTGCTTTGAAATTCACTAAATTCTCCTCTCCTCGATATTTGATTTTTCTTCTAACTTACTTTTTCTCTCATCATAAAAGAAAACTGTATCAGTATCTAGGTCTGCATCCTCTTTTAAAATAAAACAAATGTTACAATATCCACAGACTACATAACCTATTTCAGGCTTTATTTTATAATATACTTTTGGACTATCTATTTGAGTTGCAACATTAGTTGTGTCTACATAAACCTTTTTTAAAGACTTATGTTCTTCAGGAATATTGACCATTATTTTTGTTGATTGATATAAGTTAAAAATCTTTGTTGTAACGATGGGTTATCTCTGAAAGAGCCAGTGAAATAATTGGTTATTGTTGTAGCATTCTCTTTCATCACTCCTCTTGTCGTCATACATTGATGAGTTGCATCAATACTTACTGCTGCGCCCTGTGCTTTTAAACCTTTGCTTATTGCATTAGCAATCTGCATAGTTAATCTTTCCTGTGTTTGCAGCCTTCTTGCATAAGACGCAACTACTCTTGCAAGTTTACTAAGGCCAACGACCTTCTCTGATGGTATATAAGCAACATGTGCTATTCCAAGAATTGGTGCCATGTGGTGCTCACAATGACTTTGAACTGATATATTTTTTTGTATAACCATATCATCATAACCTTCAACATCTCCAAAAGTTTTTTCTAAATATTCGTGCGGATCTTCAGTATATCCAGAAAAATACTCATCAAAAGCCTTGATAACTCTTTTAGGAGTTTCTAATAGCCCTTCTCGACTAGGATTTTCACCAATATATTTTAAAATGATCTGGATAGCTTTTTTGGCTTCTTCTTTACTTATTTTTTCTTCTAATTTTGCTTTAAATTCTGTTACATTTTTATTTGTCATTAAAATTCCCTGTTAATTAAATTTGATTATTCTAATATACAACTATAGATACACTTATTACAATGTTTAAAAAAAGAATATCCGTAGAACAAGTAGAAGAAGGTAGAGAATTATGCCCCAAGTTTGATGAAAAGGGGCTCATTCCAGTAATCACCACCGATTATAAGACTGGAGAAATATTGATGCATGGTTTCATGAATGAGGAAGCTTTTAGAAAAACAATAAAAACAAAAGAAGCACACTACTTTAGTAGATCAAGAAACGCTATTTGGCATAAGGGAAAGACAAGTGGATGGATACAAAAAATTAAATTTGTTCGCATTGACGATGACCAAGATTCTGTGTGGATCTCCGTGGATATTGGTGAAGGCGCAAGTTGTCACGTGGGATACTATTCTTGCTTTTATAGATCAGTTCCACTTGATAAGGAGACTGAAAATATTGAATTAAAATTTGNGGAGAAAGAAAAAACATTTGACCCTGAGGAAGTTTATAAAGGTCAACCAAATCCAACAAAATTATAATGAAAGTAATTTCACCATTTGGACCAAGAATAGGNAAGTTTAAACTATCAAGCCAANTTATAANAAGAATTAATAAAGAAGTTGATANAATTACNGAAAAGAAATCTCTTTATAAAAAATTAAACTACTCAAAACAACTTGTTGGGCAAGTAAAGCAAGAATTTCAATTNCCAAAAGAGTTTATAAAAAAAAATTTACATAAAATAATTGAAAAGGAAGTTAAGTCTTTTATTCATAAAACGACAAANAAAAGAGTNAAAGCAATTAAAATTCTAAATTTTTGGATTGTAAGACAGTATAAAAACGAATACAACCCGGTACATTATCACGAAGGTCATTTATCTGCAGTTGGATATTTAAAAGTGCCTAAAAATTTAAATAAAAGTAAAAAACAAGTTAAAACAAATGGNACTATAGATTTTATTAATGGGTCAAAAAATTTTTTNTGTGAAAGNATTCATAATCATGTTCCNAAAGTTGGAGACATAATATTTTTTCCTAATTATCTAATGCANACNGCATATCCATTTAATGTNGANGGTGAGNGAAGATCTTTTTCATTAAACATCCAACTTGATCAAAAAGTAACAAATATATTTCATGACTAAAGATCAGCAAAATGTTTTAGGAGAAAAACTAGAAACGTGCTCTCTAGATCCTCTCACTGGATGGTATAGAGATGGTTGTTGTAATACTGATGAAAACGATATTGGAACACATACTGTTTGCGCAAAGGTTAATGATGAATTTTTGAAATTTTGTAAAGAGAATGGCAATGATCTTATTACACCAAAACCTCAATATAATTTTGAGGGATTAAAAAATGGAGATTGTTGGTGTGTATGTGCTGTATGGTTTAAAAGAGCAGTTGATGCTGGTTATGCTTGTAAAATTTTTTTAAAAAGTACAAATAAAAAAACATTAGAAATAATAAGTTTAGAAACGTTAAAAAAATACGCGGTTGATTTGGNATGAAAGATATAGATCCTTTTATGTTTATTATAGTTATTGCTGCNTTTGNAACTTTTGTAATATTTGTCGCTCCTAAGATAAATTGAATGAAAATTGAAAAAGTAATTTTTGATCTCGGAAAAGTTCTCGTAAAATTTAATCCTAAAAATCCTTTTAAAAATATCTTTAAATCTGAAGATGAAATTAATTTTTTTTTTAAAAATATCTGCACTTGGGAGTGGCATGTCAATCAAGATACTACTTATGATACGCGACCAGCTACTGATAAAAAAATAAAAGAACACCCTGAATTTCGAGAAGCCATCAGCGCNTTTTATGGACGATTTCAAGAAATGATAGTGGGTGTTTACGACCAAAACTTAAGTATCGCATTGGAATTAAAAAAAAGGAATATACCCATTTATATTTTAAGTAATTTTCCTGGAGATCAATTTGATATCTTTGAATCAAACTATGCTTTTGTTAAAAAATTTGACGATATGGTTATTTCTGGAAAAGTAGGAATGAAAAAACCAGATCCTAAAATTTACAAACTATGTATTTCAAAATTTAGTTGTGATCCAAATAAAACTTTATTCATAGATGACCGACCAGAAAATACTAAAGCTGCTGAAATTGAAGGTTTTCAAACAATAACTTTAGATCATCCTGATAGACTAAGTGAATATATAAAAAAGTTTAATCTCATATGAAAAAAATTTTTTATATAATTATAATTTCCTTGTTCACTACAGAAATAAAAGCAAATGTAATTACAAATCTAAAATCTACTCCTCTAACAAAATTTGACTTTTTATTAAAAGATTATCGTGATGCAATTAATTCAAGGATCTCAGTATACATGAGTGAAATCGACAATTTTAGGGTTCGATTAGATACAATAAAAATGAACTTTACTTTCGATGATGAAATGCAATTATTTATAATTAATTTATATGCCAGAGCAGATCAAGCTAGATATAGTGAAAAAAAAATCAAATTAAGAAAGAAGGATTGCAATATTATAAGAAATAAAATTTTTGTTAATAAATATGGTTATGGAATGATATTTTCGTCAAAACCAACAGGCTATTTTACTAGTGATTACATCACAAACAACGCAATATTATTACTTAAAAATACTGGTTTAAATGAAAAGGAAAAAAANGAAATTATAAAAAAAANTGTTATTAATATTGAACTAGATCATCCTTATGCAAGTCAAAAAGTTAAATGNAAAGGTGCATTAAATCAAGTTCCTCTTAATTAAACTTTTTAACNTCATCAAATGTATCGATATCACAAAAAATTTTAGATCTTGAAAATTTGATTTTATTATATTTATTTTTAATTATTATTTTTTTAGCACCAAAATCTCCTTTGACAGACTTTAATTTCTTTAAAAAATGNATAGGGAATAAAACTGGATTCCTCATTTGATCCTTAAAAAAGGGAACAAGGGGGTATTCATTTGATTTATCAAAATGTTTGATCATTTTATTATAAGAGCTATTTGTAAAAAATGGCATNTCTCCTAAACATACAAAAAANCCCTTTGAATTTAAATTTATATGTTTAATACCTAATTTAATTGAGAACGATAAACCATTTTTNTATTTAAGGTTATTTATAACTTTNATTTTTTTATTTTTTGGCAATATTTTTTTAAATTTATTATGATCTTTACCGGTAACAATTATAATTTCAGCTATTTTGCTTTTTAAAATATTNTTAAGTGAATAAATAATAATTTCTTTACGGTTATATTTATGAATTAANTTGTTTCCATTCTTGAATCTTTTAGATAGACCTGCTGATAAAAGGATTGCTGAAATCACTTTTTATATATTTCNGTCATTAATTGAAAGATTATTGATAAAGCAATTTCNGGTGCTGATCTACCACCANATTTAATTCCTATNGGACCAAATATTTTTTTAATATCATCTGCTTTAAAACCATTTTCCGTCAATCTTTTACATCTATTTTCATGTGTCTTTTTACTTCCCAAAGCCCCAATATAAAAACATTTTTTATTTAATGCTTCCTGAATTGCCGGATCATCAATTTTTGGATCGTGTGTTAAAGCAATTAAAGCAGTTTTCTCGTCTAGAGGACAATGCTGAAAAGCTTCTTGCGGCCATAAATTAATAATTTTTACATTAGGAAATCTTTTTTCAGATGCAAAATAACCACGTGGGTCAATAATATAAATATCAAGATTTAATGACTTTGCAATTTCAACAAAAAACTGAGANATATGAACGGCACCAACTATTACNACTTTAATTGGTCGATGATAGTGTTTAATNAATAGGTCAGTATTTTTGATCATTCCATCTTTTCTTGAATTGTACAATTGCATAATTTGCACTTCAAAACTTTTTAGATCATTATCTAATGGCTCATTGACAAAGAAGATATATGTCTTGGAAGTCTTTGTATNTGTAATAACAGAAAACTCTTTTTTAGAATTTTTTAGGGTGATAATTTGTTTTAAAATATCAAGCTGCATCTGAAAATTTTTCTAAAAAAATTGCTATTTCACCGCCACAAGCCAAGCCAACATTCCATGCACTTTCATCGGAAACTTTAAATTCTATTTTTGTAAATTTTTTGGAGTCATTTATTAAATCTAAACATTGTCTGACAACTTCTCCTTCTACACAACCTCCAGATACTGAGCCAGAAAAATCACCAGAGTCATTGACAATCATTAGGCTACCAATTGGTCTAGGGGAAGATCCCCAGGTCTGAATTACCGTTGCTAAAATAACAGTTTTTTTTTGNTCAATCCATTGCTGAGCTTCATCAAGAATTTTTTCGTCAAAGGTATTGATCATCCCAATACCTTATCAGAAAATTTTAAAAAATTTAAATTATTTGCAATTAATAACTGCTTTTTGTGCTGCAGTTATCACTAAACTAGCTCGATATTCAGCTGAAGCATGAATATCAGCATTCATTTCATTTGATTTNAGATTTAAATCATTCAATGAATTTGGGTCAAAATTNTTAGTNAAAGCTTTTTCAATTTCTTTTGATCTAAAAACAACTGGTTGAGCCCCTGTAACTGCACAAATCGTTTGTTTCTTATATTTAGCTAAAAATACTCCCACAAGTGCATAACGCGATGCAGGATTAGGTATTTTAATATAAGCAGATTTTTCTGGAATAGTGAACTCNACAGCTGTGACTAGTTCATCTTTTTTTAATGCTGTTTCAAACATCCCTTTAAAAAACTTTTCTGCATCGATCTTTCTGTTTGATGTATGAATTACTGCGTTTAACGCAATACATGCTGATGGATAACATGCGCTCGGATCATTGTTTGCTATTGAACCACCTAGCGTCCCTTTATTTCTGACTTGCATATCTCCAATACCACCTGCCAAAGCTGCTAAAGCTGGAATTGCCTTAATTACATCTTTAGATGAAGCAACCTCTGCATGCTTCGTCGCGGCACCTATCTTAACTGACTTTCCACTTACCTTTATACCTTGTAGATCTTTGATGTTTTTTACATTAATTACATCGCTAAAACTTGATAATCTAAGCTTCATCGATGGAATTAGAGTTTGTCCGCCTGACAAAAAGGCTGAGTTTTTAGATGCAGCTTTAACTGCTTCTTTTACACTTTTTGCTTCGTGAAAATTAAATTGTTTCATTGTCCCCCCTTTTGAAACTATGCAGCCTTTCTAGCTGATTTACTTTTCTCTTTAAGCGCTTTCCAAACTTTCTCGGCAGTCGCTGGCATTGTTACCTCAGTACCAATTGCATCAACTACAGCATTCATTACTGCCGGTGGAGATGCTATTGCACCTGCTTCGCCGCAACCCTTAACACCTAACGGATTTGATGTTGCTGGCGTACAAGTATAATCAATTCGAAACTCTGGAAAATTATCTGCTCTTGGCATGCAATAATCCATATAAGATGCTGTCACTAATTGACCAGTTTCATCATAATATGCATTTTCATATAAAGCTTGACCAATTCCTTGAGCTAATCCACCATGAATTTGCCCTTCAACAATCATTGGGTTGATTAGATTTCCAAAATCATCAACACAAGTATAAGTGTCAACTTTAGTTTCACCAGTTGTTGGATCAACTTCTACTTCACAAATATGTGAACCCGCTGGGAAAGAAAAGTTAACTGGATCGTAAAATGCAGTTTCTTTTAATCCTGGCTCCATACCTTCTGGCAATGGTGATTTAATTTCTCCATAAGTACCTGGTAAGTAACATGCAAATGCTATTTCACCGATTGTTTTTTTCTTGTTAGTATTAGGTACAATAAATTCACCATCTTTAAATTCAATTTCATCTACTTTTGCTTCAAGCATATTTGCGGCTACTGCTTTTCCTTTTTCAACTATTTTATCACAAGCTTTAGCAATCGCAGTTCCGCCAACCGCAAGTGATCTTGATCCATAGGTACCCATTCCAAATGGTCCTTTATCCGTATCACCATGTACTAATTCTATGTTTTCCATTGGAACACCTAATTTATCAGCTACTATCTGACCAAATGTAGTGTCATGACTTTGTCCGTGACTATGTGTGCCTGTAAATACTGAAATGTTGCCTGTTGGGTTAAATCTAATTTCTGCAGACTCCCAAAGTCCAACTCCAGCACCAAGTGACATTACCGCAGCTGAGGGTGCAATACCACATGCTTCAACATATGTTGAAAAACCAATTCCTCTAAGCTTTCCTTTAGCTGCAGACTCCGCTTTTCTTTTTTCAAAACTTGAATAATCTGCCAAGTTTAGAGCTTTATCAAGGTGTGCATCATAATTACCTGAGTCAATATTATGAACTAAACACTGTTGGTGAGGAAATTGTTTAATAAAATTTTTCTTTCTAAATTCTGCTCTGTCCATTCCTAATTCTTTTGCAGCTTTATCCATAATTCTTTCAATTAAATAAGTTGCTTCTGGACGACCTGCTCCACGATATGCATCTACAGGTGCAGTGTTTGTGTATACTGCTTTTACATTACAGTAAGCTGTTGGAATATTGTATAGACCAATTACTAATGGACCATATAAGTATGTTGGTGTTACTGTTGCAAATAACGATGCATAACCACCAAGGTTTGCAATTGTATCAACTTTTAAACCTATAACTGTTCCATCATTTTTTATAGCAATAGAGCAGTTTGTGACATGATCTCGCCCATGACAATCAGATAAAAATGATTCTGTTCTTTCACAAACCCATTTGACGGGACGTTGTAATCTTTTTGCTGCCCAAGCCATTATTACATCTTCAGAGTAAGGGTAAATTTTTGATCCAAATCCTCCACCAACATCTGGTGCAACAACTCTAAATTTGTGTTCTGGATGTACTGCATTAAAAGCTGACATAACTAGTCTTGATAAGTGAGGGTTCTGACTTGTTGTATATAAAGTTAATTCCTCTGAAGAAGGATTATAATCACCAATAGAAGCTCTAGGTTCCATTGCATTTGGTACTAGTCGATTGTTTAAAATATCCATGTTAACAACTTTATCAGCGCTTGCGAATGCTTCATCTGTTTTGGTTTTGTCTCCAAGCTCCCAATCGAAACATAAATTCTTTTCAATACCTTCATGTATAACATCTGAATTCATTGCTTCAGCTGTACTTGCTACTGCTTTTAAAACTTTGTAATCAACCTTTACTAAATCTGCTGCATCTTTTGCTTCTTGTAGAGTTTCAGCTACAACTAATGCAATATGATCTCCAACATAATTTACAGAGTCTGTTGCTAATGGAGGATGCGCAGGACATTTCATATCTGTACCGTCCTTACTTACTATTTTCCATCCAGCTATAAGACCGCCAATTTTATCATCTTGCATGTCTTTACCGGTTAACACATCAACAACCCCAGCAGCCTTTTTAGCTTTTGAAGTGTCTATTGCTTTAATTTTGGCCCTCGCATGAGGTGACCTGATAAAAACAGCGTGTAACTGATTATGTAAATTTATATCCGCAGTGTATCGACCTCTACCTGTTAAAAACTTTTTATCTTCTTTTCTCTCAACTTTAGACCCAATCATGCTTGCCATTTTTATTTTTCTCCTTTTTGTTTTTTATTATTAAACTTTTCCTATTGCGCCTTTAACTGAAGCAACAATATTTTGATAACCAGTACAACGACAAATGTTACCCTCTAATCCTTTTCTTATTTCTTCATCACTTGGATTCTTATGAGTTTTCAATAAGTCAATTGAGCTCATCACCATTCCAGGAGTACAATAACCGCACTGTAATCCATGATGTTTTTTAAAAGATTCTTGAACTGGATGTAATTTTCCTTCTTTTTCTAAACCTTCAATCGTTGTAACGTCAGCGCCATTCGCGTCAGCAGCTAGCATTGTACAACTTTTTACAGATTTTCCGTTTACGTGAACAACGCATGATCCGCACTGACTTGTGTCACATCCAACATGCGTTCCTGTTAAATTTAAATTTTCTCTGATAAAAGAAACCAACAAAGTGTTGTCGGCAACTTCCTTTTCAATTTTATTTTCGTTTACTTTAAGTGTGATTTTTACCATTATTAAACTTCCCCTATAAATTTATTCTCTCATATAAAGATTAAAAAACAAGAGTGTCAGAATAATTCAATTATAAGTTGTTTAGTAAATAGCTAATAAAATTAAGCCTAAAGAAACTAATGTTGCAACTGCATAAATTATTTTTTTGTTAAATTTAGTGGCTGTAACAGAACTGCTCTGTTTAGGGGCTGATAAACCTGCCGGAGAAACCTCGTCAGTGAATTTTCCAAAAAAAATATCTGCCATTTTTTTAGCAGTCATATCAATTAATCTACTACCTACTTGAGCTATTTTACCTCCAACATTTGCTTCCACATCATAAGTTAATATTGTTTGGCCACCCTCTTCTGTTAAAGCAACTTTAGCTTCACCTGATGCAAAACCCACTGGAGAATTTCCTTGTCCAACTAAAGTGTAGCTGTTTGGCGGATTTAAATCCTGTAACTCAACTTCGCCTGTAAAACTTGCGTTAAATGGCCCAATTTTATTAGTCGCTGTGGCTGTAAAACTGGTGTCAGAGTTTTTTTTAAATTCTTCACATCCAGGGATGCATTTTTGTAGAACATCGGGATTATTTAGTGCCTCCCAAACGGTTTGTTTATCTGTTGGAATTTTGTAAGAACCTGATAATTTCATTTTAGGATCTTATAATTATTTTTATGAATGAAGCTACAAAAAAAGAAATACAATCAAAAACGTTGGAAAGACTTATAAACCATCTCAGGGAAAGAAAAGATGTTCAAAATATAGATCTTATGAACTTGGCTGGTTTTTGTAGAAATTGTCTTTCTAAATGGTTTAGAGAAGAAGCTGAGAAAAAGGGAATTGATATTTCAGACCCAGATTCTCGAGAGCATGTTTATGGTATGCCTTATTCAGAATGGAAAGATAAATATCAAAAATGATAGTTTCACTCACTGAAGTATTATTGTTTTTTATTCTAGTAACATTGATTGCATATTATTTTATACCATGGAAAAAATTTACAAAGGCACCATTTATTAAACTTTTAAATTTTTGGGTGCAAAGTGTAATGTTCGCAGTACTATTAGTGGGTGCAACTTATTACGCAATTAACAAGATATTCTAAATTTCATCAGAATGGTTAATTTTGCTGATCTAAATTATTTAGATTTAAAACAGATAATTTCTAATATTTTTTTAAATCTTGATAAAAAAAAAATTTCTATGCGTACAAACCAAATATGGAAATTTTATTATCAAAAAGGATATTTTGACCCAAAACTTTTTTCAAATTTACCTGAGGAAATTTTACAAAAACTAAAAGAAGAAATTAATTTCGATAGACCAAAAATAAAAAATAAACAAATATCAAATGACGGAACGATCAAATGGTTATTGGAATTGAATGATAAAAATTTAGTCGAAACTGTATATATTCCTTCCGATAACCATGCCACTTTATGTATCTCATCACAAGTTGGTTGTACTTTAAATTGTAAATTCTGTCATACAGGAGTTCAGCCTTTAGTTAAAAATCTATCAGCACATGAAATTGTAAATCAGATTTTAATTGCAAAGGATGAGCTCAAAGAATGGGATAAAGAAAAAAAAATTAACAATATTGTTTATATGGGTATGGGAGAGCCATTTTATAACTTTGAGAATATAAAAAAATCTATTGAAATTTTAAAAGACATGAATGGTTTAGGTTTTTCAAATAAAAGAATTACAGTTTCAACTTCGGGAATATCTCCAAATATTAAAAAAGCTGCTAAGGAAATTGGTACTTATCTTGCGCTATCTTTACATGCACCTAATAATAAAATTAGAGATTCAATCATGCCAATAAATAAGAAATATAATATTGAGGATGTAATTAAACATTGCAAAGAATATGCAATAGAGAATGGAGAAAAGATATTTATTGAATATGTTCTGTTAAAAGATGTTAATGATAGCGAAGAGTGTGCGAAACAACTTTCAAAAATAATGTCACAATTTCCATGCAAATTAAATTTAATTCAATTTAATCCGTGGCCAGGAGTAAAGTACAAAACTTCCTCAACTGAACAAACTTCTAAGTTTATGAACATAATAAAAGGTTATGGTCATATTGTTACTATAAGGAAATCTAGAGGTGATGATATTTTAGGTGCTTGTGGCCAATTAAAGACCGCAAGCGAGCGTGAGAAGAGATTAACACTTCTTAAGTGAACTAGATAAATTATTTATTAACTTAAAATATAAATTCTCATTGTTCTTAAGATCGGCGCCTAGGGGATCTAATACTCCAGTTTTTATACTTGTATCTTTTGCTATTGCTTTAATTATTTTTGGATTAAATTGTGGTTCAGAGAATATACATTTCGCTTTCTCTTTTTTTATTACTTTTCTAATATCTTTTAATTGTTCTGCACCTGGTAATACATCTGCATTGACAGTTAAAGCGCCAAGAGTCTTAAGTCCAAAACGATTTTCAAAATATTGGTATGCATCGTGAAAAACAACATAACGAGCTTTTTTATTAATATTCTTATTTATATCAGATACCAAATTATCTATTTTTGCATTGGTAATCTTTAAATTTTTGTCGTATTTGCTAGCATTTTTTTTATCTAAAGCTTTCATTTGTTTTGCCATCTCTTTTAATATCACTTTAGCATTCAATGGATCTAACCAAATATGAGGGTCGTGTTCACCGTGTGCATGCCCATGATCATCATGTTTTTTATGCCCATGATCATCATGTTTTTTATGCCCATGATCATCATGTTTTTTATGCCCATG
>NYVZ01000026.1 GCA_002684895.1 Pelagibacteraceae bacterium
ATAAAAGTTTTAAACATAAATCTTTTTTTGCAAGATATTAAAATTGTTGCATATGCTACAATTTTTTTTTCAATTATTTTATATTTTTGCGACAAGGTACCTGTAAAAATAAAATTTAATAAAAATATTTCAAATAGAAATGCACTTTGCATTGGATTGGCACAAGTGCTTGCTTTAATACCCGGAACAAGTAGATCTGGAATTACTATAAGCTGCGCTAGGTATCTGGGTTTTTCAAGGTTAGACTCTGCTAAGTTTAGTTTCCTAATATCTATACCAACACTTTTTGCTGCAACCGTATTGGGTATTGGAGAGGTAGTGCTAAATTTTGACAGGGATTTAATCATTTTACTATTAGTGGGATTTTCTTTTTCTTTAATAGTATCCTTGCTGAGCATTAAAGTGTTTTTATCTTTCGTAGAAAAATACTCACTTACTATATTCGTAATTATAAGGTTAATTTTAGGTTTTTTATTATTATTTTATTTAGCAAACTGACCCCCTTTTCTAAATCTCCAAAGGTAATTAGGAATTATTTTTCGTATTCCCTGAAGATCTATTTTAAGATCTGATAAAGTTTTGTTTTTTCCTGTAGCAATGTTATCTCCAGATTCTAATGTTCTAACTTGATCTATAGTTAACATTGGATTCGGAGCAAGACCCAAGACTGCGCCTTGTAACTTACCTAGCCATGATGGTATTGGAATAATAATATTTTTTGTTCGAATTTCATTAGAAATAATTTTTATTATTTCTGTTAAATTTAATATTTCGTTTCCGACAAATTCTATAGTTTCNTTTTTAATTTCTTCATCAATTATTTTTTCTACACCAAGTGCAATATCACCCACATATACAGGAGCAAACTTTACTGAAGCTCCTGCNANAGGTATAATAGGAAATAAACTTATTAATTTTGCGAACGTATTAGTAAAATCTTNCTTTCCTCCACCAAAAACTATTGATGGTTTAATTATNGTAAAATTTTTTAAATTTTTTTTAATAATTTCTTCAGCTTTGTATTTNCTTTCNAAATACTTTGAATTTGTATTGCTTTTTACACCTAAACTTGAAAAATGAATAAAGTGCTTAACNTTTTTTTCCTCTTTAATTGCTGATGTTAGGTTATCAACAAAATCTGTGTGAACCTTTTTAAATGTGCTACTACCTNNTTCAAAAAGGATACCAACTAAATTTATNCAGATTTCACTATCCTTAATAAAATCTTTAACTTGAGATTTTGAATGAATATTAATTTTTTCAATCACAATCTGGCCCGGATCACTAACAGTAGATTTTAACTCCAATAAATCTTCATCAAATGGTGATCGGGTAGCTATTTTAACCTCAAAACCTCTTTTTGCTAAAAGCCTAACAATTGAACGTCCGACAAAGCCAGCGCCCCCAAAAAGACAGATTTTTTTTACATAAGCTAAAGACATGTTATACAATCAGTAATTGAAATATGAATTTTAAATATAAATTACATTTAAACGATCTTCCATCCGACACAAGTTTAAAAAATGCCACAACAATAGCNGTCGACGGTGAATTCTCTGGATTAAATCCGNTAACAGATAAACTTCATTTACTGCAATTGTCAGATGGTTCAAACTTTGTTCATTTNATTAAATTTCAGGACAANTATAATGCTCCAAATCTTAAACAGCTTTTAGAAAACAAAAAAATAAAAAAAATATTCCATTTTGGAAGAGCTGATTTAGGTTTTTTAAAACAGCATCTTCAAATCAATGTATGTAATATTTTTGATACAAAAATTGCATCGAAGATTTGTAGAAAGTTTACTAACAACCANGGTCTAAAAGATTTAACAAAAGATTTACTTGGCATAAAATTAGATAAAGAAATGCAAACTTCTGATTGGGGNATTGAAAATTATAGTGATGAGCAAATTAAATATGCTGCAAGCGATGTATTACATCTTCATAATATTAAAATTGAGCTTGAAAAAATTTTNAGTCGTGAGAATAAATCTCATATTGCAGAAAAATGTTTTGAATTTTTAGAAACAAGAACTAGTTTAGATTTAAATGGCTTAGGNGATATTTTTGANCATTGATATGAAATCAGAAAAACAAATATTAAATTTTGGTAAAAAAATTATAAAAGAAGAGATTCTATCAATCCAGAAGATGCAGAAAAATCTTAATTTAAATTTTTCTAAAGCTATTAATCTTATTAATGCTACGAAGGGTAATATAGTCTTTACTGGTGTTGGAAAATCAAAACTTATTCTAGAAAAAACTTGTGGTACGTTTTCATCATTGGGTATTTCTAGTTATGTATTAGATGCAAATCAAGCTAGTCATGGAGGATTAGGCAGTCTTCAAAAGAACGATACCCTAATCATTGCTTCAAATAGTGGCAATACAAATGAATTGATTTCAATATTAAAATTTGCAAAAAAATATAAAATTAAAATTATTGGGATTTCTTCTAATTCAAAATCTCAACTCGCTAAAAATTCAGATATAAATATAATTTATCCAAAAATAAAAGAAGCTGGTGATAAAAACTTTTCACTCGTTCCGACTAGCTCTAGTACAATTTTAACATGTATTGGAGATGCGCTTGCAATCACCGTAGCAAAAAAAAGAAGTTTCAAAATATCTAAATTTGGAGAACATCATCCTCATGGCAGTATTGGAAAATCTTTAACGCCTATCAAGGAACTTTTAATTACTGGAAATAAGATTCCTTACGTGACAAGAGATACAAATTTTTCCAAAATACTCTCAGCAATATCATCAAAAAGGTTGGGCTGTGTATTGGTAAAAGGAAACAAAATAAATAAGCTATGCATCATTACCGATGGTGATACTGCAAGAGCAGCAAGTAAATTTTCAAATCTTCAAAAATTAGTTGCAAGTGATATTATGACAAAAAATCCTACATTTGTTGATGAAATGATACTTGCGCCAGAAGCACTAAGTATAATGAATAAAAAAAGAATAACAGTATTGCTTGTTAAATCTAAAGGAAAATTTCAGGGTCTAGTGAATATTCATTCAATAATTCAATTTATGAATAAATGATTACAAAAAAAACTAAATCAAATTTTTTTCTTTTTATTGTCGTTTTGTTTTCTGTAATTTTTTATTTCTATCATATTACGCAAAACAAAGGGTCAATAAAAATTGAAAAAGAGCAATCTAATTCTAAAAGAGAAAAAAATTTTGTTGAGAAGAACGTAACAAAATTTACTAATGTAGAATATAAGACTTCAGATGATAGCGGTAGAAATTATATTACCAAAGGCAGGGAGGCATATTTAAATAAAGATCAACCAAATCTTATCAAACTAAATGATGTGCAGAGTTACACGAAGCTTAATGATGGTAGCATATTGAACGTAACGGCAGATAAGGCAAACTATTATAAAAAATCAAAAAATATCAAATATTATCAAAATGTTAAAATTCTTAATAAAGATGGGACTATAAAAGCAGATGTTGCAAATTTTCTATCAGATAAAAACTTAATTAGATTAGAAAAAAATGTAATATATAAAGATAAAAAAAATATCGTTAGAGGAGATGTTGCAGAACTTGATACAATGACTAATAATCTAGAAATCTTCATGTTTAAAGAAAAAGATAGGGTTTATGGAAAAAGAAAATAATAAGAATAAAAAGAAAAAAATTAAAATTAAAGCTGGCACAAGTAGCAATAAAACGTTTTTATTAAAAAGAGAGTTTTTATATAAAGAAACTGAAACTTTGTTATTAACAAATATTGTTAATAAAAAAGTTCCAACTCTTGAAAAAAATCTAAATAAAGCTCAATTAAATGTAGCCTCTTCTAATATTATCAAACTTAATGAGCCAAACAAAAATACTAATAAAAAAATATTAACTATATCAAAAATATCAAAAACATTAGGCGGCAAACCTGTTCTAAAAAATATTTCATTAAACTTAAATCATGGTCAAATTTTAGGATTACTAGGTCCCAATGGTGCAGGTAAGTCTACTCTCTTTAATCTTATTGTAGGTAAAATTTTTCCAGATTTTGGTGAAATTAAATTAAATAATGAAATAATTAACGATTTACCAATACATAAAAGAGCTATCAAAGGTATTAGCTTATTAGAACAGCACAAAGGTCTCTTTGGTAATATGACAGCATATGAAAATCTTTATGCAATTTTAGAGCTACATATTGAAGATAAAAGTAAAATTGAAAGTAAGATATTTCAACTTTTATCTTATTTTGGTCTGCAATATCTGGTCAATGTAAAAGCAAATAATATGTCAGGGGGGGAATACAAAAAAATATCAACCTTACAAAGAATTTGTAATAAAGACATAAAAGTTTTACTTCTAGATGAACCCATGGCCGCATTAGATCCATTAAGCATATCATCAATAAAGAAATTTATTTTAGAACTTAGAGGTATGGGTTTATCTGTGATAATAACTGATCATAATTTTTTTGCTATACAAGATATATTAGATAATTGCATAATCATAAGAGACGGTGTTGTCATGGTTGAGGGACCACCTAAAGACATAATAAAAGATCAAAAAGCGATAAAATATTATTTAGGAACTGGCTTTAAAATTTAGTTTTTTGATCCTTGCTCTTCTTCTAAAGCAGCGTCATCAAGTGAAATTACATCATCATCACTTTCTTCTGATGTATTATCTGTATTTTCTATATCTGCAAATTCATCCTTTGATTCTGTTTTGCTTGGTTGTTGAATTATTGGAGTATTTTGCGTAAAGGATACGTCATCATCTTCAATAATGATTTCTTTCTCGCACCAAAGGCAGTTAAAGGGCGATTTTTTATTTAAATCGTAGAACTTTTTTTCACAGTTTGGGCAAACCCTTTTTTGTCCAAATTTTTTATCAGCCATTAAAATCTCTTTTTATAATTTAATTTAGTGGGTATATATTGGTCTACTAATGTAATGGCAATTAAAAAATCAAATAAATTGGTCCCAGATAACGATATCTGTATCAAGGGTTCTGTCCATTTATCCTCAGACAAAAGCCTTTCAATAAGGTCAGTATTATTTGCAAGTATTGCATATGGCATATCACATATAAAAATTAATAATCCAGGGCAAGATGCTTTGACCTCAATTATGGCGATTCAAGAACTTGGTATAAAAGTAAACAAAAGTAACGATCAATATACTATTTATGGACTTGGTATTGGATATCCAAGTTTTAAAAAGAGATTGTTAATTAATTGTAGAAACAGTGGAACAACTTTAAGATTGATAACACCACTCATCGCAGGGTCTAAAGTAAATGCAAAAATAATAGGTGATCATAGTCTTTCAAAAAGACCTTATAGATTGGAGTTTTTAAAAGAATTTTTAATGAATGTTAAACCAACCAAAAAAAAGTTCTTACCATTAATGATTAATGGACACGCAAATTGTGTTAAGGCAGAAATTAAAATAAATAAACCTTCAGCTCAAATGGTTAGCGCTGCAACACTTGCGGGTATTTCAAGTTTTGGTGAAACGATTATTGAGTGTCCAAATAATGTAAGAGATCATACATCCAGAATGCTAAAATACTTGGGGTATTCTATTAAAACCAAAAATTTCAGAAAAAAACAGACTATTAAAATTTTAGGTAAGCAGTTTCTGCAGCCAATTAAAAATTACGAAGTCCCATCTGATGTTTCTTCAAGNGCATTTTTAATATGTATTGCTATTTTAACTAAAGGTAGCAATATTAAAATAAAAAACGTTTGTTTAAACCCACANNGAATTGGCTTTATTAAAATATTAAAAAGAATGGGTGCAAATATAAAATTTCAAAATTTAAAACAATATTATGGGGAACCAGTCGGAGATGTNATAGCTATGTATTCACCAAATTTGAAAGGTGTTAATATTAAATCTAATGAAATTGCCGGTATCATTGATGAGGTACCGGTTTTATTAGTGGTCTCATTATTTTGTAATTCAAAAAGTAAATTTAATAATTTAAGTGAGTTAAAATTTAAAGAATCAGATAGATTAAAAGTAATGTATGACAATTTGAGATTATGTGGTGCTGAAATAAAAAGAGAAAAAGATAATCTAATTATTTATGGAAAAACAGAAAATTTTTATTCAAATAACATACCAGTAATTAAAAATTTTAATAAAGATCATAGAATCGCAATGGCATTTTATGTTTTGGCATCGGCTTCTAGAAAAAAAATTCAAATTAACGATTTTAATTGTACAAATATCTCGTTTCCTAATTTTTTAGAAACTATAGAGAATGTAAGAGATAAAAGTGTAAAGAAAATTATTGTTGCATGCGATGGTGGTGTTGCTACAGGAAAAACCAGTATTTTAAATAAAATAAAAAAACTATACAAATCTAAAGCTATATTCCTAGATTCTGGTTTGCTATATCGTTATCTAACTTTAGTTCATTTAAAAAGTGGTAAGAAAAAAATTAATACTAAATTTTTAATCAAATTCTTGAATACAGTCAGTATTTCGAGGTTACACAATCCAAAATTACATTCTAACAAAGTGTCTAATTATGTATCTAAAATTGCAAAAATTTCATCTATTCGAAAAGCATTGCTACCTATTCAAAGAAAGCTTGTATTTAATTGCTTTCAACCAATCGTACTAGTAGGTGGTCGAGACATTTGTTCAAAAATACTGCCAGCAGGCTTTAGCGATATTAAACTGTTCATTGATGCGAAAGTTAAGTTAAGGGCTGAAAGGAGATATTTAGAATTACAAAAGAGAAAAAGTGAGAAAAACCTTGATTATAATGATATTTTAAAGGCTCTGAAAGCGAGGGATTTAGCGGATAAAACCAGAAAAGTGAGCCCTATGAAAAAAACCAATGATTCTATATTGATACGCAATGACTCTAATGATATATCGCGTGCGCTCAAGAAAATAGTTTTCTTGATAGAAAGTGAGATA
This sequence comes from Pelagibacteraceae bacterium, assembly GCA_002684895.1. Lineage (GTDB taxonomy): Bacteria > Pseudomonadota > Alphaproteobacteria > Pelagibacterales > Pelagibacteraceae > HIMB114. The sequence goes on from NYVZ01000026.1 coordinate 6,923, forward strand.
AAAAAACATTAGTGGGAACAGATAATTTAAAAGTATATAATCAAGATACTAGCTCGGAATTCGCAAAGTTAATTTCAGAAAATTTAGAAAACATAATCTTAAAAGACAACACCATTGTAACAGGAACTGTTGAAAAGGTTGATGACAAATATGTGCATGTTTTTATCAAAGGAGCAAAATCAAGTGGTATTGTAGATAAAAATGAAATCCCTCATGCAGAATTAGACGCACTAGATGAGGGCAAACAAATTGAGGTCTTTCTTGAAAGGACTGAAGATAGAAATGGAAATATTGTTCTTAGTATTGAAAAAGCAAGAAGAGCTAAGTCTTGGAAGAAAATTGAAGAAGCATTTGAAAAACAAGAAAAAGTATCCGGTATTATTAAAAACACAGTCAAAGGTGGNGTGGTTGTCGAAATATTTGGCGTATTCGCATTTTGTCCAAATAGCCAAGTAGCAGATAAACCCATTAAGAACATGAATGAATACATAAATAAACCGATGGAATTTCAGATTATCAAAATAGATAATGTCAGGATGAATGTTATCGCTAGTCGTAGGCAAGTAATCGAGCAAGAAAAAAATAAAAATAAAGAAAAAGTAATTAAAAATTATAAAGTTGGTGAAATAGTAGAAGGGACCATAAAAGCTGTNCAGTCNTATGGGTGNTTTGTAAGNATAGAAAGTCTAGATTGTTTATTGCACTCTAGTGAAGTATCGCATCTTAAAATTTCAAATCTTAATGACATGTTTACAGTAGGTGAAAAAATAAAAGTAAAAATTCTAGAAATTGATACTGAAAATATGAGAATGAGTTTATCGGTAAAAGCAATGATACCAGATCCATTTGAAACCATAAAAGATAAATTCAAAATTGGAAATGAATATGAAGTAAAAATTGTCCAACTTGTAGACTTTGGTGCATTTGCTGAAATGGGAGATGGGATCGTCGGACTGATCCATAACTCTGAGATTCATCACATGCAAAGAAATGTTAATCCAAAATCTGTTTTTAAGATTGGAGATGTAGTTAAAGTTAAATTAAAAGAAGTTGATTTTGAAAAAAGAAAAATAAGTTTAAGTTACAAAGATTGTACACCTAATCCAATAAGTGAATTTATTGCCAAGTATCCAGTGAATACAATTGTCGATGCAACGGTCGTCAATAAGCAATCCTTTGGTATTTTTTGTAAACCAGGTGAGTCAAAAATAGACATCTTTGTGCATTATAAACAACTTGACTATAATGAGAGCTCAAAGTCTTTAGATAATTTTAATAAAGGAGACGCCGTTAAGGTAAAAATTATAGATATCAAAGATGAAAAAGTGAATGGTAGTATCAGAGCACTTGCAGTCGATCCATTTTCCTTTTTTGAAGATAAAAAAATCGGAGACGTTGTATCTACCCGTGTTGTCGAGATCCAAAATAATGCTCTTGTCGTAGATGTAGGTCCAAACAGGTACAAAACATTAATTAGAAAATCTGAACTTGCAATAGAAAAGGCAGACTGTAGATGTGATAGATTTTCTCCAGGGGACACTTTAGATGCTGCAATACTTGAATTAGAAATGTCTGATCAAAAGAGAAGAGTTAAACTTTCTGTTAAAAAATTGGAGCAACAGCAAGCTGATGATGCGATCCGACGGTTCGGTTCCACAACATCGGGTGCCAGTCTTGGAAATATTTTAGGTGAAGCTTTAAATAAAAATAAAAAAAAGGATTAGTCCTTTCTTTTCTCACATTCTAATTCTATAATAATTTCAATACTTTGTTGAAATGTCTGATAAAAAAAAAAACTTATGTCAAAAGCGATTTAATTCGAGATTTGCAAGGACATTTTCAATATTTAAAAAATCAAGATGTGGAGCGTATTTGTGAGTCTATTTTTAAATATTTGGGTAATGAATTAGCTATGGGTAGACAAATAGAAATTCGTCAATTTGGTACAATACGAGTCAAGAAAATGCCCTCTAGGGTTGGTCGCAACCCCAAATCTGGACAAGTAATTACGGTTGAAGAAAAAAATAAAGTTAAATGGAAATCGAGCAAAGTTCTTAATTCAAGAATTAATAAAGATGAGAAAATTGAAGAATAAAAAAATAATTTTTATAGCCCTAGATTGCTCAATCAATAAAGCAAAGTTTATAATAAAATCTTTACAGAAAACAAAATCAAAGAAGTATATCTTTGGTTTGAAAATTGGTTATCAAATTTTTTATTCTGAAAAAGGAAGGCGATTTATTAAATCTATTACAAAGTTCCCAATTTTTTTAGATTTAAAACTTCATGATATAGAAAATACAATTAAAAATGCTTTACATGCTATTAAAGATTTAAAAAATATAAATTATATTTCCATTCATACTAGTTGTGGATTACAAGCAATTAAGTCTGCAAAGAAAATAACAAAAGCAAACTTACTTGGTGTAACAACGTTAACTTCTTTTAATCAAAAAATGCTCAAAGAAATAGGTCATACTAAAAAAATTAATAATTTAATCTTACAGCAAGCTAAGTTGGCAAAACAAGCTGGATGTTATGCTGTAATATGTAGTGGGAAAGAATCTTTTAAAATAAATAAATTGGCCAAGATTAAAACAATAACACCTGGTATCAGACTGCTAGGTGATAAGACGGATGATCAAAAAAGAGTTGTTACACCTAAAGATGCTTTGACAAAACAAAATGCTTTCGGAATAGTCATTGGTCGCAGTATTACATCTGGTAATATAAAAAATAATTTTAAAAAACTTTTTGATCATTTAAAATTATGAAATTTCCAACAGTTAAAGTCTGTGGAAATACTGACTCTAAAATTATCGATCTTTGTATAAATCATGGTGTTAGATTAATAGGATTTATTATAAACTACGATAAAAGTCCGAGATCAATATCTATTCTTGAACTTAAAAAATTAATAAAGAATATACCGAATAGTGTAAAAAGGGTGGCGGTCATGGTTAATCCAGACATTCAAGAAGTAAAAGAAGTATCTAATTATTGTGATAGTATTCAGCTACATGGAAACGAAAGTAATCAATTTATTAAGCAAATAAAAAAGCTCACAAACCTTCATGTGATAAAGGCAATTAAAGTAGCAAAACAAATTGATCTTCAAAATATGGAACAGTTTCATGATGCAGATGAAGTTTTATTAGACACTCCCGCTATGGGTCAGTCTGGAGAAGCTTTTAATTTTGATCTTCTTAAACAAATCAAAAATAAACAATTTTTTCTTGCAGGAAAAATAAATATTAATAATGTAAAAACTGCTCTTAAATATACTGATAAAATTGACGTAAATTCTGGTCTAGAAACTGAAAAAGGTATAAAAGATCCAAAAAAAATTAA
>NYVZ01000007.1 GCA_002684895.1 Pelagibacteraceae bacterium
GAAGCTGGACCAATGATTTTTAAAGGTGAAATGAAAAAATCAAGCTGGTTAAACACTTACGAAGATTGGAATGTAGACATTGGATTAGAATGTGGTTTTTCAAATAAAGCTCAAATCGGAAAAGGTATGTGGGCGATGCCCGATAAAATGCAAGACATGTTAAAACAGAAAATAGGGCAACCTAATGCAGGTGCAAACTGTGCATGGGTGCCATCACCTACAGCCGCAATATTGCACGCTACGCATTACCATCAAGTTAATGTGTTTGAAAAACAAAAAGAATTATCGTCTCGTCAAAGAGCAAATTTAGATAATATTTTAACCATACCAATAGCAGATAGACCCAATTGGTCAGAAAAAGACATTGAGAAAGAAATTGAGAATAATTGCCAAGGTATTTTAGGTTACGTAGTCAGATGGGTTGATCAAGGAGTTGGCTGTTCTAAAGTTCCAGATATAAATAATATAGGACTGATGGAAGATAGGGCCACACTAAGAATTTCATCTCAACATATTGCAAATTGGTTACATCATCAAATCTGTACAAAAGACCAAGTTATGAAAGCTATGAAAAAAATGGCAAGTGTTGTTGATGGCCAAAATGCAGATGATAAAAATTATATACCTATGAGTAAAAATATTGACCAATCAATTGCCTTTAAAGCTGCTTGCGAACTAGTTTTTGAAGGTAAAACCCAACCTTCTGGTTATACGGAACCTATATTGCATAAAAAAAGATTAGAAAAAAAACTGGCCGAATAATAAAGAAGTTTAAATCATGAGAGTTTTTAAATTATCTTTAGCGTTACTTATTATTTTGAGTGTAAAATCCCATTCAGAAAATATGCTTCCTCTGAAGAAGTATCTAAAAAATAATCAAGATTTTAAAGATTTGAGTCGAACCATATATCTTTTAAAAAGATGTACAGCCCTACATTACTTTTTATCAGATAATAAGTTCACAACAAAAGATAATAATGTTCGTATCAGATATGTAAAAGATTATAATTTTTTTTCTATAAAACTTTACAAAATTCTTAGTTTAGAAAATTCTGATTTTTCTAAACTTAATAAAAANGTTGATAACGAGATATTAAAATTTTCAAAAACTTATTTGAGAGATAGTAAAAAAAACCTCCAAAAAACAGGATCGAGTTTCAAAAGAAATTATATTCTTGATGATTTGAAAATATGTTCCAAAATTCAGTAACTAATTATCTTTGGCGTGACAAGTAGGATTTTATGTTGTAGTTAATTCTTTATNGCGGGATAGCTCAGTTGGTTAGAGCACGGGACTCATAAGCCCGGGGTCGGCAGTTCAAATCTGCCTCCCGCTACCAAAACAATGAAAAAAAACTACAAAGCCATGGTCCTTACTTGCATTGACCCAAGATGTCAGCCAAAAATAAATACTTTAATGAAGAAGAAAAAACTTACAGGTGAATACAGTCTATTTTCAATTGCAGGCTCAACCCTTGGTATTACATCAAAAAATTTTAAAAATTGGGAAAANGTATTTTGGAAAAATTTTTNAATTTCTTCNCAAATTCATGGCATCAAAAAATTAATTGCAATAAACCATTATGATTGNGGTTTAGCTAAAATGCTTAGTAAAAAAAAAGNATTTAATAAGACAATAGAAAAAAAAATACATGAGAAATCATTTAAATTACTAAAAAANAGATTNTCNAAAAAATATCCAAAATATATATTAGAGACAAAAATTATATCAGTTTAATTATATCAGTGACCAGGAAATTTAATTAAACTAAAAGTTTTATATCCTTTTGATTTNAGTTTTTTATCACCANGAAGATCAAAAAGATTTATTAAAAAAANGAAACCAGAAACTTTTGCTTTTGCNTTTTCCACAAGTTTTGCACTAGCAAGNGCAGTTCCACCAGTAGCGATTAAATCGTCAATAATTAAAACTTTNTCATTTTTTTTTAAGGAAGATTTNTGTATTTCCAAAACATCAAAACCATACTCTAATTTAAATTTTTCTGAGTAAGTTTTCCCAGGTAATTTACCTTTTTTTCTTAGTAGCACCAAAGGTTTATTGCTTAAAAAACTTAAAACTGAAGCAAATATGAAACCACGAGACTCAATTGCCGCTATTTTTGAAAAACTCACTTTTTTACTTACTGTTCTCATGTTTTTAATTGTAAAATTAAACGCTTTTTTGTTTTCAATAAGAGAGGTGATATCTCGAAACAAAATTCCCTTTTTTGGATAATTCGGAATACTTCGGATTATTTTTTCTAATTTCATTTTATTGGTTATTAATATAAATAATCAATTATGAATAAATTAGCAATCATTGGAGGAAGTGGACTCTACAATATTGATGGTATTAAAGATGAAAAGTGGATAACCGTCAAAACCCCATGGGGAGAACCATCAGATCAAATTTTAGAGGCCAAAATTGATAATAAACAAATTTATTTTTTACCAAGACACAGTAGAGGACATAAAATNAATCCATCTAATATTAATTTTAGGGCAAATATTGATGCTTTAAAACAATTAGGAGTGACAGATGTATTGTCAGTATCAGCTGTAGGTTCTTTAAAAGATGAACTCGAGCCTGGAAAATTTGTTCTTGTTGATCAATTTATTGACAGAACTTTTGCAAGAGTTAAAACTTTTTTTGATAAAGAAATAGTAGCGCATGTTTCAATGGCAAAACCAATAAGTCCAGGATTAATGAAGGCTTGCGAAGCTGTACTAAAGAAAATTAATTTAAAATATCAGNTTGGTGGAACTTACTTGGTTATGGAAGGGCCACAATTTTCATCTTTAGCTGAGTCAAATCTTTATAGATCGTGGGGCTGTGATGTTATTGGTATGACAAACATGCCTGAGGCGAAATTAGCTCGAGAAGCAGAATTAAGATATGCATCAGTTGCAATGGTTACAGACTATGATTGTTGGCATGAAGNTCATGATGACGTTTCTGTTGATCAAGTTATAAAAACATTACTTGGCAANGCTGACAACGCTAGAAAAATGATTGTAGAAATTGTTAAAAGTTTTGAAGAACATATAGACCCTAATGATCCGGCAATTAATTGTTTAGACACTGCAATTATAACTGATAAATCAAATTGGACAGAATCAACCATAAACCAATTAACAAATATAGCCGGACGAATTTTTAAAAACTAATGAAAATTAATGGTAAGCATTATCTAACCATTTGGCATGATGATCATGAGAATAATGTTCACATTATAGATCAGACTAAACTTCCGTTTAAGTTTGAAATAAAAAAATTAGAAACATTTCAGGACGGGTATGATGCTATTAAAGATATGCTTGTTAGAGGCGCTCCATTAATAGGGGCAACAGCGGCTTATAGTTTATATTTAGCGTCAAAACAAAATGNAGATCTTGATTTCATAAAAAATAAAGTAGATGAAATTAAAACTGCAAGACCTACCGCAGTTAATCTTTCTTGGGCAGCAGATAGAGTATTTAAAAATTTAGATAAAAATAATATCAAAAGTTCAATTTTAAATGAATGTAAAAAAATTTGCACAGATGATATAAAAATTTCTGAAAGTATTGGAGAACATGGATTAAAACTTATAAAGAAGATAAAAAAAGATAAAATTAATATATTAACTCATTGTAATGCCGGATGGTTAGCAACNATTGATTGGGGAACAGCTACTGCCCCAATTTATAAAGCAAGAGATGCAAACATTAATATTCATACATGGGTCGATGAAACCAGNCCTCGTAATCAAGGATCATCGCTAACATCNTATGAATTATTAAATGAAAATATTGATCATAAGGTTATCGCTGATAATACTGGAGGACTTTTGATGCAAAAGGGTATGGTTGACATGTGCATAGTAGGAACTGACAGGGTAAGTAGAAATGGTGATGTAGCTAACAAAATTGGCACTTATTTAAAAGCATTGGCTGCCAGAGATAATAATGTTCCTTTTTATGTTGCTCTACCAAGCACCACATATGATAAGGATATTTTAAAAGGCGAAGACATACCTATTGAGGAAAGATCTGATGATGAGTTAAAATTTATTTCTGGTTATGATGAAGACGGTAACATTAAAAAAATAAAAATATACCCTGATAAAAGTAAGGGTTTTAACCTTGGTTTTGATATAACACCTGCTGAACTTGTTACTGGGTTCATTACTGAAAATGGTATTTTTAAACCNGAAGAATTAGTTGAAGTTTTTAAATGAGTGAACTTTCATTAAGAAAAAGTATTATNAAGTATTCAAAACTTTTAAATCAAACTAATCTCACACCTTTAAGATCTGGCAATATTTCTATAAGATTTAAAGATGGATTTTTAATTACCCCTAGTGGAATGAAATATAAAAACTTACAACCAAAAGATATCGTTTTTGTTAATTTAAAAGGTATTTTAAAAAAAGGAAAAAACAAACCATCATCAGAATGGAGATTTCATAAAGATATATATATTGATAAAAAAGATTCCAAAGCCATAGTGCACTGTCATTCAAANCATGCACTTATACTNTCATGTTTCGNAAAAAGAATTCCTTCTTTTCATTACATGGTAGCTGTCGCTGGTGGNGAAGATATAAAGTGCGCTAAATATGCAACCTATGGTACTAGTGAATTATCAAAAAATATTATTAAAGCACTGAGAGGAAGAAATGCATGTTTAATTGGAAATCACGGTCAGGTTTCATTTTCAAACAGTTTATCAAAGGCATTTGAACTAGCTCAAGAGGTGGAGTATTTATCTGAGCAATATCTTGGTTGTTTAAGGACGGGCAAACCTAAGATTTTGTCAAAATCACAAATGACAAAAGTTTTACTAAAAGTGAAAAATTATAAACAGGATTGAAAAAAGGTTGATAATATTGAGAGTCGGTATATACCGCGCTTAATAGGGAGCTAAAAATCTTGTCGAAATCTCTAATGAACAAGGTTTTAAAGTTTAAGCTGTAGCAAGCTTTAAATTTTTTTATAAAAAGGGAGGCCGAATGAACAAAGTAGGCGAGCATATAACTCTTGATTTTCTTGGTGTTCACGAAGATCATAAACCGGAATTTTACGAAAATATTTTTAAAAAAATTGCACAAGCTGCAAAAGTAGAAATAGTAAATATTTCTAAATATGTTTTNACTCCCCAAGGTGTTACCCTTCTATGTTTATTGAAAGAAAGCCATATGAGTTTTCACACTTTTCCCGAAAAGGGCATTGTTAGCTTTGATTTTTTTACATGCGGCTCAGTTAGTCCTAACGTTTCACTTGAAATATTAAAAAAAGAATTACCGCATTCTACTGTTATTAAAAAAGATTTTGATAGAGATTCAGTACATCATTACAAAGATATTTATAGTTCTGAAGGAATTAAAAAATTTTATATGGTTGAGAAAATAATTAAAAATTTCAAATCCAAAGCAGGTCAACATATCGAAATTTTAAAACTAAAAGAATTTGGAAATGCCCTTTTTATAGACAGCGAACTACAAGTAGCTGAAANAGATGAAGAGTTATACTCAAGTACTTTTGTAAATTCTGGACTTAAATTGTCAGAGAAAAACTCTACTGCAGCAATCATCGGGGGCGGTGATGGAGGAGTTGCGAGAGAATGTATAAAAAATAACTTTAATTATATTGATTGGTTTGAGCTTGATCNAGAGGTTGTAGAGGCATGCCAAGAGTATTTGCCAGATGTTTTTAAAAATATTCATAAAAGCAATAAAGTAAATTGCATTTGGGGAGATGCATTCAAAAATATTGCCCTATGCGATGATGAAAAATATGATCATTTATTTATAGACTTAAATGATGATCAATTTTGCATTGATTTAGCATCTAAAAATATTGAAGAAATTAAAAGAATAACGAAAAAGGATGGTATAATTACCGCTCAAGTTGGTTCAAGAGATAAAAAACCAAAGCAAGTTAATAGCTGGATAAGCACTTTAGAGAGTGCTTTTGGAAATTCTAAAATCTCGGAAATTTATATTCCAAGTTTTGATTGCAGTTGGAATTTTGTTAGTTCAGTTAATAAATGAAACTAAATGCTGCTTGTTTGCAGCTCACATCAAACGANCAGCCAAATGAAAATTTAGATCAAGTAATTAATCTTAGCGAACAGGCAATCCAATCCGGTGCTAACTTTGTTTTAACTCCAGAAAACACTTTTTTATTCACTATGGAAAAGAAAATCCTTGAGGAAAGATCTGAGCATCATGAAGAGGGAAATTGCATTAATCACATAAGAAAATTTGTTAAATCAAAAAAGATTTGGTTTTTGATAGGAGGTACCCCGGTACAAGATGGCAGAGATATTTTCAATAGATCTATTTTGCTTAATCCAAACGGAGAAGTAGTTTCAACTTANGATAAAATTCATATGTTCGATGTTAATNTNCCAAATGGTGAGATTTATAGAGAATCTGAAAAGTTCAAAGCNGGACATCAAATTGTTGTAACAAAATTACCGTGGGGAAACCTGGGTTTATCGATATGTTATGATTTGAGATTTTCTAATCATTATAGGCAGCTCATGAAAAAAAAAGCAGACTTCATAACTGTTCCTTCGGCATTTACCAAAAATACAGGTGAAAGACACTGGCATGTTCTAATTAGATCAAGGGCAATTGAAAATTTTTGTTATGTTTTTGCACCAGCACAAACTGGATTGCATCACAATCAAAGAGAAACCTACGGTCATGCAATGATAGTGTCTCCAGATGGGCATATTCTTAAGGAAATTAAAAAAGAGACAGGTTTTATTATCTCAGAAATTGACACAAAAATTATTGAAAAATTAAGATCAGAAATTCCTAGTACAAAATATGATTAATATTTTTCGTGACTTTTTACTTCAGAAATATTTGATCCAGAGAGTTTGTTGATTTTGTTTTTAATTTTGGCTCTTTGGTCATTTTCAATATATACACTTCTAGCAAGTTTAATAAACTTTTCTCCAAAATCTCCATTTCTTTCACAATCCCTCTTTCCATCCTCAATATTCCAAAGTTTTGTATTTATTTTTTTCAAATCTTCATACAATGATTTAATTTGATCAGTAATATGAACATCTTTTTGGTAGCAACTATTTAAACTCTCCAATTCTTTTGAAACAATTTTAATTTTTTCCTTATCTTTAAGGTTTTTTTGCTTAATTTCCAAAATACTGATTTTATCCATGAGCTCACCCACAGAAATTTCTGCAAATATTTTCTTAGCCGAATTCATATGATATTGATAATACTTAATCGTTTTATGTCAAATATTCTAATTATTAAACACGGCTCTCTTGGCGATATAGTTCAAATTTCTGGTGCATTATTAGATATAAGAACACATTTTAAAAATAAAAAAATTTATATTTTGACAACATCTAAATATAAAAATTTNTTTGAAAGTTGCCCATACATAGATGAGGTTCTAATAGACAAGCGATTACCAAGATGGAATTTCTTCTATTTGTTAAATTTAATTAAAGTTATAAGAAAATTTAATTTTGAAAATTGTTTTGATTTGCAAAATTCATCAAGAACAGAATTTTATAGAAAAAATTTTAANATAAAAAATTGGTCATCTTCTAGAACCATTTTAAAAGAAGGAGAGTCCAAAAAAATCTTTGATCAAAATGGAGTGATTGAACGCTTTAAAATTCANNTAGATCGATCAGGATTATCTAATACAAGNAACGTANTTAAACCAGATTTCTCATGGGCAATAGATAATGATTTTGAAATAAAAGAAAAACAATATATTTTTTTAGCACCATTTTGTTCACCTAAATTACAGCACAAGGTATGGCCNTATTTCAAAGAGCTGATAGAGCTATTAAAGCAAAACTTTAAAAATCATGAAATACTAACAGCTCCTGGACCAAGTGAAATAGGTTTTTGNAAAGATTTGAAATTAAAGATAATCTTNGACAAAGATAAGCCAACAANCATAAATCAGTTATNTAAAATTATTAAACAAGCATCCTTTGTGATTGCAAATGATACAGGACCTGCACATATTGCAGCACATTTAAATGTTAAAGGAATTGCTTTATTTGGTGGCCACACCTCTGCAAAGAAAGTTAGTATTGAAACTAATAATTTCAAAGTTATTGAAAAAGATAGTTTGGTGAAATTGACGGTAACTGAGGTTTTAGAATCTGTTATCAGGCAACTTTCTACATAAAAAAGTATTTATAAAAACCTATTACTGAAAATGGAATTTGCAAAGCAAAATTTGTCAGAACAGCTTTGTCTTTATAAATATATCCGTGAATAGTCCATGCAACAATTCCCGGGCCATGAAAAAAAATATTTAATGGGTAAACATTAAGGTACATTAATAATATACCTGTAAAAACTAAAGCTGTCCCAAGCCACTTTAAATTTTTTNTNATTAGATCCATTTAATTTTTTCTAATTATATCCATATATTTTTTAATTTGAATTTCCCAATCAAACTGTTTTGAAAAATTCTTAGCATTGTCTCCAAAAACTTTGTAGTTATCGTTTTTCATTATTAACATTAAACTTTTGTAAATATCTTCAAAGCTATTACCATCACATAGTAATCCTGTTTTTTCATTTTTTATAATATCTGATGATCCACCTTGTATCCCACCAATTGAAGCTGTTCCATATTTAGCAGCTTCTAAAAACGAAATACCAAAACCCTCAACGGATTTGCCGACTTGTATTGATGGCATAATAAAAAAATCAGCAGATTTAATAAGTGAATTTTTTAATTTCGAGTCCATATTCTGAAATAAAATAATATTATTTGATAAGTTTAAATTGTTAATTTGATCTTTTAAATTTTCTTTTTCTTCNCCATCACCAATGATAGCAAATTTAAAATTTTGATATTTAGATTGAAAGTTCTTCAATGCTAATAAAGTATTTTCCAAGCCTTTTCTTTTTTCCAATCTACATACAGTTACGATTTTAGGACTTGCATTGTCAAATATTTTTTGTGCATAATTTTCGTCTAAATTTTCATTTTCATTTATATCAGTACCAGGATTGATAATGATTAATTTTTTCTCATCCACCCCCTTTTCAATTGCCAGATTTTTCGTAAACTCAGAATTAGCAATTATATATTTTGATTTTGCTAATGAACTAAGCATTCTTATATTAAGTGGTGACCCAATAGGATGATTGATCTCTTTTCCATGTATTAAGCAAATGGTACAAGTTGAATGGCAGGTATTTTTCGAGATTTTTTCTAGACTTTTCCAGTGATCAGATACAAGGGCCTCAATACTTTTATTTTTTAAAAAAAAGTCTTGAATATGATTGGCTTTTCTAAATTTTCTAATGAATTTAAATCCCTTTATCCGTATTATTTCGTAGTTTTGATTTTTATCAAATATATCAGAATCCTTACTGACCTCTGCAAAAACTTTTACCTTATCAAATTTTGATAAATGATTAGCTAAATCTGTCATTAAAATTTGCATTCCACCTATTTCAGGTAAAAAATTTCTAGTCGTTATNATAATCATTTTATTTCCATTTGATATTACAGCCCATACTTGGAAACTGTTCTTTTGGCCCACGGCCTGACTTTGAAACTTCAATCATAGCTTCTAATAATTCATTTTTACTGTTTATTGCAGGTTTTAAATCTTTTAGCTGTCTAAGCCTTCCTCTGTATTGAAGTTCATTTTTAGAATTATAACCAAAAAAATCAGGCGTACATACAGCTCCGAAATTTTTTGCTACTTCTTGACTTTCATCAATNAAATATGGGAACATAAAATTATTTTGTTTAGCAAAAATTTTCATATTATCAAAACTATCATCAGGATAATTCAAAGTATCATTAGACATAATTGCCACTACATTAATTTGATATTTTTTTAATTCAGCAGCGGTTTCGCCAATCTCTTTTGAAATTGCTTTTACATAAGGACAATGATTGCAAATAAACATTATCAATGTTCCGTTTGCTCCAACAACATCTTTTAGAGAATATTTGTTTTCATCAATACNCTTGAGATTGAAATCTTTAGGTTGCTCNCCAAAATTACATAAGGGTGTTTTTTCAAGTGCCATAGTATTTTTTTTAATATATATATTAAATATGATTCATCAACTCGGAGATAAAACAGTTGTTAGAGATGGACATAATTGGATAGCNGATAATGCCAAGGTTATTGGAAATGTACATTTAAAAAATGAAAGCAGCGTATGGTTTGGAGCAGTTTTAAGAGGGGATATAGAAAAAATTACACTAGGTGAAGGCTCAAATATTCAAGATAATAGCGTTATACATACGGACCCTGGCTGCCCAGCAAACATTGGATCCGGGGTTACTATAGGTCACTTGGTAATGTTGCATGGGTGNACAATTAAAGATGACAGTCTAATAGGCATTGGATCAGTTATTTTGAATAAAGCCGTAATTGGAAAAAATTGCATTATTGGAGCTAATACTTTAATTACAGAAAAAAAAGAAATACCAGACAACTCTTTAGTCATGGGTACCCCAGGCAAAATAATTAGACAACTAGATGAAAAAGAAATTCTTGCAATTAAAGAAAACGCCAAAAGATATATTAATAACTGGAAAAATTACAAAAAAAATTTCAAATAATTATGGCGTCAACCATTCTGCAGATATATCTTCTTCATTAATTTTAATTAAAGCCCTTCTGTGACCTTGTGATGCTAAATATAACCATTCCATTTCATATACTTTACTTTCAATTACACAGAAATTTTCAAACCCTANTTCAGTATCTTCTATTTTAGGATTTCTACCCTCCAACTCTTTTGGATAACCTGGGTTGGGAAATTTGGAAACTGAACCTGGANCCTGTTCTGCTAAGTAACATTTTCTACTTATAATTTGTGTTTTTGACCAAGCTTGTTCAGTAATTTCATTTTTATGATGTATAGTTGCGATACCTTTTACTCTTACCTGAATTTTTCTTTTTTTATTATAAAATAAAAAATAAATATTATTGTTTTCTTTTAANGCATTTATTTTAGCTGAACGTAAATCAGTATGAAATCTNAGAATTTTTTTATNTTTGAATGCACCTCTTAAAACAACTATTCTGCCATCAGCAGAAGAATTTTGGTTAACAATAACTACTGGCAATCTAAAGTCTTCAGACCTATCCACGACACCTCTTGATAAAAGAGTCCATATTTCATCAAAAATTAAATCCTTATTATTGTAGTAATCTGGAATCTTTTCGTTCATTAAATGTCACCTTTATTTTTTGGGCAATAGTTTTATTAAGCTTGAGGTATCAAGTCTATTACCACCGTCACTTTGAATTTTTTGGTAATATTGATCAATAATTTCAGTTATTGGTAATATTGANCCATTTGATCGTGCCTCATCCATTGCGATCTTAAGATCTTTTCTCATCCAATCAACTGCAAATCCATAATCAAACTTATNCTCAATCATAGTTTTGTATCTATTTTCCATTTGCCAGGATTGTGCAGCTCCTTTTGATATCACCTCTATAACATCGTCGACATTCAGACCTGCATTTTGTCCAAATCTTAAAGCCTCAGATAAACCTTGAACCAAGCCTGCAATACATATTTGATTTACCATTTTAGTAAGCTGACCACTTCCAGATTTTCCAATAAGTTTTATTTTTTTACTATAACATTTTATAACAGGTTCAGCTTTATCGTAATCAGCTTGTTCTCCACCAACCATGACAGTCAGTGCACCATTTTCTGCACCTGCTTGTCCTCCTGAAACCGGAGCGTCCAAAAAGCCAAAACTTTTTTCAGTTGCAATATTAAATAGCTCTCTAGCAACTTTTGCAGACGCAGTAGTATTATCAATAAATATTGCNCCCTTTTTTGTATTTTGAAACGCACCATTNGAACCGATTGTCACCTCTTTTAAATCATCGTCATTCCCAACACAGGTAAAAATAAAATCAGCGTCTTTGGCTGCCTCTGCAGGAGTAGAAGCGGTACTTCCCCTAAATGTCTCTGCCCATTTATTTGCTTTAGCTGAAGTACGATTATAAACTGTTACATCATGACCAGCTTTTGATATATAACCTGCCATTGGAAAACCCATGACACCTAAACCAATAAATGAAACTTTATGAGACATATCCATACTCCATATTTAAATGTTTAATACTCATTTTATAAAATCAAATTTTAAATACCTACTTTTTGGTTTCCTTATGACTTTTTGTTCAAGCTTTGGGCAAACTTTTTTTTTAGGTATTTTTAACCCACTTATAAGGGAAGATTTAAATTTAAGCCACTCTGAATTTGGTGGTATTTATTCTATTGCTACACTTGTTAGTAGTTTAACTATTATTTGGCTTGGAAAGAAAATTGATGACTTTAAATTGAGAAATTTTGCACTTTTTGTTTGTTTATCGCTTTTTTTTTCTTCAGTTTTTATGAGTCAACTATCAAACTATTTACATTTAATTTTTGCAATTTTTTTTCTCAGATTATTTGGTCAAGGTTTAATGAGTCATACATCTAGTACAGCGATGGCAAAAATCTTTAGCAAGAACAGGGGAAAGGCACTTGCAATTTCATGGTTAGGTTTGTCTTTAGGAGAAGGTATATTGCCTGGTTTAGTAATTTATTTTTTAAATGTTTTATTATGGAAAAAAATTTGGTTACTTATTGCTAGTTTTTTGATTTTATTCGTATTTCCNCTTATTATATTTTTACTTAANAANCANAAAGANAATNNNGTTCATCTNGATGAACANAAAATAAATATNAAAATTAAACACTGGACGAGAAAAGAGGTTTTAAAAGATTTGAAATTTTATTTTTTATTACCAGCTGTATTGTGCCCNCCATTTNTNATNACAGGAATTTTTATNAATCAGATNTNNTTATTTGAAAATGCTAATTGGAGTTTAAATTATTTAGCAATAAGNTTCACNGCTTATGCAGTTTTTACTATTTTNTCATTACAGATTTCTGGATATTTAATTGACAAGTTTAGTGCANTTAAAATTTTACCATTCTATTTAATCCCAATGATCNTCGGTTTTATTATATCTATATTGTTTAAATCAATACTATCACCGATAATATTCTTTATTTTTATTGCAGTCACTAATGGAACGGCCAATGTATTGATGACATCAACATGGTCAGAAATTTACGGTACGAAAAACCTTGGTGCAATAAGGTCAGTAACCATTTCTTTAATGGTTTTTTCAACAGCATTATCACCTTTACTATTCGGTCTATTGATTGATTTTGGTATGACCTCTCTAAAAATACTGCTCTATATGTTAATTTATGCTTTATTTTCTAATTTATTGCTTATTGTTAAAATGAGAAGTTATAAACCAATTATTATTGCTTGAAATTATAATACAAAATCATTATAAGCCACGTCCATGGCAAGAGTTACTGTAGAAGATTGTTTAGAAGTTATTGATAATCAGTACGATTTAGTCATTTTGGCTAAAGAAAGAACACTTCAGATCGGTGCAGGCGATAAGCCAATGGTCCCAGAGAATAATGATAAAAAAACAGTATTGTCCTTAAGAGAATTGGGGGACAAATTGTTAGACCAAAAAAACTTAGAGGCTCAAACAATTGATAGAGCAAGGGAACATCCTGAGGATACAACTGAACAAGAAGAATACGANGCATCAGAAGGTGACGCGTTTGAAGAGATTTATAAAGGAGAAGTTTCAAAATCTGGTCAGGCAATTTTACCTTCAAAAAGATCGAGAAAAGTACCTGCTTCAAATGTTAAGGCAGATGAAAATGCCATTAATGATGACGATGATTTTTCTGACGATAACGTCGATGAAACAGAGACTACCGAAACTTTAGAAACTGGAAACGAAGAACAAAATTCTTAAATATCAAATTCTTTTAAAATCTTTTCTCTATGCTGGTCTAGATTTGGTATCTCACCTCGAGTATCTGGGTCATCATAAGTCGACATTTTAATTGGATTTCCTGGCATTTTAAATTCTCCAATTTTATTATGTATTGCACTTACAATCATGTTTCTTGCTTTAGTTTGAGGGCTCTCAACAACCTCTTTGATATTATTTATAGGACCACAAGGGATTTTATTTTCTTCAAATATTTTGCACCATTCAGTAGTAGTTTTTTTTTTCAATTCATCTTCTAGTATTATTTTAAGCTCATCAATATTTTTATTTCTATTGGCATTTGTTTTAAACTTATCATTGCTATGCAGATTTATATTTAAAACTTTGCACATCCCCTCAAATAATTTGTCATTACCTGCTGCTATTACTATGTAACTATCTTTAGTGCTAAAAGCTTCAAATGGTGCAATTGATGGATGTCTTGAACCCATAGGCTTTGGTATCTCACCTTTTGTTAAGTATCTTGCAACTGCATTTTCTAAGATTGCAATTTGACAATCTAACATTGCCACATCAATGTACATTCCTTTTCCAGTTTTCTGTCTATCATATAGTGCAGCGTTTATAGCAATTGCANTAAANAAACCTGCAGTAATATCACCTATGGATGTTCCAACTCTTGTAGGTTCGCTATCAGGTTGGCCTGTCACACTCATTAATCCACCCATTCCTTGAACTACCATATCGTAAGCTGGGAGACCTTTAAGTGGTCCAGTTTGACCAAAGCCTGATGCTGAAGCATAAATTAATTTTGGGTATTTATCTTTTAAACTCTCCCAACCATAACCCCATTTATTTAATGTTCCAGGTTTAAAGTTTTCAACTAAAATATCTGCTTTTGGTAAAATTTTTTCAAATATCTTTTTATCTTTTTCGTTTTTTAAATTAAGTGCGATACTCTCTTTATTCCTATTTAATGACATAAAATATGCTGACTGATCTTCTACAAAAGGTCCAAAACTTCTTGAGTCATCTCCTACCTCTGGAGCTTCAACTTTAATAACTCTAGCCCCCAAATCTGATAAAATCATAGTACAATACGGACCAACAAGAACCCTTGTTAAATCTAGTACTAATAATCCTGATAATGGCCCATTATTCTTCATTTTTGTGTTATGCAATATTGTCTCCTGTTATCTTATCTTGTTGAACTTAATATCAAAATATAGTTGAATGGCCAATAATTTAACAAACAGGGGAGACAATAAATGAAAATGAAAAAATCATTTATATATCTATTTACTGCTGTTTTCTTGTTTACTGGTATCGGTGAAACATTTGCTAAAACTTTAAAAGCAAGTCACCAATGGCCGGGTACAAAAAGAAAAGACGGTAAATTTGACGTTCGTCATGAAATGGTACAAATCATTGCTGACGAAATGAAAAAAGCTAACGTTGGTGTAAATGTAAGAATTTACCCAGCTAAATCACTTTATAAGCCAAAAGAACAATGGAAACCAATGACAACTGGTCAATTGGATATTTCAGCGTTCCCTCTGGCTTATGCTGCAAAATTTCATCCAGAGTTTGATATTACTTTAATGCCTGGAATGGTGAAAAATCATAAACACGCATTAAGAGTTAATAGCTCGCCAATGATGAAAACAATCAAAAAAATCATTAATGACGCAGGCGTTATTGTTTTATCTGACGCTTGGTTAGCTGGTGGTTTCGTTTCAAAAAAAAACTGTATCACAAGTCCAAGTACTGTGAAGGGTCAAGTATTNAGAGCTGCAGGAAAAGCTTTTAACCAAATGTTAGAAGGTGCTGGATCTGGAATTCAAGGTATGCCATCATCGGAGATTTATAATGGTCTTCAAACTGGTGTACTAGATGGTGCTAATACGAGTTCAGGAAGTTTTGTTTCATACAGAATTTATGAACAAGTTAAGTGTGCGACACCTCCAGGTAAATATGGACTATGGTTTATGTACGAGCCAATTCTTATGTCAAAAAAATCTTTTGATGCTTTAACTTCAAAACAACAAAAAGCTTTAATGAAAGCTGGTAAAGTTGCTGAGAAGTACATGACAAAAGAAGCGGCTGGTTTAGACACTACTATGGAAAAAGCTTATAAAAAAGCTGGTGTTAAACTTGCATACATGACTAAATCAGATTTTGATGCTTGGTTAGAAATAGCTAAGAAAACATCATACAAAAATTTTGCTACAAAAGTTCCAGGTGGTCAAAAATTAATTGACCAGGCTTTAGCAGTAAAATAATAATCTAAATTAATACCCCTGCTTAAGCAGGGGTATTTTTTTTTATGGCTGATAAGTTCATTAGATTTACAGAAAAGATTGCAAAGCTGTGTGGTATTTTTGCAGCTGGTTGCTTGCTTTTATCAATTGTTTTAATTACAGAATTAGTTTTTGAGCGATATATTTTTAGAAACGCCATAACATGGCAAACAGAATTAGTTACTATGCTACTAGTTGCGTCTACTTTCATTGGAAGTGCATATGTTTTAAGCGAGAAAGGACACGTGAATATGGAGTACCTATATTCTTTTATGTCTGAAAAAAGTATTACCAAACTTAAAATTTTCACAGACACACTCTGTTTGATTTTTTTCTCAATTTTGTTTTATGTTAGTTTAGAAATTACGGCAGAAGCTTTTATCAAAAATCACAATACTGGTACGATTTGGGGACCGCCATTATGGATACCATATTCCTCAATGTTAATTGGGGCAACTCTAATGGTCATGTCTTATATTGCAGAGCTCATTAAATTAACAAGAAAACTGAAGGAATTATAATGGAATTTATAAATAATATGGATCCATTAATGCTTGGTTTATTCGTAGGGATATTCACTGTAGCAATGCTTTTTTCAGGTATCCCAATAGCTTTTGGTTTATGTTTTATATCATTGGTTTTTTTATTTTTGGCTGAGGGATTTCAAATTCTAAATGTGTATGCCGAAACATTTTATGCCGGCTTAAATTCTTTTGTTCTACTTTCAATTCCTATGTTTATTCTTATGGGAATGGCGGTAGCTTATTCACCAGCGGGTAAAGATTTATANACAGGATTAGACAGGTGGTTATGGAGGCTACCAGGTGGTTTAGTAGTTTCTAATATTGGTGCATGTTCAATATTTGCAGCATTAAGCGGATCAAGCCCAGCAACATGTGCAGCCATTGGTACTATGGGTATTCCAGAGATGAGAAAAAGAGGATACTCAGCTGAGTTGGCTACCGGCTGTATCGCAGCAGGTGGGACACTTGGAGTTTTAATTCCACCAAGTATTGTATTAATAGTTTATGGTCTCGCAACTGGGACATCAATTGGACGATTATTTTTATGCGGAGTTATTCCAGGCTTATTACTTGCAGGCTTGTTTATGTTGTGGGCTTATATTTACTCTTATTTTATTGATAAGTCATATGCTGAAAGAGCAAGAAATAGAGTTCCACCAACATTAAAAGAAAAATTAGAAGTAATTCCAAGAGTACTTCCTTTTTTAGGTATTGTTGTTGGAGTTCTTTATGTTCTTTATGGAGGTATAGCCACTCCATCAGAAGCTTCTGGTGTCGGTGCTTTTTTAGTTTTTGTGATGATTGCAGTTGTTTATAAAATTTATCATCCAAAAAAAATATGGGATATCGTTAAGGTATCTATGAAGGAAAGCGTAATGATAATGTTCATCATTGCTGGCTCTTATATTTTTGCCTTTAGCTTATCATCTTTATACGTCACACAGTCAATAGCACAAACTATTGTAGAAATGAGTTTAAATAAATGGCTTTTGTTTTTTTATATTAACATNTTTTTACTAATTGCTGGATTTTTTTTACCACCTGTTGCTGTTATTGTAATGACTTCTGCAATCCTACTTCCAATCATCACTGAGTTTGGTTTTGATCCATATTGGTTTGCAATTGTTTTTACAATCAATATGGAAATAGGTTTGATTACACCGCCAGTTGGATTAAATTTATATATTATTAAAGGTATCACCCCAGACGTTAGCCTTAATCAGATTTTAAGAGGCTCAATACCATTTATGGCCATGATGATTATTTGCATAGTCATTTTATGTATTTTTCCTGAGCTTGTTACTTGGTTACCAGACAAGTTGATGGGTAAAGATGCTGGATTTTAAAAAATTATTTACTTCAGTTGCAGATGCAAGCCTTAGATTAATTGGAAAAAAAATAATTAAAAAGGATTTAGCATCAGCACTCCAGTTATGTGATGACTTAATATCTTTTAAAGGTATAGCTTCTGGAATTGCTTTAGCTAGAGAAATTACTAATATCTATTCTACTTTTGATAATGATCAAAAATTAAGTTTTTTTAAAGAGATTAATAATAGATTTGCCCCCAGTAAAAATGAAGTAGAAAAAAAAATCACTAATTATTTAAGTGATAAAAATGATAGAAGTTTAAAAGAACTTGGTGACGCTGTAGAAGGAAACCGTCAAGAGCTAATTCGAAGATTAAACATGGCACCAAATGGAACACCATTTCTGGTTTCGATGAGGGAAGATTTAATTAAATTTTTACCAACAAATAATGATCTTAAAAATTTAGATGAAGACATCAGGCATTTATTTAAATCGTGGTTTAACCCAGGTTTTCTAAGACTCGAAAGAATTACTTGGGAGACTAAAGCTGCAATTTTAGAAAAAATTATAANGTATGAAAAAGTTCACCAAATTAAAGACATGAATGATTTAAAAAGAAGATTACAACAAGATGACAGAAGGTTTTTTGCCTATTTTCATCCAATTTTAAAAGACGAACCACTTATTTTTGTTGAGGTTGCGTTCACNANGGGAATTGGCAGATCAATTCAGCAGCTAATTAAGCCCAAAACAAATGAAAATATAAATTATGATACAGCTACATTTTATTCAATTAATAATTGTCAAGATGGCCTAATGAGAGTGACGTTAGGTAATTTTTTAATAAAAAGAGTTGTTTTTGAAATTCAGCAAGAGAGTCCAAAAATTAAACACTTTGGAACTTTATCTCCACTCCCAGGATTTGCAGATTGGTTTTTTTCTCTAANCAGAACTCAATTGCAGAATATTTTGAAAAATTACGATATTTCGAAATTAGATTTTTTAAAATCACCACAGTTAAAAATTGGTGACCCAAAAATAATAAAAGAGGAGGAGACACTTAAAAAGTTAGTTTCTCATTATTTGATAAATGAAAAAATAAATAATAAACCATTAAATCCTGTATCCAGATTTCATCTAGGAAATGGGGCTAGTATTTATGATATCATTATCAATGGTAATGTCAGCGATTACGGTTATTCTGAATCATTTGGTATTATGGTAAATTATGGATATCAACTTGATAAACTCGAGCATATTCATGAAGACTTTATTACAAAAGGAAAGATTTCTTATTCAGAAAAAATAAAAAAGTATGTCCAGTCAAAATAGAACTATTTCAATGGCACCAATGATGGATTGCACAGACCGTCACGACCGGTTTTTTTTAAGGTTAATAAGTAAAAATATATTTTTATACTCTGAAATGATTGCTACTGGCGCTATATTAAATGGAGATAGAAAAAAAATATTAGAATACAGTGAATTTGAAAAGCCAGTTGCATTGCAATTAGGTGGCAGTAATTCAAAAGAACTGTCTGAATGTTGTAAAATAGTTGAAGACTTTGGGTATGATGAAATTAATTTAAATCTTGGATGCCCAAGTAAAAAAGTTCAAAAAAATAAATTTGGGGCTTGCCTTATAAAAGAACCAGATTTAGTTGCGGATTGCTTATCTTCAATGGTTCATTCTACCAAACTTCCAATTACAGTAAAAACCAGAATTGGATTTGATGATGTTGAAGATTTCGGATATTTAAATTCATTTGTTGAGAAAATAAAAAAAACAGGTGTAAAAACTGTAATACTCCATGCAAGAAAAGCTATTTTAAAGGGCTTAAGTCCAAAAGAAAATTTAAGAATACCAAAANTAAATTATCAAATGGTGTATGATATTAAAAAAGCAAATCCTGAAATTGAAATTATAATAAATGGNGCAATTACAAATATAAAAGAGATAAAATCTCATCTAAAAAANGTAGATGGTGTTATGATTGGACGAGCAATTTACCAATCGCCTTATTTTTTATCAGATATTGAAAAAGAAATTTTTAATAATAATAATATTTTATCAAGAGAAGAAATTGTTGCAAAGCTAGTTGAATACGTGGATAAAGAAGTTAAACAAGGCACTAGAGTTAATCAAATCATGCGACACACTGTTGGGCTTTATCACGGACAGAGGGGTGCGGGTAAATGGAAAAGATATCTATCAGATAATATGATGGCAAGAGACTCAGATTTTCAAAAAGTGAAGCATATTTTAGAAGTAGCTCAAAATAACGAAAAGTTAGCTTTGGTAAATTAATTTGACATCATTAGATTTTAATCAGATCGTTACATTGCTTTTAGTGTTATCTGTAGCAGCGAGTCTTTCAGGTTTTATTGCAGGATTGCTAGGGGTTGGTGGTGGAATAATCATGGTACCCGCTTTGTATTATGCTTTTGGAAAACTTGGGTATGAAGAAAACTTAATTATGCATATGGCCATTGGGACATCTTTGGCAATTATAATTCCAACATCAATTGTTTCAGCATTATCACACATGAAATATAAAGCTGTAGATTTTAATCTCGTAAAAACCTTTGGTGTCAGTGTAGTTATCGGAATCTTAATTGGAACTATTGTCGCTACAAACTCTAAAACTCCACAACTTCTTTTAATGTTTTCTTTTTTTGCTTTTTGTGTTGGTGTTTTTTTTATTTTTTTTAGGGATAAAGCTGGTTCAAAAAAAAAGAAAGTACCAAATGTTTTTAAAAATTTATACGGTATTTTTATGGGTTTTATGTCAGTACCTCTTGGAATTGGTGCAGGGTCGCTCGGAGTGCCATTTTTGAAAACAATAGGGTATTCAATAAATGTAGCTATTGGAACTTCTGCAACCATTGGAATAGTAAATGCTGTTTGTGGTGCAATTAGCATGGCGCTAAGTGGAATTATTTTTTTCAATGTATCAGCACCTTTTAGTGTAGGATTTATAAATATTGCCGGTTTTTTAGTATTTGTTCCCATAACTATGATATTCGCACCAATAGGAGCAAAAATAACGCATTCAATTAACAAAAATTTATTGAGTAAAATTTTCGGCTTATTTCTTATGGTGATATCGATCAGAGCGTTTATAGAATACCTTAAATTTTAGTTTTCAACTCAAGGTTTTAATCTTTATTTTNAGATTATTTTGTAAGTAATTTTAACTTTATACAATTAATAAGGTTTAATATTATTAAACTTTCATTTATTATTGACAAACTATTATATCTTAAATACTTTCGAAGCATGTCAGTAAAATCAATATTTAAAACACTTGATACGTTAGATTATTTTTTAAGTTCCAATTCGACTAAAGGGATCAGTTTAAAAGAAATTTGCGATCGATTAGGATTTAAGAAATCTGCCGCTCATCATATGCTCTCAACAATTTGTGATAAAGGTTATTTGTATCAAGATTTAAAATCAAAAAGATATTTTTTAGGATCAAAATTAAAAAAATTNAGCGAAGTTATTGATCTTAAAGCTAATGATTTTATTAGTTATGCAGGACCTTTTTTAAAAAAAATTAATGACATAACAGGTGAGGCAGTTCATCTTGCATCTTTTGAGGGCACAAAGTTAATTACCTTAAGTATGCTAGAATCTACACATCCAGTGAGAGTAGATCATGGTTTTTTTAAATAAGGACAACGCATTTCATGCTACAGCGTCTGGAAAGGCAATGCTAGCTTTCATGACAGAAGCAAGTCAAAAGAAAATTCTAAAAGGTAGGTTAGAAAAATTCACTAATCATACCATTAATAATTTAGAACAACTATCATTTGAGCTGGATAAAATTAATAAAAATGGTTTTGCGACTGACGATGAGGAGTTTCAACCAGGAGTTTTTTGCGTTGGATTCCCTATATTTGACAATCAGCAAAAACCTTTTGCCTCAATAAGTTGCTCATCTCCAAAATTTAAAATAATAAATGATAAAAAATATTTAGATAAAATTAAAAGTTCTGTAAAATTTTCTGCTATTGAAATAGGGAAATACTTCAAAAAAACAAACAACAAAGGAGACAAACATGCCGCGTGAGAATGACATGATGGGTCATAACCAAAAGTTTGAGATACCAAAGGAAATGGGTGCTTGGGTTTTAAATGATCCAAACAACATAACAATTAAAAAAAAACCTGTGCCAGAACCTAAAGAAGGCGAGTGCCTTTTAAAAATTGACGCTGTTGCAATTTGCGCAACTGATTTAGAGATAATGTCTCATGGTTTACCAGCTATGATTAATGGTGAATTGCCATTTAATAAAGATTTTACATTTGGTCACGAGGCAATGGGTACCGTTGTGAAATTGGGTGAGGGTGTTCACGAATTTAAACCTGGTGATAGAGTTTGTGTAGAAATTCATGCTGGATGCGGCAGATGTGAGATGTGTAGAAAAGGTTGGTATACTTCTTGTTTGAATTATAGTTATACAGACAGAGGTCACAAAGCTAACGGGTTTACAACAGATGGTGCTTTTGCTGAATATATGACTAATAGAACGCAAACACTCGTTAAGGTTCCAGACGGAATGTCTGACGAGGAAGCGACCCTATGTGTTACAGCTGGAACAAGTATGTACACATTAGATGTTATGGGCGGTTTGTATGCTGGTCAAACTATTGTCATTACAGGACCAGGTCCAATAGGCCTATGTGCAGTTGGTGTAGCTAATGCTCTCGGAGCAGAAGTTATTTTAACAGGTACTAGAGATAATAGATTGGAAATTGGAAAAAAACTAGGAGCAGCACATGTTATAAACGTAAGAAATGAAGATGCTGTAAAAAAAGTAAGAGAGCTTACTGGCGGTATTGGTGCTCACTACGTTCTTGAATGCTCAGGAGCAGAAAATGCGATCAATGATGCCGCATCAATGATCAGAAGAGGTGGTAAAATTGGCTTAGCTGCTTTTCCGTCTAAACCTGTAACTGTTGATATTGCTAACCTAGTAAGAAATAATGCTTATATTTTTGCAACTAGAGGAGAAGGAAAATCTGCTTGTCACCGTGCAATGGCATTAATGGAAAAAAAACGTTTTGATGCAAAATTAATTCATACACATACTTTCCGGATGAAAGAATTGGAGACTGGTTTAAAATATACAAGAGAGAGAATTGAAGATGCAATTAAGGTTGTTGTAAGAAACGACAAGAAATTGGCTTAATCATTTATGCTTAGATACGACAATTATTTTATACCAAAAACTCTAAAAGAGTACTTTGAGTTAACTACTAAAGTTAAAGATTGTCGTATTGTAGCTGGATGTACAGATATTCTTCCTTGGGCAAGAGAAGGAAGAGGAGGTGAAGTATTTTTAAAAAATGTAGTAGATGTAAGTCGAATTAAAGAGTTAAATGTTTTTAATTTCGGAACAAAAAAAATTCTGCTTGGTGCCGCAACAAATTATCAAAAGTTATTTTTAGATAAAAAAATAAGAAAAAGCCTAAAGGTACTCCCTCAAGTCTCAGTTTGGTTTGCAGATGACCAAATTAGAGAACTTGCGACTTTAGGAGGTAATATTGTTAATGCTTCTCCAGCAGGCGACGGTATGCCAGCACTTTTAACATTAAACACCAATGTTACAATTGCAAAATTTAAAAACAAAAAAATTATAAAAGAAAAAATGCCTTTAGAAAAGTTCGTTAGAGGTAGAAATAAAGTTGCTTTAAAAAATAATGATATTTTGGTCAATTTTGAGGTTGAAAATACAGACGGATATGGAGCGTGTTTTGAAAAAGTTGGACACAGGAGATCTTTAGTTATTTCAACTGTTTGCGTTTCGTCACTTGTCAAATTAAACAATAATAAATTTCAAGATATAAGAGTTGCTGTAGGCGGAGTTTGTGAAGTACCAACCAGATTATCTAAAACAGAAAAATTTTTAAAAGGAAAATCAATTGATGAAAATAATATTTATGCCGCATCAATGTTAGATTTAGATGTAATTAAATCAAGATCAAGAAGAGAATATAGAAAAGAAGTTCTACAAAATTTTATTATACGTTCAATTTTGAAATCCTTAGGAAAAAATAATGTCGAAGAAACAATACAGAGGTTTGACAACAAAGTGAAATCACAAATGGAGAGTACCTATGTCTAATTATGATATAAAATTAACCGTTAACGGAGAAAAAATAAAAAAAACAACACAATCTCATTATCGTTTACTAGATTTTTTAAGAGAAGACTTAGATCTTACTGGAACCAAAGAAGGATGTGGAGCAGGTGAATGTGGAACTTGCTCTGTATTCATAAATGGTAAATTAGTTAAAAGTTGTTTGGTACCAGTAGCAAAAGTAGATGGTGCTAAGATTGATACAGTTGAAGGATTAGGAAATCCAGAAAAAATGTCTGAATTACAAAAAGCATTTTGTGCCACAGGAGCTAGTCAGTGCGGTTTTTGTATACCTGGAATGGTAATGGCTGCTACATCAACTTTAAGAAATAACCCTAAGGCGAATTTAGAACAAATTAAAGAAGAGATGGGTGGAAATATTTGTAGGTGCACGGGATATCAAAAAATATTTGATGCAGTAGAAATGGCAAGAGATGTTATTAACAAAGAAAAGCCAGAAAAGGTTTTTGATGAGTACGAAAAACCTAAAAATTCTTTTATTGGTGCCAATGTTAAAAGAATTGATGCGCCGAGTAAAGTAACCGGCAGATTAAAATACGCAGCAGATATGAAAATGCCTAACATGTTGCACATGCAAGTTTTAAGAAGCGACAGGCCTCATGCAAAAATTTTAAATCTTGATTTATCAAAAGCAAAAAAATTTGAGGGCGTTAGAGGTATAGTGACTTGTCAAGACGTTCCAGGTATTGATAATTTTGGAGTGTTTATTGAAGATCAGCCTGTATTGGCAAAAGATAAAGTGAGATATGTTGGTGAAGCTATAGTTGCGGTAGCAGCAGATACCGTTGAACAAGCACGTGACGCCATAAACGCGATCAAAATAAAATATAAAGATCTTCCCGCTTTGTATGATCCAGAGGAATCCTTAAAAGATAAAATTATTCTTCACGAACACTATAAAACCAATTTAGTAAAACACATACCTATAAGAAAAGGAAATACGAAAGAAGCTTTGGAAAAAGCAGACATTATTATTGAGGATGAATTCTCTACGCAGCCTGTAGAACATGCTTATTTAGAACCAATGGCAGGTGTATCATATGTTGACCAAGATGGAGTGTTAACCATTGTTTCTCCAAGCCAAAATATTACGCACCACAGGCATATGATGGCTAAGATTATGAATCTTCCAATACATAAAGTGCGTTTCATAATGTCACCAGTTGGTGGAGGCTTTGGAGGAAAAGAAGATATGATTTACCAAGGTATGTTGGCTTTATTGGCAACTAAAACTAGACACCCAATAAAATATGTCATGACCAGGGAGGAAGATATTGTTTCAACAGCTAAAAGACACCCAAGTCGTACAAAATATAAAATGGGGTTAACCAAAGAAGGAAGAATTCTTGCTGCAGAAATCAGCATGTTAGCTGATGGAGGTGCGTATGGCTGTTCTACTGAAGGTGTTATGAGAAAAGCTGCGATCTTAGGTGCTGGTCCTTATAATATTGAAAATTTAAAAATGGATACAAGAGGAGTTTATACAAACAATACTCCGAGTGGTGCTTTTAGAAGCTTTGGAGCATTACAGACAGAATTTGCTACTGAATCTATGTTGGATATTGCTGCAGAAAAATTACAAATAGATCCTTTTGAAATAAGACGCATTAATGCTTTTGTAAAAGGTAATTTTACACATACAAAACAAGAGTTAAATTCTGCTAGCATAAATACAGTTCTTAATGAATTAGAAACTTTGTCAAAGTGGGAGCAAGGTTCACCGCATTCAAGAGGTAATAGTAGAAAAGATACATTCAGTGAGGATAATCGAGACGCTTGTGAATTGGGAGCAAGATTAAAAACAAACGGTAACGGCAAGAGAGTAACAAAATGAGTTTAACAAAAAAAAGAGGCAGAGGCATTGCAGCTGCTTGGTATGGAATTGCGAGAACCGCTGCAATGGATCAAGCAGGTGCATGGGCAGAGATAGATGATGGTGGTTCAGCAAAAATATCAACCGGTGTTACAGAAATTGGAGAAGGGATTTTAACTGTATTAGCACAGGTAGCTGCTGATGAACTTGGTGTAAAACCAGAAAATGTAATGATTGGTGAAAACGATACATCAAGAAGTCCAGAAGCTGCTCATGCTGGAGCAACAAGACAAACCTATATGATTGGAAATGCAGTAGCACTAGCATGTCGTGGCGCAAGACAAAAGTTGTTTGATGTAATGGCTAAAGAATGGAAGGTCGATGCCAAATCTATTCAAGCACATGATGGAGAAATATGGAGCGAAGGTACAAATTATAAAATGACGATGAGTGAATCAATCCATATTTGTAAAAAAAAATACGGAGTAATTCCAGTCGCCGGTGAAAATTATACTTCTCATCACACAGGTTTAGACCCAGTGGATGGTTCGGGACGTCCTTGGCAAGCTTATGTATTTGGAGGTCAAGTCGCAGAAGTAGAAGTGGATACTGCAACAGGCGAAGTTCAATTACTTGGAATTTGGGCATGTCACGATGTTGGAAAAGCTATTAATCCCAAAGGCGTCGAAGGTCAAATTGAGGGCGGGGTTGTTCAAGCAGTAGGACAAGCATTAATGGAAAATTATGAATTAGAGAATGGAAGAACTAAATCAGGAAGTTTTGCAAAATATATTTTGCCAACCGCTTTAGATGTTCCAAAAGTTACGTCAAAAATTGTTGAGGATCCAGATCCTCTCAGTCCTTTAGGAGCCAAAGGAATTGGTGAGCCTGCAATGGTTCCAACTTCTCCAGCAATCATGAATGCAATTTATGATGCTATTGGAGTAAGAGTGAAATCATTACCAGCTACACCTGAAAAAATTTTAAAAGCTCTTAAAGAGAAAAAGCAAAACGGAAGTCGTAAATTCAATTAATGATTAACTATTAATTGATTTGCACTAAACAGAAGGGGAATAAAATGAAACTAACAAAAAAAATCGTAGGCGCATTGGCTGCAATAACATTATTGTTTGCTGGAGCATCTACTAACTCTTTTGCAGGCAGCCATGCAAAGTTTCCAAGTAAGACAATCGAAATGACTGTTTTATTTGGTGGTACTGCAAAAAGTGTTGGACAACTTGTTGCTAAAGGTCTTGAAAAAGAGCTTGGCGGTACTGTTGTTCCAGTATCAAGACCTGGTGGCGGAGGAGCTGTAGGATATAAATATATCCAATCTCGACCTGCCTCTGGTTATGATATTGTCTGGAATTCTAATTCAGTGAGTACATCTCACCATAGAGGTAGAACTTCATTTAATTATAAAGCATTCACTCCAATTGCAGCTATGTCAATTGAAGTGCCAGTTCTTGCTGTAAAATCAGGTACTTTTAGCTCTATAAAAGAATTAGCTGATTATGCAAAAAAGAATCCTGGAAAGTTAAAAGTGGGTATTAGCGGTAAAGGTGCATTCACGCATTTGACATCTGCTATCATCTTTGACGCAATGGGCGCAAAAGTAAATTACATTCCATATGGAAAAGGTAAGGCGCCTGCTGAACTTTTAGCTGGAAGAATTGATGCTGCAGTTCAATGGCCTGGTCAATTTAGATCGTTTCACAAAGCCGGTCAGTTAAAAATGCTAGCTGTAACTAGTCAGGAAAGAATTGCTTCAGACTCTAGTATTCCTACAATGAAGGAGCTTGGTTACAAAAAAGTTGATGTAACAATGTGGAGAGGCTTGGCAGCAAAAAAAGGAACTCCTAAAGCGCAAATTAAAGCTTTAGAATCGGCTGCTGCAGCTTATGCAAATAGTTCAGCTTTCAAAGCTGCATCTAAAAAGATCGGATTTACAATTAATTACTTAAATTCAAAAGATTTTGGTAAACAGATTGCTAAAGATGATAAGAAAATCAAGAAACTAATGAAGGATCTTGGTTTAGCAAAAAAAGCTAAGTAATTTTTACTATGAGAGAAAGCAAGTTCTATCTATTCCTTGGATTGGGTGTACTTGCTTTCTCAATCATTTGGACGCTATTAGTTTTTTTACAAATTGAAGGAGATATTGGTGAATATGCCAATACCCCCAGAACAATTCCATTTTTTCTTGGTATTTGTATGGGTGTATTAGGTTTAGTTTTTTTATATCAATATAGACAGGGTTATGTACCAAAAAATCAATCAAAGCCATTAATGGTAAATGAAATTAGGAATATAGGAATATGCATTTTCCTCTTTATTTCCTACTCGTTTTTATTGAAATATTTTGGTTTTTTAATTTCAACACCAATTGTAATTTATTTTATAACAAGATTTTTATTAAGTGAAAAAAATTGGAAATTAAATTATGTTTTTCCAATTGCAATAACTGGGTTATTATATTTTCTTTTTATCATTTTATTAAAATCAACTTTACCTAGAGGGCAAATCTTTTAATGGAAAATTTAGGTATCGCACTTAATTTAGTTGGGACTTTCGAGGTAATGATAGCAATATCAATTGGAGCTTTTGCAGGCATTGTTTTTGGAGCTATTCCTGGATTAACATATTCTATGGCCTTGGCTTTAATGCTACCGTTTACATTTACTATGGAACCCGTTACTGGAATTTCATTGTTACTTGCTACTTATATTGGTGGAATGACTGGTGGATCAATTTCAGCTATATTAATTGGCATACCAGGTACACCCTCAGCAGCAGCAACCGCGGCAGATGGATATGCTATGACCAAAAGAGGCGACGCTAGTATTGCATTGGGGACTGCTGTGATTGTATCAACAATCGGAGGATTGATCAGTCTAATCATTATGATTTTGTTAGTGGATTTTATTTCAAAATTTGCCATTAAATTTGGTCCTGCAGAAATTTTCATGTTAGTAGTCTTTGGTTTTTCTACTATTTGCGGGCTATCAGAGCGAACATTATTTCGAGGACTGGTCGCAGGTGTTTTAGGTTTGATGCTAATGACAATTGGTACTGATGAAATCGAAGGTATTTCAAGATTTACATTTGGTAGTACTCAAATGTTACAGGGAGTTAATCTTTTGGTAGCTATGATTGGATTATTTGCAGTCCCTCATATTTTAGAAGTTTTTAACATGAGGTTGAATAAAGAAGATGCTGAAAATTATGATATTGGAACTGTAAAAACCAAATTACCAAGCTTTTCACTTTTGAAGAAATATTTTAACTTAATTTTGAGATGTGTTGGTCTAGGTACATCAATTGGTGCAATCCCAGGATCCGGAGGTCCTATAGCAGCTTTTTTAGCATACTCTCACGCAAAGAATTCTGAAAAATCTCAAGAGGAAAAAGATAAGTATGGCAAAGGTTCTATTGGAGGTGTAGTTGCACCAGAAACAGCAAATAATGCTGTAACTGGTGGTGCAATGGTACCATTATTATCACTTGGTATACCAGGAGATCCGGCTACAGCAATAATTTTAGGTGGTCTTTTGATTCACGGATTGTCACCAGGGCCAATGTTATTTATTGAAAATGCTCCGCAAGTTTATTCTATTTATCTAGCCATTCTAGTTGCTTACATAATTGTCTTTATATTCCAAGTTAATTTTATCAAGCACATAGTCAAGATTTTAAAAGTGAAACCACATCATTTAGGAGTAGGAATATTAGTAATGGTAGTTGTGGGATCATACGCGATTAGAAATTCATTTTTAGACGTTAATGTGATGATTTTAATGGGTTTAATTGGATATTTTTTTAATAGAATTCAATTACCTGTAACACCAATTGTGCTTGGAATGGTTTTGGGGAAAACTATAGAGACAGAGTACAGAACAGCAATGTCATTATCAGCCGGTGACCCAACGATTTTTTTTAGCTCTATCGTTAGCTTGCTCTTTTTTGGATTAATAATATTAACTATATTTTTACAGGTAAGAAAGCGAGTAATTGAAGTTAAAAAGCAAAAACAATTGAAGGAGCAATTGCAAACATGAAAACTTTAAAAGCCGTTGAACAAAGAGCAAAAATTTTAGCAAAAAATAATAATGATTTACTTGAATGCATTGAAAATAAATCGTTACCTATAAATGTCGATGTAAGTTTATCAGAGGGGATTATTTTAGGATTATTAAAACAAAAAGTTAGAAAATACTTTGCTATTTTTGGGCATGGATCAACAGATTTTGCTGAAATTTTAAGAATCTATGAAGAGCATGGAGTAACTAAAACTTTTAATTTCAGAAATGAAGTAGAAATGGCGCATGCTGCCACTGCATTGAGATGGCAATACAACGAAATACCTGCGGTTGTTACTTCAATTGGACCTGGAGCCTTACAAGCAATGGCCGGTTCTTTAGCATCTTCATCGAATGGTGTAGGATTGTACCACATATATGGAGATGAAACTACTTATGGTGAAGGTTACAACATGCAACAAATACCAAAGAGGGAGCAAGATCTTTACGGTAAAATTACTGCACTAATGTCAGAGTCTCATGTTTTTCATACCCCAGAGTCAATTAGAGATGGTTTAAGAAAAGGTTACTTAAAAACTAAACACCCTTATAAAGCTGGACCTTTTTATTTTATGCTTCCAATAAATACTCAGCCTAAAATTATAAAAAATTTAAATCTAATTACTTTGCCCGGTCAGGATGATTTAAAAAATAAAAGTAAATTAGATTATGAGCAAATAAAGGAATTTGAAAAAATAATTAATAAATACGAGAAAATAGTAATCAAAGCTGGAGGAGGTTCAATTAAGTTCTCAAAAGAATTAAAAACATTTTCTGAAAATTTAAAATTACCAGTTGTTCTCGCCCCCGGTAGTCTTGGCATTTTACCAGATGATCACGAAAACAATATGCATGTAGGTGGCAGCAAAGGATCTATTTCAGGAAACTTTGCTATGCAAAATGCAGAATTATTAATTTCAATTGGATCAAGGTCTGTGTGCCAATCAGATTGCTCTGGCATAGGTTATCCCAATGCAAAAGAGGTAATCAACATTAATGCAGATTTAGCAGATATGATGCATTATAATAATACACTGGGTTTAAATGGTGATATTGGAACCATTCTTAATCAATTAAACACTGAATTAAATACAAAAAATATTAAATCGAATAGCAAAAACAATTGGATTGAGGAATGCAAAGTTCAGAAAAGAAAATGGTTTGATTTTAAAAAAAGAATTTATGAAAATGAAAAGTTAAAAGATGAAGCATTTGGTAAGGTGATATTGACCCAACCTGCAGCAATTAAGCATGCTGTTGATTTCTCAAATCAAAATAAGTGTGTGAAATTTTTTGACGCAGGTGATGTTCAGGCAAATGGTTTTCAAATTGCAGAAGATATGCGTCCAGATGATACTTTTACTGAAACTGGCGCATCTTATATGGGATTTTCTACTAGCGCTATTCTTGCATCAGCTATTGCAGATAATCCAAGGTATCCAATAAGTTTTACAGGTGATGGATCATTTATGATGAATCCACAAGCCTTAATTGATGCAGCTTATCTTGGTTTGAAAGGTATGATTATTATTTTTGATAATAGAAGAATGGCAGCAATTACTGGTTTGCAATATGCACAATATAGTAAAGAATTTAAAACAAATGACGGTGTTGAAGTTGATTACGTACAAATGGCAAATTCTGTCAAAGGTGTAAAAGGCATATACGGTGGGCATAATGGAGTTGAATTTAAAACAGCTTTAAAAAAGGGTTATGAATATGATGGTTTATCTGTAATACATGTCCCTGTTTATAGTGGTACAGATGAGCTTGGTGGTATGGGTGCATATGGATCTTGGAATGTTGGGAACTGGTGCGAGGATGTTCAAGCGGAATACGTCAAACAAAAAATATAATTTAAGGAAAAAAATATTATGTATGAAAATTTAGGTAATTTTATTGACGGTAAATGGTCAAATAATACTAAAGAAAAAGTTGAGGTATTTAATCCCTTCAATGAGGAAGTGATTGGAAGCATTCCATCTTCAAAAGAAAAAGAATTAGACGAAGCTCTAAGATCAGCCAAGAGTGCAATGGAGAATTGGAAAAAAACTTCTCCTTGGGAAAGGTCAAAAATTATAAAAAAAACAGCAGATTTAATAAGAGATCGGGTAGATGAAATTGCAAATGTTATGACTCTTGAAACTGGAAAACCTTTAGCTGAATCAAAAGGAGAAACTATGGCTGCTGCAGACCAGTTTGAATGGTTTTCAGAAGAAACAAAAAGAATTTACGGACAATTAATTGAGTCAAGAACACAAGATGCTAGACTGCAAGTAAGATACGAACCAGTAGGCGTAGTAGCAGCGTTTAGTGCATGGAACTTTCCTGCTCTATTACCCGCTCGGAAGATTGCAGCATCCATTGCAGCAGGCTGTTCAGTTATCATTAAACCTGCCAGTGAAACTCCCGGTACTTGTATGGAGATTGTAAGAGCTTGTCATGATGCTGGCGTAAATAAAGGTGTTGTCAATTTTGTGACAGGGAAATCAGGTTTTATCTCTAAATATTTAATTCAATCACCAATAATTAAAAAAGTGTCTTTAACCGGATCCGTAGAAGTTGGAAGAGAGATTTTAAAAATGGCCGCAGAAGGAATTAAAAAAGTTTCTATGGAGCTTGGTGGCCACGCTCCTGTATTGGTATATGATGATACTGATGTTGATTACGCCGCAACGACTTGTTCAAATACAAAATTTAGAAATTGCGGCCAAGTTTGCATTTCTCCAACTCGATTTTATGTTCAAGAAAAAATTTATGAAGATTTTTGTAAAAAATTTGTAGAAAATACAAAAAAATTAAAGTTAGGCAATGGTCTTGATCCAGACACAAATGTCGGGCCTTTAGCAAATAAAAGAGGGCTAGATCACATAGATAAATTAGTAAGAGATGCTGAAAATAAGGGTGCAGAAATTTTATTAGGTGGCGCTCCAAGTAAAAAATTTAATAAAGGTTATTTTTATGAGCCAACAGTGTTAAAAAATGTTCCTCATAACGCGGATATATTAAAAATCGAACCATTTGGACCAGTAGCCCCAATTATTAAAGTTACTGATGAAAGTAAGCTTTTTGAAATGGCAAATAGCACTGAATTTGGACTTGCTGGATATGTTTTTACATCCTCTTTAAAAAGAGCGCATATTGCATCTGAAAGCTTGGAAGTTGGAATGGTAGGTGTAAACGATATGTTGTTAGCAGCCGCGGAAATCCCTTTTGGCGGAGTAAAAGAGTCTGGTTTTGGTAGAGAGGGTGGGTCACTTGGAATTTTAGATTATTTAGTTCCAAAATATACCAAGTTTAAAATCTGTTAATGAAAAGAAAAATTAAAGATCAGGGAATTGATAAAAGTCTAACTAACTATGGCGACAAAGAGTTTTCGTCCTATTTAAGAAGGTCTTTTGCAAGATCAATGGGATATACAACTAAATCTTTGGATAAACCTATAGTCGGAATAGTTAATACTACAAGTGGATTGAATAGTTGCCATAGACATTTTCCAGAAATGATTGAAGCTTTGAAAAGAGGTATTCAAAGTCAAAATTGTTTGGGCGTCGATTTTCCAGTAATTTCGCTAGGAGAAGTTTATCTTTCTCCAACAAGCATGATGTTTAGAAACTTAATGTCAATGGATGTAGAGGAGATGATTAGAGCACAGCCTGTTGATGTCGTAGTTCTTCTTGGAGGTTGCGACAAAACTTTACCCGCAATGATCATGGGCGCTATTTCCGCTGGTAAGCCATATGTTGTTTTACCCGCAGGACCAATGATTACAAATAAATTTGAAGATGAAAGACTAGGGGCTTGCACTGATTGTAGACGATACTGGAGTAAATATAGAGGCGGTGAAATATCAGATAAAAAAATCAAAAAAGTTGAGGGAAAATTAGCAGCAAGTTCAGGAACATGTGCAGTCATGGGCACAGCTAGTACCATTGCATGCATGGTTGAGACAATGGGCCTATGTCTTCCTGACGCCTCTTGTGTTCCTGCAGTTTATGCAGAGCGATTAAAACTAGCTGAACAAACAGGAGAAATAGCAGCAAAAATAGCAAATAAAAAAATTAAGAAAATTAAAAAAATTAATGAGAACGATATTTATAATGCTTTGGTAGTATTGTTAGCTCTTGGAGGTTCAACAAATGCAATCGTACACATTACAGCCATTGCTGGAAGAGCAGGAATTAAAATAGATTTGAAAAAATTTAATCAGATTAGCAACAAAACACCTGTATTAGTTAACTTAAAACCTACAGGTAGTTTTTATATGGAAGATTTTTACCATGCCGGGGGAATGAATGTAGTTTTAAAAGAGTTGAAGTCATTATTTAAAAAAAATACCTTTAATATTGAAGGAAAAAAATTATTTTCTGTAATTAAGAAGAATGAAAACGTATTTCATAAAAAAGAAGTTATTAGATCAAAAAATAAACCATTTGAAAAATTAGGTGGTTTAATTTCTCTTTTTGGTAATATTTGCCCGAATGGTGCGATTTTAAAAAGATCTGCTGCAGATAAAAAATTATTTGAAAAAATTGGTACAGCTTTTGTTTTTGAGGATATCAAAGAAATGACAAAAAAAATTGACGATCCTAAATTAAAGATTTCAAAAAACGACATATTAGTATTAAAAAATATTGGACCAAAGACTGTCTATGGAATGCCTGAAGCAGGCTATTTGCCGATACCAAAAAAAATATTAAAAACTGGCGTTAAGGATATGATAAGAATTTCAGATGGAAGAATGAGTGGAACTGCTTTTGGCACCATCATACTTCATGTTGCACCCGAGTCAGCAATTGGGGGACCTTTTTCGATATTGAAAACAGGCGATAAAATTAAATTGAGTGTAAAAAATAAATCTTTAAATGTTTTAATTACAAAAAGTGAAATGCAAAAAAGACTAAGAAATGTAAAAATTAAAGCTCCAACTATTAAGAGAGGTTATTTAAAACTTTATTATGACACTGTTTTACAAGCAGACGAGGGTTGTGATTTTGATTTTTTACAATATAAGAAATAAATATGAATTTTAAATCTTTAGCACCTATTGGTTTTCTAGCGCTAGCTGTTTTAGCTATAATATTGCCTAAAGATATTTTTACGGCAGTTTTAATTTTTCTGATGGTTTTAAGTGGTGTGATAACGATTTATACTAACCTGGATATTTTTGATGATATAGAGAGGGATAAATAATGAATATATTTGCTGTTACAACGTCATATACATTCGAATTTGCTTTAATTACGATGATTGCTGCAACAATTTACTTCTTTTTAGAGAGGTACAATTTAAGTGACGAATATAAACCGGTATCTACACTTGCAATATTAACTACAGCTCTTGCAGTTGTTGAATATTATCATATGAGAGATTTTTTTTCATTAGAAAATCTATCTAAAGATAATTTAAATTATCCAACTGAATTTAGATATATCACTTGGTTAATTGCAACGCCAATAATGCTTTATACATATTTTGTTTTGACTAAATTTAATAAAACTCAAAAACCAATTGTAATATTGACAATTTCGCTAAATTTTTTAATGATCGTCTCTGGGTATTTTGCAGAGAGCTCTCAACTAAATAATGTAATGCCCGCTTCATTTACATATTCTATGTTTGCAACGGGGTTTGCGTCATGGCTAGGAATAGTATTTATTTTTTCAAGCACACTACCGAAATTAATAAATAATGAGAATAATCCTAATAATTTAATATGCTTGAAATGTTTGTCAGTTGTTCAAAAGTTAGTAACTTATGGATGGGCAATATACCCGGTTGGTTTGTTTATCACTTTCTTTGATAGTTCAGTCGAGACAGCTTTAACACGTGAAATAATATATAATTTTGGCGATTGTTTTAATAAAGTTGGTTTCGCGTTGATATGTTTTGCTTGTGCAAAAAAATTATCTAAACAAACAGTTTAAATTTAAGGAATTAAAATCGCTGGACCAAGTAATTTTCTTGCATGTAAATCTTCATGTGATTTTTGAGCCTCATCCAGTGAATATTTGTGAGCAATATCAATTTTAATTTTACCCTCTCTCATTATATTAAAAAGTCTGCCAGCGGATAACTCAAGATCAGCACGTGTTACAGTATATGGAAAAACAGATGGTCTAGTGAAAAAAATCGCTTTTGGAGCTAAATGTTTTTTAACATCAATATTAGCTACCATGCCTGATGCATTTCCAAAAGATAGAAACATCCCTCTAAGTTTGATGGCTTCAAGTGATTTTTCAAAAGTTTTGAGACCAACGCCATCATAAACAGCATCAACACCTTTGCCATTTGTAATTTCCAATATTTCTTTAGCAAAATCTTTAGTTGAGTAATTAATTACGTGATTACAACCATTTTCTTTTGCAATTTCAATTTTTTCATCTGAACCAACTGTCCCGATCAATGTACAGCCAATTGCTCTAGCCCACTGGCAAAAAATCTGACCGACTCCTCCAGCTGCTGCATGAAATAAAATTACATGCTCTTTTTTCACTTGATAAGCTCGATGAAGCAAATATTCACAAGTCATTCCTTTCAAAGTTATAGCACCAGCTTCTTCAAAGCTTACTTCGTCAGGAACT
The DNA here is from genome assembly GCA_002684895.1 of Pelagibacteraceae bacterium. GTDB lineage: Bacteria > Pseudomonadota > Alphaproteobacteria > Pelagibacterales > Pelagibacteraceae > HIMB114. Next base: position 36,593 of record NYVZ01000007.1, read on the forward strand.
TTAACTAATTTTTCCTCGGGCATTACTTGTTGCTCTGCATAAGCTCCAATAGGCATCGAAGCATGAGAAACACGGTCTCCAATTTTAAATAATTTAACGTCTGAACCCACTTCTATAATTTCACCCGCTGCTTCCAATCCAATGCCAGATGGAAGGGATATGGGATATAATCCAGATCGATGATAGGTATCTATAAAATTTAATCCGATAGACTTATTTTGAACCAAAACTTCATTTGGTTTTAATTTTTCCAAATTTTTATTAGTTATTTTTAATACCGATGGCCCGCCAAACTCTGAAATTTCCACTATCTTTGTCATACTATTTTATACAACTTTAAAATATCTTTTGTAAATCATAAAAATTAAATAACTTACAATTAGACTAAAAATAATTCTTGCAAATAAAATCCCCGATATATGACCACCTATAAGAGCCATTAAAATAGTATCTTCAATTACTGCATGTAGTAGATTTAATAAAGATACAGATAAAAAAACACTTTGCCTATCAATTTTCCCAGACTTTACATCTTTGATCAACATACCTCCGCCATACTGAATACCTATGGTCATTCCAACAATAATGATATTCATTGCTTCTTTTTGAATTCCAAACAATTTTAAAGGTGGAATAAAAATTATTTCAAACAATCTTTCAATTCCTATTTTTTTAAGAATTTCTAAGATTATCACCATGATACAAACAATAAAAAAAATATATACTAAATTTATAACTTGGTAATAAAGCCATGGCCAGAATTCTGTTGGCAAAGGTTCTAAAGTAATTAAAGTTTGAAATGGTTCGGTGAGTAATTCAAAATTAAAGTAAATTAATTTTAAAATATAACCTAACAGGAAAGCTGAAAAAAATCTTAGCAAAATTGTATAAGTAAAACTAACTCCTGTAGCTTTGCAAACTGCACTTTCAATAGGAAGGTTGTGACAAACTAAAATCATAGTTGTTAAAATTGTGACTTGCGCAACATTTACATCTAATACAGGGATCAGGTTTATGAAAAGTACAATTGCAGCATACATATTTACTAATATCGCAGTAACTAAAACCAACCCAAGTTCTGGTGTTAATCCAACAATGGACATAAAAGGTTCTATTAATTTTGCTAAAAATTCAATAATTCCAGAAATTTCTAAAATTTTAACAATGAATACAAAGGGTATTAAGATTTTGTATAATGGAATGCAAATATCTTTAATGTCAGTTAAAATTTTTTTAGTCATTTTTTGCATACATCTAAAAGGTGTGTAACTTATTTATTCTTTTGGTTTAATATAGAAAAAATAAATAAAAAAAAAGGAATAAAAATGTCAAAATATTTAATAGCGGCAACTTATTCAGCGCAAGCTATGACAGGTTGGATTAAAGAGCCAAATTCAGACAGGGTTGCAGCAGCAAGCGGCGCAGCAGAAAAAGTAGGGGGAAAGGTTTTAAGCATTACATTCGTTAGAGGCAAATATGATTTTATAGCAGAATTTGATCTTCCTAATTTTGAGGCCGCTGCAGCTTTAAAGATGATTACGATGTCTTCAGGTGCTTTTTCAGAAATGGATATAATGGAACCGGTAGATCTCAATGCTGTTGCAGATAAGGCTTCAAAAGCAGCCGCAGGTTACAAGGCAGTCGGTAAGTAAATAAAGTATTTATAAATATAAACTTAGTTATTGGTATTTATGAGTTTAAATTGACTTAATAAAATCACTGTAATTTATTAAATTCATATAATCTTTATAGTTATTATAAAAATCTTCAAATTTTAAATTTTTATAATCTTTAATATTTAGATTAAGTATATTTTGATTTTTGCATTTTTTTATAACAGATATGCCCTCATCAATTTTAATTGTTTTGATATTCAAATTTTCATGGTGTCTAAATTTGACGATTGATTTCCATACATCTCCATTCCAATAATAACTATATCTAGGCACAGCTTGACTTCTTAAAGTAGAGGGTAGACAATCATGCAATAATATCAATCCGTCATTTTCAATACAATTAAGCGAATTTTCAATATCCCGATTGACCTGATCATATTCATGTAAACCATCAATAAATATTAATTCAAATTTTTTTTTGTTGTATTTAAAAAATTCATCACTTGTTTTTCTTACATTTCCACCCTCTCGAGGATCAACACCAATTTTATTGGATACATTAATTTTTTCAAATAAATGATTATTATCACAACCAATTTCTAAATAATTTTCAATTTTTTTTATTTTAATTATTTGATTAAGTAAGTCCCATCGTTTTTCTTTGGTAAAATTGAAAGTAATTTTTTTCTTTTTATCAAGTTCAACAAACAAGTTGTAATAAACCTTATTGATTAATCGAGAAAATTCATTGAGTCTTTCCACTAATTTATTGTTTCAAATAGATTAAATAAAAGCTCACTAATGTGCTTAGGTTTTTTGTTTGAAAAGTCAGATATCTGATGTCTACAACTAGTACCATTAGCAACTAAGTAGTCTTGTTCGGTTGAATTATTAATTGCAGGTATTAAGGATAGATAAGCCATTTTTTTTGATACCTCATAATGTTTTGAGCTATAACCAAAAGATCCAGCCATACCACAACAGCTACTTTCAATCATTGAATTTTTAATTTTTAATTCATTAAGTAGATTAGTGAGGCCCCTGATTCTATTTTGGGATTTTTGATGACAATGTCCGTGAATTAAAACATTTTTATTAAAATCTTTATATTTTATTTTATTACCATTTTTAATCTCACTTAATACAAATTCCTCAAGCAGAAAGAACTCATTTTTAATTTTACTTCTATTTTGCAATTTTGAAAAAGATTTAAACTCATCATTAAAAGTAAGCAAACAAGATGGTTCTATACCAACTACTGGTAATTCATTATAACCATTATCAGTGACATATTTTGTAAAACGTTCTAATTCCTTTTTTGCTTTATCGAGTTGACCAAGAGAAATATAGGTTCTGCCGCAACAAAGAGGTCTATCCAAATTATCATTTTGGAAACTTGGAATAATAGCTTGATAACCAAATTTATTTAAAACTTTTATTGCGTACATCAAATTTTTAATCTCAAAATTTATGTTGAATGTATCGGCAAACAAAATAACTTTTTTTTCTAAATTCACTTGATCATTATAAATTTCTTTTAGAGGTTTTAGATTTTCAACAATGGGAAGAGACCTTTTTGAAGAGAAACCAAACCACTCGATAATTTGTCTAAATATTGGAAGTTTATTTAAATTATTTATAAGTGGATTTGAAATCTTTAGTAACCAAATTAGTTTTGGCATATTAGAAATTACACGATCTTTTATACTCATATAAAATTTGCGATAATAATGAGATAAAAATTCACTTTTCATTTTTGCCATATCAACTGACATTGGGCATTCTCTTTGACATGCTTTGCAACTAACGCAAAGTTCCATAGTTTCATACATATCTTTTGAGACAAAAGAATCTTTTGGTAACTGATTTGATAAGGCCAACCTTAATGTATTTGCCCTTCCTCTTACTAGATCTTTTTCTTCCATTGTTACTCTGTAAGATGGGCACATAACGCCAGAGTCAAGTTTCCTACATGCTCCATTGTTATTGCACATCTCTACTGCATCAGAAAATTGACCCCAAGATGACCAGTCATAATGCGTTGATATATTTTCAGCTTTATAATCAGATTTGTACCTCATTAGGGATCTATCGTCAGATTTAAAAGGTCTAACAATTTTATGCGGATTTAATAAATTTTCTTTATCAAAGGAATCTTTGATTTGTTCAAATGAATTAATTATTTTTTTTCCAAACATTTTTTCATGAAATTCTGACCTTACTATTCCATCTCCATGCTCACCTGAATGTGAACCTCTATATTTTTTTACCATTTCAAAAGCTTCTTCAGCTATAGCTTTCATATTTTTAATATCTTGATCAGATTTCATATTTAAAACTGGTCTCACATGTAGAGTGCCTACTGATGCGTGAGCATAAAACATTCCACTAGTGTTATATTTTGCAAATACATCTTTTAATTTGGACGTATAATCAGCGAGGTGCTCAAGTGTAACTGCGCAATCCTCTATAAAGGCCACTGGTTTTTTGTCGCCCTTCAAAGACATCAGAATATTCAAACCCGCTTTTCTGATTTCAAAAATTTCTTTTTGATCATTCAGATTTTCATAACTATTATAATTGTTATTTTTATTTTGTTCTCTTACTAGCGTTTCAAGATCCTTAAGTTTTGATTTTGCAATATCAAGGTCATTGTCTATGAACTCAACCATTAATACCGCCTCAGGGTTACCGGTAATATATTTTTTTATACTTTCTGCATAGATTGGGATCTTTTTGGCTAAATTTATTAAATTATTATCTAATAACTCTACAGTAGTTGGTTTCAGTTTTACCATTTCCTTAGTAAGCTCCATCGCTTGAGCAAAACTTTCAAAATAACATACACCTAACACTTTTTGTTTTGGCACGGGTGATAATTTAAGTTTAATCTTATTGAATAATGACAGTGTTCCCTCTGATCCAACTAAAATATTTGAAGTATTGAATCCATCTGAATTAATTAAGTCTATATTATAACCACCAACTCTTCTTTGAGTTTGAGGCCAATATTCATCAATGTCGTTTTTTGTTTCCTCTTTAATTTGTAAAAAATTTTTAATTATTTCATACTGCCTATTTTGATCATTTGTTACTTGTAGGTAATTTTTATCAATATCTTCAAATGTATGAATGGATCCATCATCTAATATTGCTTCTACCGCAAGCACATTGTTTACCATATTTCCGTAGTATAAAGATCGTGAACCACAACTGTTGTTTCCCGTCATTCCACCAATAGTCGCTCGACTACTTGTTGATACGTCAACAGGAAACCATAACCCGTAAGGTTGTAAGTATTTATTTAAACTATCAAGAACTACACCAGGTTGAACCCAAACATATTTCTCTTCAACATTTAATTCTAAAATTTTATTTTGATGCATAGAGTAATCTAAAACAATCGCTTCACTTACGGTTTGACCACATTGTGAACTACCACCACCTCTTGCCAAAAGAGGTATCGCGTTTTTTTGTGAATACTCCATTAAATTTAAAACATCATTTTGATCTTTGGGTAGTACCGCACCTAAAGGCGTGATTTGGTACAATGATGAATCAGTGCTGTATCGTCCTCTGGAAAAAGGGTCTGTAAGAACTTTGCCTTTTATTTTATTTTGCAAGTCTTTAGATATTTTGTTTATTTGCGATTCTGTATATTTCATTAATTCGATTTATATACTGGCTTTGCATATTTTTTCAAAGCGACATCTGATAACTTTAAGCCTAGACCTGGTTTATCATTTAAATACAGGATTCCGTCTTGAATTTTATGGGGATTTTCAAATAATTCAGCTTGTAACGGGTCTCTCTCAGGGTCGGGAAACGACTCTAAAATTCGTCCTACTGGTGTTGATGCTACAAGCGAGGCATGAATATAACAATCGTGATGTGGAGCTACATCAATATGATTAAGTTCGCAAATAGATGCTAATTTTCTACCATGCGTAAACCCTCCAAACATAGTGCAATCAAATTGAAGTATTTGTATAGCATCTTCTTCTAAAAGCGATCTACACCCAAAACTTGTTAATTCACTTTCTCCACCAGAAAGGGGTATTGTGGTTCTTTTTGACAACTCTCTTAAACCCCGTTTGTCATCTTCCCATCTAATTGGTTCCTCTAACCAAGTTGGTTTTAATGGCTCTAAAGCTTTTGCTCCCTCAATAGCTGTTTTTAAATCCCATGCTCTGTTAACATCAATCATGAAATCTTTATCATCGCCTATAATATCTCTCATTATTTCCATTCTGGTAACATCTTCTTTTAAACTTAAACCACCAACCTTGCCCTTGAAGGCTCTGTGGCCATCATCTATAAGTTTTTGTATTTCATCTTTAAGTTCCGAGTTATCTTTTCCATCTCTATAGTAAGCGCATGTAACATAACAAGGAACCTGATTTTTGTATCCTCCAAACAATTTAAACAATGGTAAATTACTATTTTTGCCAATTAAATCCCAACAGGCAATATCCAACGCTGAAGAAATTCTTATTATTGCCTCCCTTGACCATTTGTTCTCACTTGCTTTCCTGGTATCTGTAAGTTTAAAAATTTTATCATATAATTTTTCAGGAGAAAATGGATCCTCACCAATAATTTCTTCTGCAATACCATTTTTGAAAGGTGCAATGATTGGAGAAATATCTGTGTAGCTTGTAGCCATACCAAAACCTTCATGCCCCTCATTTGTTTTGATTTTAATTAAAAGCTCGTTAGCACTTGGAACTCTAAAATGACTAACCCAATGTGGTCTTTTATCCTCTAGGCTTTGAAGGGTGTATACCTCTAAATTTTCAATAAAAATTTTGTTTTTCATAAAATATTTGATTATAATTTATGATTAACATATACAGCCTTATGCCAATTTCAAATAGTTTTAAGCCAGGTAAGCACTTTTTACAAATACCAGGGCCAACAAATATTCCAGATCGTGTTTTGCGTGCTATGGATTATCCTACAATTGATCATAGAGGACCTGAGTTTGCGGAGATTGCTAAAAGAGTATTAGATCGAATTAAACTTATTTTCAAAACCAAAGAGCCAGTAATAATCTACCCAGGGTCAGGTACCGGAGCGTGGGAGGCTGCTATAGTAAATACACTTAATGAAGGTGATAAAGTTTTAATGTTTGAAACAGGACAATTTTCATCTCTGTGGTGGGAAATTGCAAAAAAATTTAAATTACAAATTGATTTTGTTCCAGGCGATTGGAGAACGGGTGCTGATCCGCAAATAATTGAGCAAAAATTAAAAGAAGACAAGAAACATGAAATCAAAGCAGTTTTTATAGTACATAATGAAACATCCACAGGTGTTGCTAGCAGAATAGGCGAGTGTAGAAAGGCTATCGACAATGCAAAGCATCCAGCTTTATATATGGTTGATACGATATCTTCACTAGCTTCAATTGATTATAAGCATGAAGAATGGAAAGTTGATGTTACTGTAGGTGGCTCGCAAAAGGGACTACTGTTACCACCAGGACTTTCTTTTAATGCCATAAGTTCAAAAGCTCTAGAAGCTCATAAAAATTCTAATCAACCAAAGTCATATTGGGATTGGGAACCAATGTTAAAGAATAATGTAAATGGTTTCTTTCCATACACACCTGCAACTAATCTTTTTTACGGTTTGGATGAGTCAATAAATGTGCTTTTGGAGGAAGGGTTAGATAATGTATTTGCTCGACACAAACGTCACGCAGATGCAACGAGATTAGCTGTTAAAGCTTGGGGACTAGAAATATTATGCAAAAATCCTGATGAGTACTCAAACTCATTAACTGCAGTTCTGGTGCCAGACGGACATGATGCCGATGCACTTCGAAAAGTAATACTGGATAATTACAATATGTCCTTGGGCATGGGATTAAACAAGATAAAAGGAAAAGTTTTTCGGATCGGCCACCTTGGTGATTTTAACGACTTGATGCTAGCTGGCACTTTAGCAGGTGTTGAGATGGGTTTAAAAAAATCTGGTATACCGTTTAAAGAGGGCGGCATTATGAAAGCCCTTAATTATCTGTCCCAATAAGAAAATTTCTGCCTTAAATTACTGGATTAAATTTTTTAATTTAGTTACAATATATCAAATTTAACAGGGGGAAATAAATGAAAACAATAGTAAAAATATTTGCTGTTCTAATTTCTACATTATTTCTATCAATTTCCGTAAATGCCGTTGAAGTGAAGTTTGGACATGTTGGTAAACCAGGGTCTTTATTCTCTGCTTCAGTAGATCATTTTGCGAAATTGGCAAATAAGAGATTAGGTAGCAAAGGAAAAGTAACTGTATTCGGATCTTCACAATTAGGTAAAGACAAACAAGGAATGCAGAAATTAAAACTTGGTACTGTAAATATGTGGTTACCATCTTCTGTGATGGCATCAATACACGACGAATTTGGTGTGTTTGATATGCCTTTCATTATTAAAGATCGTAAGCATATGAACAAAGTTGAAAAACAAGTACTACCTGGAATGTTCAAAAACTTAGAAGCTAAAACAGGCTACAAAGTTATAGCAGTCTGGGAAAATGGTTTTAGACATATCACAAACAATAAGAGAGCAATTAATACACCTGGTGATTTAAAAGGTATTAAACTTAGAACGCCAAAATCAAAATGGAGAGTAAAAATGTTCCAATCGTACGGAGCAAACCCAACTCCAATGGCATTCTCAGAAGTATTCACTGCATTAAAAACTGGAACAATGGATGGACAAGAAAATCCATATGCACAAATTGCTAGTGCAAAGTTTCAAGAAGTGCAAAAGTACTTATCAATCACTGGTCACGTTTATACACCTGCTTATGTAACTGTTCACACATCTACTTGGAACAAGTTGCCAGCTGATGTTAGAAAGATTCTTGAGGGATCTGCTAAAGATACTCAAAAATTTGTTTACAAAGAAGCTGCTTCTTTAGAAAAATCACTTTTAGGAGTGATTAAAAAAGCCGGTGTTAAAGTAAATACAGCTAACAAAGGTGCTTTTATTAAAGCTAGTAAAGGTATTTATGATCAATTCGCATCAGAAGTACCAAACGGAGGATCTTTAGTTAAAAAAGTTTCTTCTTTAGCAAAATAAACTAAATTCAGGCCGGCCCCATTTCGTTGGGGCCGGTTTTTATATTTAAAAAATGAGTTTAGAAAAATTTGAAAGCCTTTACGAAAAATTTTTACAAATAATTTTATTTGTAATGATGATTGCATTAGCTATTGTCGTATTGGCAGGTGTAACATTTAGATTTAGTGGCCATGCCCTAGTCTGGTATGACGAAGTTGCCTCAGTACAATTAGCATGGATAACTTATTACGGTTCTGCATACGCAGCTTTAAAAGGTTCTCACATAGGTGTGCCTAGTATTTTAAAAGCGTTTCCTTTACCTTTAAGAAAAGTTTTTTTTATTTTATCAAAAATTGTTGTTTATGGTTTCTTAATTTTATTAGCTTATTATGGATTTTTAGTCCTGACATTAATCAAAGGAGAAACACTTGTTACTCTAGAATGGGTACCGCAAACATTTGTTCAATCAGTAATTCCAATAGGATCTGTTTTATTTATAATTGCTGAAACTATCAGAATTCCAAAAGACTATAAACAGAACGTTCTTCAAATTAAGGATGAGACCGACAGAGAGGAACTAATATGATTATCTTAACAATGTTTCTCGTTTTATTATTTTTATTAAGTATCAATGTTCCAATTGCCATTGGTTTGGCTGTAACAACTGTAATAGCAATGGTGTTGAAAACTGGAACCAGTTTTTTAATTGATACCGCAATTGTTATGTTTGATGGGTCAATGAAATTTCCATTAATCGCAATACCATTATTTATATTAGCGGGCTCAATCATGAATAGCTCAGGAATTTCCAGAAGATTAATAGCTTTTGCATCAGCTTTGGTTGGTTTTATTAAAGGTGGATTAAGTATGATTAACATTGCTACCTCAATGTTCTTTGCTGAAATTTCTGGATCAGCGGTAGCCGATGTTGCTGCACTTGGTTCAATACTTATACCGGCAATGAAGAAAAAAGGTTATCCCGCAGCTTTTTCAGCTGCAGTAACCTCATCATCAGCATCATTAGCAATTATAATTCCACCTTCGATACCAATGATTGTTTATGCTGTAATGGCGCAAACATCCGTAGTTCAATTATTTGTTGCGGGAATTATTCCAGGAATTATTGGAGGTTTTTTAATGATGTTGGCAGCTTATATTTATGCCGTTAGACACAAATTACCTGTTGAAGAAACTTTTAATTTACCAAATTTAAGAAAAACAGCTAGAGAAGCTTCTTTAGCTTTTCTACTTCCATTTATAATACTTGGTGGAATTTTTGGTGGTGTTGTAACCGCAACAGAGGGCGCTGGATTAGCAGTAGTAGCAGCTTTAGTGATTGGTTTAATTTATAAGGAATTTGATTTTAAAAGACTTTATCAAGCCGCAACAGAAGGGGCTATACAAACTGCTTCTGTGATGCTTTTAGTTGCTGCGTCTGTACTTTTAGGTGAATTTTTGACTATTGAGCAAATTCCACAAAAAGTGGCCGAGTCAATTATTGATTTTACCAAAAACAAATATGCAGTTTTATTAATCTTGAATGTATTTTTGTTAATCATCGGTTTTTTTCTTCATTCAGTTGCTGCGATAATTCTAACAGTTCCAATCGTTATGCCACTGGTAAATGCAGTGGGAATCGATCCTGTTCATTTTGGGATTATTGTAACGCTTAATTTAGCAATTGGTCAACAGACACCACCAGTAGCAAGTGTTCTTGTAACAGCTTGCTCTGTAGCAAAAGCAGATATTTGGGATGTGACTAGGGCAAATATAATGTTTATTTGCGTATTATTGTTTTTATTATTTTTAGTTACTTATATCCCAGCGATACCAATGACGCTTGTAGAATTTTTCTATAGATCATGACAAATAAACTTATTTTAAAAAAATATATCAATCCACATATAGTTGAAATATCACTTAATAGACCAGAAAAGCTAAACTCTTTAACAAAACCAATGTGGCAAGAGCTTGGACAGTTGTTTAAAAAATTAAGTAAAGATAAAAATTTAAGATGTATTATCGTTAGAGGCAAAGGAGGAAAATCATTCTCACCTGGTAATGATATAAGTGAATTTGAAAAACAGAGATCGTCAAGTAAGTTGGCCAAAGCCTACGGAGTTCATTTGCATGGCACTTTAAGAACTATTCAAGAATGTCCAATTCCTACAATTGCTCTAATAGAAGGCATATGTGTTGGCGGAGGATTAGAAATTGCAGCGTGTTGTGATATAAGAATCTGCGGAGAAACCTCAAGATTTGGCGTACCTATCAAAAGATTGGGACTAACAATGGCTGCCAAGGAGTTAGAGGCTCTTTTAAGAATAACAACTTATTCAATTGCGATGGAGATTTTATTGGAAGGTCAGATTATGAATGCAAAAGTAGCTTATGAAAAAAATCTGGTTAATAGAGTTGTTCCAGACACGGAAGTTGAAAATGAAACTTACAGATCAGCTGAACTTATATGCGAAGGTGCACCAAAGGTAGCACGTTGGCATAAGCAATTTGCTAAAGAAATTTTAAAAACAGGAAAAGTTTCAAATAAATTAAACAATTTAGGTTACAAATGTTATGATACAGAAGATTTTAAAATCGGCTATAAATCATTTTTAACAAAAACTAAGCCAAAATTTAAAAATAAATAAAATGCCAGGACCCATTAAAGGAGTAAAAGTTTTAGAGCTTGCTCAAATAATGGCAGGACCAACATGCGGTTTAATGTTAGCTGATTTGGGTGCTGAGGTAATAAAAATTGAAAAAATTCCTGGAGGAGATGATACCAGAAGATTTGTACCCCCTGATATTAACGGAGAGGCGTCAGCATTTATGATGATGAACAGAAACAAAAAAGGCATTGCAATTAACTTAAAAGAGAAAGAGGGGATAGATATTTTTAAATCTATGGTCAAGCGTTCCGACGTAGTAATTGAAAATTACAGAAAAGGAACTATGGAAAAACTAGGGATTGGATATGATGAATTAAAAAAAATAAATCCTAAGATAATATTGTGTGAAATTTCCGGTTATGGCAGGACAGGTCCTTATGCAAATAAAGGAGGTTTTGATTTAGTTGCTCAAGGTATGAGTGGATTAATGAGTATTACTGGAGAAAGTAGAGAAAAACCTCCAATGAAAGTTGGTGCACCACTCACAGATATAACTGCAGGAATTTTAGGTGCCACAGGTGTTTTGGCAGCACTTATAAGTCGTAACAAAACAGGCTTAGGACAAAGAGTAGATACATCCTTGTATGAAGCTGGAATTGTCCATACTTATTGGCAATCAGCTATAGCTGTTGCCACAGGAAAATCTCCAGGTCCTTTAGGATCAGCCCATCCATTAACCGCACCTTACCAGGCATTTAAAACAAAAGACAACTGGATTACAGTCGGAGCATCAAATCAAAATACATGGTTAAAATTGATTAAGGCTTTAAATAAAGAAGAATTACAAGAGGATCCAAGATTTAATAATAATGACAATCGGATGAAAAATTTAAATGATTTAGTNAAATTAATACAACCAGAACTTAAAAAAAANACATCTAANGAATGGATNAAAATTTTTGATAAAGNAGGTTTGCCTTGCGGTCCNATNAATTCAATTANCGATATGCATAAAGATCGCCACACATTAGATAGAAAAATGATTATTGAAGTTNACAACAAAATAGCTGGAAAATCAAAAGCAGTTGGTATGCCAATTAAATTTTCAGAAACTAATAATGATCAAAGTAAAGGCGCACCTATATTTGGTCAACATACTAATGCTATTCTCAAAGATTTTGGATATACCACCGGGCAAATAGATGAATTTAAATCAAAGGGTATTATTGCTTAATTTTTTTTAGATTATTTTCAAATAACTTTAATTAAATAATGTTTTTTCTTTCCGAAAGATATCTTAATAATATTATCATTTACATGTTTACTAGATAAAATTTCGTTTTCATTTTTAACTACAGAGTTATTTATTTTGTATGCTAAATTTTTTAAGTTTCTTTTATAATCACTGTTTGATGAAGCAAAACCAATTTTTATTAAAACATCTTTTAAANTCACTNCTTTTATAAAGTCATTTTTTTTTATTTCTAAAGTGGGTAAATTTTTATCAAAAGATTTTTCATTAAATGTTTTTTTNGCTGTATCATAAGCTTTCTCAGCTTCTTTTTTTCCATGTAACATTTCTGTCGCTGCATTTGCTAGCAAGANTTTGACCTCATTAATACTTGANCCAACTAATGTAGATAANTTGCTTATTTTTTCATCAGAAATTTCAGTAAACAGTTTGAGNTATTTTATGACATCTCTGTCATCGGTATTTCTCCAGAATTGCCAGTAGTCAAAAGGTGACAATAAATTTTTATCAAGCCATACAGCACCTTTTTCTGTTTTCCCCATTTTAGAACCGGACGATGTTGTGATCAAAGGGGTTGTTAAACCATAAGCCTCTTTAGATTTTGATCTTCTTATAAGCTCCACTCCATTTATAATATTGCCCCATTGATCAGAACCACCGACCTGTAAAAGACATTTATGTTTTTCATAAAGTTTCATAAAATCATATGCTTGAAATATCATATAATTAAATTCTAAAAAACTTAGCGACTGTTCTCTGTCTAGTCTTAGTTTTATACTATCAAANGTTAGCATTTTATTAATTGTAAAATGCTTCCCGTAATCTCTTAAAAAATCAATATAATTTAATTTTTTTAGCCAATCTTTATTATTTACATAAACAACTTTATTTTTACCCTTGTTTGACAAAAAATTTGAAAAAACTTTTTTTATATTTTTTACATTTTTTTCAATTTCTCTTTCACTTAAAATCTTCCTACTCTCCTCTTTTCCAGATGGATCTCCAATCATTGTTGTACCACCACCAAGCAAAACAACTGGCGTATGACCTAGTTTTTGCAATTGTCTTAAACACATTATTTGCAAAAGACTTCCCACATGCAATGAATTTGCTGTACAATCAAAGCCAATATAGAAGTTTATATTTTTATTATTGAGCAACCTTGAAAGAGCTGCTTCATCAGTACATTGGAAAAAATATCCTCGATTTTTAAATATATTTANAGCATCTACTGTCATTTTTTTTTGAATACAGTATTTAAGAGATATTTTAAAGTTATTATTATGAANAAAATCTATAATTCTATAGGTACAATGTCAGGAACATCTTTTGATGGTGTGGATGTTTCTTTAATTAGAACAGATGGCCAAGATATTTTTGAGGTTAAAATCAACTTATATGAGAAATTTAATGAGCAAATAAAAAGTAATTTAAAGAAATTAAAAAATAATATAAAAAATATTCAAGATCTCAATACCATTAAAGTAAGTAAATTATTTATTGAGGTAGAANATCAAATTACAGATCTGCATATAAAATTAATTAAAACATTAATTTTAAAATCTGAAGAAAAGATAAATCTAATTGGTTTCCATGGAATTACACTATTTCATGATCCTGAAAATAAATTTACATTTCAGATGGGAAACATAACAAAACTTTTAGAGAATTTAAAGTTACCAGTCGTGTATGATTTTAGGCATAACGATTTAAACCATGGTGGTCAAGGAGCGCCTTTAGCTCCGATATTTCACAAATTAATTTTACAAAAACTAAAATTAAAAAATAAAATATTCAATGGTGTAGTTAATATCGGTGGTATTTCAAATATAACTTATCTTAAAGATAATAATATCTTTGCTAATGATATTGGACCTGGAAATTGTTTAATCGACGAATGGTGTAAGGAATTTTATAATATTAATTACGATGAAGATGGAAGAATTTCTTCGGGTACAAAACCTGATTTAATAATAGCCAATAATTTTATTGATCGTTTTAATTTTAATAAAAACATTTCTTTTGATTTTAACGATTTTTCAATATCAGAATTCAGAAACTTACAAAAAGATATTGGATTATCAACTCTAACTTATATTACTGCACACTTAATTCTAACATTTTCAAATGAAAAAAATATTAATCAAATAATTGTATCAGGAGGGGGAAGAAAAAATAAAACTTTAATGAATTATTTAGAAGGAAGAGCGATTGACATTGATAATTTTAATTTTGATGGAGATTTTATAGAGTCACAGGCATTTGCATATCTTGCGGTAAGATCTTTGAATAAATTACCAATTACTTTTCCAGAGACCACAGGAGTTAAGACAGCAGTCACAGGCGGAGTTATTAAAAAAGNCTAGATTCTTTTTTGATGTATGAATTTATTGACTCTGTTAAGTCTTGTTCTTTACTTGTAAAAAAATGATTAGCACCTTTGATAAGATTAAAATCTACTGTTATATTTTTTTGACTTACTAATTTTTCTTTCAAGATTAACATCGTATCATTAGGTACGAGTTGATCTTGNTCACCATGAATCACTAGTCCTGATGTGGGGCATGGAGCTAAAAAATTAAAATCAAATATATTTGGTTGTGGTGATATAGATATAAATCTGAAAATTTCTGGTCTTCTCATTAAAAGTTGCATAGATATTAAAGCTCCAAATGAGAAACCAACAACCCAACTTTCATTTGAGTTTGAATTATTTCTTTGAATGAAATCAAGTGCTGCAGCGGCATCTGAGAGTTCACCCAAACCATTATCAAATTTACCCTCACTCTTGCCAACNCCCCTAAAATTGAAACGACAGACAGAAAATCCATTTTTCAAAAATGTGTGGTACGCGTGATAAACTACTTTATTACTCATTGTACCTCCGTACTCTGGNTGAGGATGTAGAATTACGGCCAACGGTGCGTTCTCTCTCTTACTTTGTACGTATTTAGCTTCTAATTTACCGTCTGGACCGTTGATAAATATTTCAGAATTGTTAAGTTTCATGTCGCATTGCAAATTTAAGAATGTGGGCTTATATCATAATAGTGCTTTAAAAATAAAGTTTTTTTAAAGTTAATTTAACAGGATTTAGGGATTAAAATGAGTGCAAGTGATGAAATAATTCAAAAGTATCAAGATGGTGCAGAGTATGACCACGGCTTTGTAACAGATATTGATACAATTGAGGTACCAAAAGGTTTATCCGAANAAACAATTAAGTTTATTTCAGACCAGAAAAAAGAACCAAAATGGATGCTGGAGTGGCGATTGAATGCTTACAAAAGATTGCAAAAAATGAAAGAACCTGATTGGCAAAAACCAAAGTATCCCAAAATCGATTATCAAGAATTATATTATTATTCTGCACCGAAAGGTTTTAAAGATGGACCAAAGTCTCTAGATGAAATTGATCCTGAAATAAAAAAAACATACGACAAACTTGGAATACCACTAGAAGAACAAAAGAGATTGTCCGGTGTTGCTGTGGATGCTGTTTTTGACTCAGTTTCTGTGGCCACAACATTTAAGGATAAATTAAAAGATATTGGAGTAATATTTTGTTCCATTTCAGAAGCAACAAGAGAACATCCAGAGTTAGTTAAAAAATATCTAGGTTCTGTAATTCCTGTAACTGATCATTTTTTTGCAACTCTTAATTCTGCAGTATTTACTGATGGTTCATTTGTTTACATTCCTCCCGGAGTAAGATGCCCAATGGAACTTTCGACTTATTTTAGAATTAATGCACAAAACACAGGTCAATTTGAAAGAACATTAATTATTGCTGACAAAAATAGTTATGTTTCTTATTTAGAAGGTTGCACGGCTCCTATGCGAGATGAGAATCAATTACATGCGGCGAATGTAGAATTAATTGCACTTGAGGGTGCTGAAATTAAATATTCTACAGTACAAAATTGGTACCCAGGAGATAAAGAGGGCAAGGGTGGCATTTATAATTTTGTAACTAAAAGGGGAGATTGCAGAGGAAATAATTCAAAAATTTCGTGGACACAAGTTGAAACTGGATCCGCTATTACTTGGAAATATCCAAGCTGTATATTAAGAGGGGATAATTCACAGGGTGAGTTTTACTCTGTTGCAATAACAAATAATTATCAAAAAGCAGACACAGGTACTAAGATGATTCACTTGGGTAAAAATACTAAGAGTAAAATTATTTCAAAAGGCATCTCTGCAGGCCATGCAGATAATACTTATAGAGGTTTAGTATCAGTTCATCCAAAAGCCACTGGTTCAAAAAATTTTACACAATGNGATTCTTTNTTAGTTGGTAATAAATGTGGCGCTCATACAGTTCCTTATATCGAGAATAAAAACTCTTCATCTGAAGTTGAACATGAAGCAACTACTTCGAAAATAAGTGACGACCAATTATTTTATTGTAGACAACGAGGATTAAACCAAGAAGAGGCTGTAAGTTTAATCGTAAATGGTTTTTGTAAAGAAGTATTACAACAATTACCAATGGAATTTGCAGTTGAAGCACAAAAATTAGTTGGAATAAGCTTAGAGGGTAGCGTTGGATAATGATTAATATTAAAAACCTCGCAGTAAGTGTTGAGGATAAAGAAATTATAAAAAATTTAAATCTTGAAATAAANAGTGGTGAAGTTCATGCAATTATGGGTCCAAATGGATCTGGCAAAAGTACTTTATCTTATGCTTTGTCTGGAAAAGACGGTTACGAGGCCAAAGGTGAAATCAATTATAATGGTGAAAATATTTTAGATTTAAATACTGAGGAAAGGGCGCAAAAAGGAATTTTTCTTGCATTTCAATATCCAATAGAAATNCCTGGAGTATTTACAAATAATTTTTTAAGAACTTCAGTTAATGCTGTGAAAAAGTCAAAAGGCGAAAAAGAGATAAATGCAGTTGAGTTTTTAAGTTTAGTTAAAGAAAAATCACAAAAATTAAAAATTGATAAGGAAATGTTGTCACGCCCTTTAAATGTTGGCTTTTCAGGNGGGGAGAAAAAAAGAAATGAAATTTTACAAATGTCATTGCTAGAACCAAATTTTGTGATTATGGATGAGACAGATTCTGGATTGGATATTGATGCTTTAAAAGTTGTATCAAATGGTGTTAATGCAATGAGATCGCCAAAACGTTCATTCTTGATTATCACCCATTATCAAAGATTATTAAACTATATTAAACCAGATTTCGTCCATGTATTCGCTAACGGAAAAATTGTCCAAAGTGGCGATTGGAAACTTGCTCTTGAATTAGAGAACGATGGTTATGCTAAATTTTTAAATTAAATGATTGATATTGAAAAATTAAAAAACCACTTTAAAGATTTCAAAAAATCAGGTCTGGCAAATTCGCAAAGTATCAAGAATAGAACAGATGCATTTGAAAGATTCTGCCAAAAGGGCATTCCAACCCTTAAGCAAGAGCACTGGAAATACTCACCCTTATCAAAAGACCTTGCGCAATTTGAAAATCTTAAATTTACAGTAAATCAAGACAAATATTTTGATGAAGCCAATTACGAAAAGTTTGATCATTACCANATTGTATTAAAAGATGGTGTATTAATTAGCGAAAATATCAAAGAAGAAGGATTAGAAATAACACAATACAAAAAGGATAATTTTTATGAGATCGAGAAAAATCAAATTCTTGATTTCAATAATGCATTTTTTACATCAGGGTATGAAATTAAAGTTGATAAAAATTATCAAGTAAAAAAGCCAATAGTAATTTATAATTATTTTTCAAAAGATTTTGAAGGCAACAATATAAATAATAAGAATTTTATTTTTTTAGACACAAATTCTAAAGTTGAAATTTTTGAAAAAAATATTTTTGATGAAGAAAATTTAATGTTTTTTACTAAAAACTTAGATATTGAGCTTAAGCAAGATGCTAGTTTAATAAAATATTATTTAAATAGTACAAATAAAAATAAAACTATTTATAATTTTATAAGATCTAAATTAGAAAAAAATTCTCAATTTGAAAAATTTAACTTTTCTCATAATGTCAGCTCATGTCGCGATGAAATAATCGCTGATTTAAATGGAGAGCATGCCTTTGTATCTTTAAACAATATTCAGCATTTAAGCCAAAAATGTTTTCATGAGATAAAATGGGAAATTAATCACAATGAAGAAAATACTAAAAGTTCACAATTTGTAAAATCTGCTCTTCATGATGACTCTGNTTCAGCTTTTCAAGGAAAAATATTTGTTGAGTCTAAAGCGCAAAAAACAGATGGATATCAATTATCCAGAGCCTTATTGTTATCAGATCAATCTAAATTTTTATCAAAGCCAGAACTTGAAATATATGCTGACGATGTAAAATGCAGTCATGGCTCGTCATCTGGTAGCATTGATAAAGACTCAATTTTTTATTTAAGATCTAGAGGAATTAATGAAGTAGATGCAAAGAAAATGATGATTGAGGGATTTTTGGCTGAGGTAATAAATAAAATTAAAAACGAAAAAATTAGAAATATTTTTTTTAATAAATTAAATGAAATAAATAATTCATAATTATGCTTGATGTAAAGAAACAATTNCCAATTTTTGAAAATAAAATTAAAGGCAAGAANCTAANATATTTAGATAGTGCAAACTCGTCACAAAAGCCAAAATCAGTAATAGATAAATTAAATCATTTTTATTCTTATGAATTTGCTAACGTGGGAAGAGGNATTTACCAGCTAGCATCTAATGCGTCAGAAAAATATGAAGAAACNAGAAGTGAATTAAAAAAATTTATCAATTGCAAGGATGATGGTGAAATAGTTTTTACCAAAAACTCAACCGAATCATTAAATTTAATTGCCCAATGTTTTGGAGAAAAATATATCAATGAAGGCGATGAAATTATTTCAACAGAACTTGAGCATCATGCAAATTATGTTCCATGGCATTTTTTGAGAAAAAAGAAAAAAGCTGTTATTAAATTCATACCNGTTGATGACAGTGGAAATTTATTAATTGATAAACTGTCTGAGTTAATTACAAAAAAAACTAAGATTATTTCAGTAACTCATATGTCAAATGTTACCGGCACAATTGTAGATATAAAGAAAATAAAAGAAATAGCTGATAAATTCAATATACCTGTTTGTGTTGATGGAACGCAGGGGGCCGCTCATTTAAANACTGATATGGAAGAGCTAGGTTGTGATTTTTATGCTTTTTCTGCACATAAAATGTATGGCCCAACTGGCTTGGGCTTGCTTTACATTAAATATAAATGGCTGGAGGAATTTGAACCATTTATAGGAGGTGGTGGCATGATTGATTTCGTATCGAAGGAGGATGTCTCTTATGCAAAGGGTGTTTGGAAATTTGAAGCCGGTACTATGCCAACCGCAGAGGTGGTAGCATTAAAAGAATCTATTAGTTTTATTAACAAAATTGGAAAAGATAAAATTACCAAACATGAAGATAGTCTTAAAGACAATGCTATTGAAACATTAAGAAAAAATAATGCAATTGAGTTTGTTGGATCTCCTAAAGAGCAAGGTAGTGTGTTTTCTTTTAATATAAAAAATATTCACCCACATGATGTTTCAACTATTTTTGACCAAGAGGGTGTTGCAGTAAGAGGTGGACATCATTGTTGTCAAATTTTACACGATAGATTAAATATAAATTCTTCAGTGCGCGTTTCTTTTGGAGTNTATAACGATAAAGACGATATCTTGGCTTTAGATAATGCAATAAANAAATGTCAAAAAATCTTTAGTTAAATGGATAATATCAAAATTTACCAAAAAACTATTTTAGACCACAGTAAAAAACCTGAGAATTACAAAATATTAAAACCATGCACCCATCATGCAAAAGCAAATAATCCTTTGTGTGGGGATAAAGTCGAAATTTTTACAAATATTAACTCGGATAATATTGCAAAAAATATTACTTTTCAGGGNGCTGGATGCGCAATATCTATCGCTTCAGCATCAATCTTAACAAAGGTTTTAATAAATAAAAAGTTATCAGACTCTAATATAATTTTATTAAATTTTATCAATATGATTGAAAATAAAGATTTTAATTTTGACCTTATTGATGAGCGTGAAAAANATTTATTAATGACGTTTTCGGAGATTAAAAAATTTCCTATGAGACTGAAATGTGCAACAATGAGTTGGTCCACCTTTCAAGATGCAGTAAATTGTGATAAATATATTTAGGTAAATTTATGGATGAAAAAGAAACAAAGTTAATGGACAAAATTGTTGAGAAACTGAAAACAGTTTATGACCCAGAGATACCCGTGGACATTTATGAGTTAGGATTAATCTATGATGTTAGAATTGATCAAAAAAAAGCTACTCTAGACATGACATTAACCAGTCCACACTGTCCAGTAGCTGAAACACTTCCAATGCAAGTAAAAAGAACAGTAGAGGAGATTTCTGAACTTGATGAAGTAGAGGTGAAAATAGTCTGGGAACCTCCATGGGATAAAACTAAAATGTCAGAAGCTGCGAGGCTTGAATTAGGTTTATGAGTGAAATTTTAACATTTTCAGAAAAAGCAAAATCAAGACTTAAAGAAATTATGTCGTCAGAAAATCACAAAAAGTATTTAGGATTACGTATATCTGTTGAGTCAGGCGGATGTGCTGGGATGACATATAAAATGGATTATATTCAAAATAAAATAGGAGGTGATGAAAATATTAATATTGATGGCATTGATGTTTTTATTGATCCGAAAGCAATTATGTATCTTCTTGGTACTAAAATGGATTACAAAGAAGATAAATTTGCATCATCATTTGTATTTAACAACCCTAACGAAACAGAAAAATGCGGTTGTGGCGAATCCTTTAAAATTTAGACTGTTCAGCTAGATTTCTTTCTTTTAAGCCATATTTTTTATTATACAAAAGTATAAATTTTTTATTTTTATTTAATCTAATCTCTACAGATTTTATATTTTTAATTTCAATATTATCTGCCACTGCACTTACTGGTCTTTTTTTCGTATCCATATTTTTTATTAAAATCTTGGATTGATTTGAAACTACTGTACCTCTCCATCCTCTCGGTTTGAATGGACTTATCGGTGTAACAGCCAGATATTGACTTTCTAAATTTAATATTGGCCCTTTAGCTGATAAATTATAAGCAGTACTTCCAGCGGGTGTCGCAACAAGAATACCGTCCCCGACAAGTTCTTTTATCTTTATTTTTTTATTTAGATTTACTTGTAGTTGAGTTGTTTGTTTACTTTGTCTAAAAACTGAGACTTCATTAATTGCAATTATTTTTTTTGTTATGTTACGTGTCTTTATTTTAGCTTCTAATGGAAACAAATAAATTTTGGATGCTTGATTAATTTTAGATTTNAAATTTCCATTACTATATTTGTTTAAAAGAAAACCTCTTTTACCAGTATTAATTCCATAAAACGGCTTTTTAAATTTTTGATATTTTTTAAGGATATCTAACATAAAACCATCTCCACCAACTACCACAATATAATCACAGGCTCTGGCAGAATAGTTTGTGTGAGATTTTGCAAGAAATTTTCTCACTTTATCAGCTTTTGGGGTTTTATCCGCTAATATATGTAAATTTATTCTCTTCATTAATACTACCAAAGTTTGTTATAACATATTGAATATAAAAAAATGAAATCATTTAANCAATCATTTGAAAGTTTTTGTAAAAAAAACAGCATGAAAAAAAATAGCGAACAGCTTGATTTAGTTGAGAAATTTGANGAATTTCATGCAATTATAAAAGATGATAAGACATTGTTGAAAAAATTTTTTTCTAAGTCCTCCCAAAAACTTGGATATTATGTCTATGGAGATGTCGGAGTAGGAAAAACAATGATCTGCAATGAATTTTATCAACATTTAGAGATAAAGAAGAAAAAAACGCATTTTAATAAGTTTATGATTGAAGTTCATGATTTTCTACATCAAAATCAAAATAATGATAAGCCAGAAAATCTGATAACTCAATTTGCCAGAGTCTTAAAAGATAAAATAGATTTCCTATATTTTGACGAATTTCAAATAACAAATATTGTTGATGCAATGATTCTGGGAAAATTATTCCAAAGTTTATTTGATGAGAAGATTTTTATATTAATTACCTCAAATATTAAAATAAATGATCTTTATAAAGATGGATTACAAAGAGAGCAATTTTTACCTTTTTTAAAAATTATTAAAGACAAAATATTCGAACATGAGCTTAAAGGGGATGTTGATTTCAGAAAACAGGATGTAACAAAAATTAATAGATTTTTTTTCCCCAATGATAAAAAAGCACTTTCAAATATAAATCAATTATTTAGAAAACTAACTAAAGATAGGAAAAAATTACAAAAAGAAATAATCATTAGAGGAAGAAAGTTTCCCTTAGAACAGTTTTATGATGGAGTTGCTCGTTTTGATTTTAAAGAACTATGCGATCAAAACTTAGGCGCAGAAGATTACATTGAAATTGCTAAGTTTTGTAAATTTATAATTATTGAAAATATACCAAATTTTCATGAGGGNATTTCCAGTCAACAGCAACGTTTTATTACTTTAATAGATGTTTTTTATGAAAATAGAATTAAGCTAATGGTTAGTTCTAAAACTTCCTTNGAGGATATTAGTTCAGCAAGTGCATTGGAGTTTGTTTTCAAAAGAACAAAAAGNAGACTTTATGAACTTACTTCGCCGATGGTAACCTAATTCTTTGCCAAGCCAATTAAACGATTAATCAAATTGCCAAGCCCATTCTGTCTTTGCGCGGTTAATAGTTCCATTATACCAAGTGGCTTAAAATCATCCTTCTTTAAATTCGCAACTTCAGCAATTAACTGATCATTTAGTAGGTCGACTACAAGCTTTGTTGTACCTTTAGTTATAAATGCGTCGGCATCAAATTTATAATGAATTTTACCATTTGTTTTTTTTTCCCCAACTACCCATAAATTTGAGGCACACCCAAAAATTTTATTTTCATCAACTTTATAAATTTCTTCTAAAGCTTCACAATCTTTTGCAAGATCAATTAAGTATTCTAATTTATCNGNTGNATCNAAAACAGATATTTCNTNACCTTTAGCTTTAATTATATCTTCAATCATTAATAATTTTTAAAATAGCATCATAAGGCAATGTAATACATTCTTTTCTATTTTTATTTTTTTGGTTTATCAAGAATTCCAATTCTTTTATGTTAAAAGGNAAATTTGTGCTTTCCCCATCTAGTCTTTTATTAATATANATTAGAGTTTNTTTTAACCCATAATTATAAATTTGNGCAAAGTTATTGGCCAATATGGCAGCTGANGCTTGCGTAAAAATNCATGAATTTGACTCAAATCTTATATTTTTAAAATTTTTCTCAACTTCGATGGTTATTTCATCACCACATATTTTGTTTTTACTTTTTACATGAAAAAAAAAAAGGTTTTTTAGTCCATAATATTTTGTATTTGACGCAATTTTAATAATTTGTTTTTCATCCATAATTTTATATTAATTTTTTAAAATGTAAGATAAATTTTATTTATGAAATGTATACACATTACATGTCCCAATTGTAAAAAAATTTTTGAAGTAGAATATAATTTAATACCCGTTGAGGGTAGAGATGTACAGTGTAGCTCATGTGATACGATTTGGTTTTATGAAATTGAAGAAAAAAAAAAAATTTCAGATATTCTTAAAAAATACCCGAGTGAATTACCAAAAGATTTAGAAGATCTCATATCAGATGCTGAAACTGCTAAATAAATTTTTAATTTCTTCAAATGCTCTGTCTATTATCATTTCAACAAATTTATAATATTGATCTAGTTCGGGGAAATTATATAATAAACTGTCTCTAAACGTTTCCATTATCCCAACAAATGAAACTAATATAAGACATAATAGGAAAAAATTAGCAAAATAATGAAAAGATACATGATTTGAATTATTTTTTTTATTTTTTTCAAATGGTTTTTGAAACCAAGTTGCATTGCAAACACCGCATTGAACGTTCCTACCTTCTTTTGGTATTTCATTTTTACGTACTTCAAATTGAGTACCACATTTTTCGCAGCTTATGATCATGTACTTGGCCTTTTCATTTTTACAATTTTTAGGTCTCTGTTTATTATTTTATCTAATAATAAGTAATCTTTATTTTCAAATTTAATTATTTTATTTAACCTAAGTGTTAATTTGCTGTTATAAGTATTTCTCTTTTTTTTATAAGCAATTAATCTTTGATCATTGCTAATTTTTTTACCTTTTGGAAGTTTGTATTTTGATAAACGCTTTGTCGTTGTTTTTTTCTCCTTTTTAATTTCCTTGGATAATATTAATGGTTTAACTTTTTTGCTTATTTTTTTTTGAGTGCTTTTGGTAATATTCTTGGTTTGACTTGGCTCAAACTCATTGTAAATTTCTAGAGTAGCGTTAATAAGATCTTGATTTGAATATTTTGAATTCATTAAATTATGTTCTGATTACTTTTAATCATAAAATAAATAATTAAAAGGTTAATTTTCAGTTGAGAATAAAATTAAAAAAGAGTAAATAATCCACGTAGCCCAAATAGCTCAATTGGTAGAGCAACTGATTTGTAATCAGTAGGTTGGGAGTTCGATTCTCTCTTTGGGCACCACCAACAATAGTAGCAGTGGTGTTCCCAAACGGTTCTAGTCGATTTCAAACTTAGCGTAAAGTCTCACTGAATAACACCTTGTCGTTTCTAGGTGTATGTCATGTGTATGTTTTGAAGTAACTAATTTTAGTTATTCGATTGATTATCTGATTTAACACCACTCCTTCGCCAAATATAGATACAAAAAATAGATATATTATTTTACAACTTTCAGATCAGGCTTTTTATCATCGTTATCCTTATCGATATAAATGAACATACTTTTAGAATCTTCATCCATTGTAATTTCAACTGCCTGTTCAGGATCAAAACTTTCTAGCAATTTCTTGATTGATTGGTCGAGTTCTTT
The DNA here is from genome assembly GCA_002684895.1 of Pelagibacteraceae bacterium. Lineage (GTDB taxonomy): Bacteria > Pseudomonadota > Alphaproteobacteria > Pelagibacterales > Pelagibacteraceae > HIMB114. The sequence goes on from NYVZ01000007.1 coordinate 62,117, forward strand.
TATTGAAGTGTCTTTAGGAAATTCAGCAATTAATCTTTTCATAATTTATGCGCTCTCCAAATCTTCTAAGTGTTTTTTTAAAGCTATAACCGAAATTTGTATTTCTATGATAAATGTAATTATTGCAATCGTAAATATTATAACAGCTATACCAAAACATAGGGTGGCCAAATTAATAAATTGTAAGTAACCAAAAAAAATTGTCATTAAATTGAAAATAAAGCTTATTGCAGAAAATGTTTGCATAAGACGGACAAGAATAATTCTTTTATTTAAAATCTTTAATTCATCTAAATATCGAATTCTTTTTTTCCCTTGAATATTTTCTGATAGAATTTGATCATGGGTTCTTCTAATTAACGCTGACAACGCAATCCATCTAGCACCAAATGTAGTCATCATTAATGGAATGGCTGGAAATAAAAATAATGGGTACCAAAATTGATTTGTCATATTGTAATTATTATAACAAATTCTTTAATTTTTTAATCAAAATTCGATTCCGTCTTTGGGTACCGCTATACATCTAGATTTAAATTTTTATTTGCATTTTCTGAGATAAATTTTAACCTAAGTTCAGCATTTTTGCCCATTAAGTCACTCACAAGTTTATTCGTTTTTTTTATTTTTGTTTTTTGAGCTGGTATTATCACTTTTATTAATTTTCGTGTTTCTTTGTTCATTGTCGTTTCCTTGAGTTGAGCAGGCATCATTTCCCCAAGTCCTTTAAAACGACTGATTTCTATTTTTGCCTTTTTGTTATTTTTTAACAATCGATTTTTATCATTATCATCAACTGCATAAGTTGATTTTCCAGAAATATTTAATTTATAAAGTGGAGGAACTGCCAAATATAAATGACCATCTGAAATTAATTGAGGCATCTCAGAAACAAAAAAGGTTAGTAGTAAAGTGGATATGTGATCTCCATCAACATCGGCATCTGTCATTATAATTATTTTTTCGTATCTAAGATCTTTTTTTGTGTAACTTTTGCCTCTACCGCAACCAAGAGCTTGCAGTAAATTATTAATCTCGTTATTTGCTAAAATTTTTGAAGTATTAGAACTTTTTACATTAAGAATTTTACCCCTTAAAGGAAGTATTGCCTGAGTCATTCTATCCCTCGCTTGTTTTGCTGAACCACCGGCGGAATCTCCCTCCACTATAAAAAGCTCAGTTCCTTCAGTTTTATCGCTTGTACAATCTGATAGTTTTCCGGGGAGTCTTATTTTTCTAAATAAACCCTGTCTCTCAATATTTTGGCTTAAGTCATAAATATTTTTTTCTCTAATTTTCTCCTCTAAAACATTAATAATATTTTTAGCTGCTTTTGGATTCCTATTTAACCATTCATCAAAAGTAGAGCTTGTAAAATTATCACAGCATTTTTGAACAAAACTTGATGATAGCTTGTGTTTAGTTTGGCCTTCAAATTCTGGATCAGATATATACACTGAAATAATATACACAGCATGATCAAAGATATCATCTTGAGAAGCTTTGCTAACTATTTTATTATTTTTGTGTTTTGCGTATTTTCGGATTGATTTAGCAATACCAGATCTAAAACCACCATCGTGTGTACCACCATTCATATTAAAAACTGTGTTACAAAATGCTTTGCCGAATCTCAGTTTCTCTTTGTTAAATTGTAATGCAAATTCAATTTTACCCTTCTTATTTTCCAAGTTTCCGGATTGAAAACATACTTTTTCATGTAAAACATTTCTTTGATTAATCTCGTTTTTTAAGAAGTCCTCTATACCTTTAGTAAATATTAAAGTTTCTTTAGATGGAACTTGACTTTTTCTATTTAATAAATCTTTGTTACACTCCCAATTTATTTTTATTCCCCTTTGAAGATAAGCCTTATTTTTAGATAACTCATATATTTTTTCTGGTTTAAAATTAAGTTCTTTACCAAATATTTCCGGATCAGGAGAAAAGGTTATTTGGGTACCATTTTTAATTTTATTTTTTCCTGTTAATTTTATTTTATTTAAAACTTTTCCTTTTGAATAATCTTGATTAAAAATTTTTGAATTTTTCGTAATTTTAATATTTAATTTTGAACTCAAGGCATTTACAACAGAAAGACCAACACCATGCAATCCTGCCGATGATTTATAAATATTATTATTAAATTTTCCNCCNGAATGNANAGTNGTCATAACAACTTCTAATGCAGTNTTTTTCTTTTTAGGGTGCTTATCTATTGGTATTCCTCTGCCATCATCTGAAATNCTAATAGTATNTTTANTGATTAATTTAACAGATATTGTTNTTGCATAGCCAGCTACAGCTTCATCAATGCTATTATCCAAGATTTCATTTGCCAGATGGTGATAAGCTGTTTCATCAGTTCCACCAATNTACATTCCAGGCCTTTTCCTTACTGGGGCNAANCCTTCTAATACTTCAATATCTTTTGCCGAATAAGTTTTTNAAATTGCCATAACAAANCTTTAAGTAAAATTTTAAAAATTATCAATTANAAAANAACCCNAGNANGTNACTGGGGTTTTNATAAANAAAATTCTTTTAAACGTTATGAGCTGTAATACATTTGAAANTCAATNGGGTGAGGNGTGTGTTCAAAATTATGTATTTCTTCCATTTTNAAATCAATGTAAGCATCAATTTGATCNTCGCTGAATACACCNCCTTNAGTTAAAAANTTTCTATCAGANTCTAAAGAAATTATAGCTTCTCTNAATGATCCNCAAACNGTTGGAACGCCTCTTAATTCNTCTTCGGAAAGTGCATATAAATCTTTATCAAAAGGTTTNCCTGGATCAATTTTATTTTTAATTCCATCTAACCCTGCCATTAGNAAAGAAGCAAAAGTTANATATGGGTTACCAGCNGCATCTGGGAAACGNACNTCTACTCTTTTACCNTTTGGGCNTGNGCTAAAAGGAATNCNGCANCTTGCAGATCTATTTCTTGATGAATAAGCAAGNAATACTGGCGCTTCAAATCCAGGAATTAATCTTTTNTAACTATTTGTTGTTGAATTAGTAAAGGCATTGATTGCTTTAGCNTGTTTAATNATNCCACCNATATAATGNAAGCAAGTTTCAGACAAGCCAGCGTAACCATCGCCCGCAAAAAGTGGNTTACCACTTTTCCANATCGATTGATGACAATGCATACCTGAACCNTTGTCACCTTTNACTGGTTTNGGCATAAACGTTGCAGTTTTTCCAAATGAATTAGCTACTTGTTGAACTGCATATTTGTAAATTTGCATNTTATCAGCATTTCTAGTTAGAGTATCAAATAATACTCCAAGTTCNTGCTGAGACGGAGCGACTTCGTGGTGGTGTTTTTCAACTTTTACACCCATNTCTTTGCATGCCTTTAGACACTCAGCTCTNAAATCNTGAGCACTATCNACNGGGGGCACAGGGAAGTAACCACCTTTNATNCCAGGCCTATGCCCAAGGTTTCCCCCTTCATATTTTTTATCCGTGTTATACGGGCCCTCACTACTATCAATTTCAAAACTTGTTTTGTTCATTGTATTNGCAAACCTTACATCATCAAATACAAAAAATTCAGGTTCTGGACCGAAGTATACGGTATCTCCAAATCCAGCTTTTTTTACATACTCTTCTGCTAACTTTGCAGTTGATCTTGGATCCCTTTCATATTTGTCTTTTGTAATAGGATCATAGATGTCACAAAATAAAACCAGTGTGTTGTGAGACATGAATGGATCAATAAAGGATCTACTCGTGTCTGGTTTCAAAACCATGTCAGANTCATTAATTGCTTTCCAACCAGCAATTGATGAACCATCAAAAAAAACACCATCGTTCAATAAACTCTCATCTACTGTTGAAATATCTTGAGTTAAGTGTTGAAGTTTACCTCTTGGGTCTGTAAATCTTAAATCTACATATTCAACTTCTTTTTCCTTTATTGTTTTTAAAATATCAGCTGCGCTCATAAATATTTACTCCTTTNTTGTTACTATTAGCATAAATACAAAAAACTGTTAGTTTGTGCAGTGTTTATTAGTTATGCCAGATATGCATTTATGCATATATTCAATTATAGCAGAAATATCCAACACAATATGTCACAACCAAAAGATGTAAAACCCATATCACTTTGATTAGCTTCATTTAACAAGTAAACAAAAGTTAATTTATAATTACTCTATGAGGAAAATAATAAATAAATTCCTTTAATTGGTTGAAAAATCGATAATTGATAAAAAAGNTAAAAACATTATAAAAGCTTGAAATTAATAGCGGGAGTGGTGGAATGGTAGACACGCTAGTCTTAGGAACTAGTTCGGCAACGAGTGAAGGTTCAAGTCCTTTCTCCCGCACCAATTGAGGAGCAAAATGAAAGTAAATGTAACATCATCGAAGGGGCTAGAGTCGAAACTTAGTGTCACTGTAACAAAAAAAGAAATTCAAAATAAAATTGATGTTAAGTTAGACGAAGTTAAAAATACCATTAATTTAAAAGGATTTCGTCCTGGAAAAGCTCCGAAGGAATTGTTGAAAAAACAATTTGGAAANGCTCTTTACGGAGAAGTGATTGAAAAGACTCTGAATGAAACTACCTTTCAAGCTTTAAAAGATAAAAATATAAAACCCGCGGGACAGCCCAAAATAGACATTAAATCTTCTGGCGTTGATAAGGATTTACAATTTACTATAGAAGTTGAAAAATTTCCTGAAATAAAAAAAGTTACTTTAAATAAAATTGAAATAGACAAATATGATGTTAAAGCAGATAAAAAAGATTTAGATTCAAGGCTTAAACAATTAGCCGAAAGCTCAAAGAAGTATAAAGACAAGGATAACACAAAACCTGCACAAAATAATGATTTAGTAGTTTTTAATTATGAAGCTACAGTTGATGGAAAAACTTTTGATGGCAACAAAGGTGAAAAGCTTCAAATAGTATTAGGAAAAGATTTGTTTATAAAAAATTTTGACAAACAGATTGTTGGTACAAAAAAAAATGAAGAAAAAAATGTCACTGTTAAACTGCCTGATAATTATCCTAAAAAAGAATTAGCGAATAAAGAAGCAATATTCAAATGTAAGATAATAAATATTCAAATTCCTGAAGAACAAAAGATCGATGATAATTTAGCAAAAAATGTTGGCGCTAAAGATTTAGCTGATTTAAAATCAATCATTGAGAAACAAATATCAAAAGAATATGAAAGTATTACAAATCAACTAACAAAAAAGAAAATTTTAGATCAACTAGACAAGGAATATAAGCTTGATCTTCCAAAGCGAATGGTTCAGGACGAATTAAAAGCAGTTGAAAATACATTTATCCAAGAAAAAATGCATGAAAAAAAGGAAAAGGATTATTCTAAAATAAAATTAGACGATCGTGATAAGAAAGATGTTAAGAAAATTTCAGAGCGAAGAGTTAAGTTGGCTTTATTACTAAGTCATATTGGTGAAGAACATTCTGTAAAAGTGTCTTCACAGGAATTGCAAGGTGAATTNGAAAAACAACTTCGAATGTACCCTGGTCAAGAAAAAATTATAAAAGAACATTATGAAAAAAATCCAGCTGAATTGACAAANCTTCGCGGTCCAATATTTGAAGACAAGGTTATGAGCTTAATCATAGAAAAAGCAAAAGTTAAGACCAAAACAGTTACAAAGGAAGAGTTACAAAAGCTTTTGAGNAAAAATGATGGCAAAGAAGTAAATACAGNAGTCAAAAAGTCTGCAAAATCTAAAGTTAAAAAAAGTAGTAAAAAGTAAACAATGCATATAAATTAGTTGGTATCGATTCGTATGAAAGATCCTTTTGACATTTACATGAANACTTTAGTACCGATGGTAATTGAACAAACGCCTCGGGGCGAAAGATCATTTGATATTTATTCCAGATTATTAAAAGAAAGAATTATCTTTTTAACTGGTCCTATAAATTCCTACATATCCAGCTTAGTATCTGCGCAGTTATTATTTTTAGAGTCTGAAAACAATTCAAAAGAAATTTATCTATACATCAATTCACCGGGAGGAGTAGTAACTGATGGGCTTGCAATATACGATACTATGCAGTTTATTAAACCTACTGTATCTACCCTTTGTATTGGTCAAGCAGCATCAATGGGTTCCTTTTTACTTGCGGCAGGAGAGAAGGGGCTTAGGATGACTTTGCCGAATGCAAGAATTATGGTCCACCAACCTTCAGCAGGTTTTCAAGGTCAGGCCACTGATATTGAAATTCATACCAAAGAGATATTAGCAACAAAGAAGAGGTTAAATGAAATTTATTCAAAACATACTGGACAAAGCGTTGAAATAATCAAGGATACNCTTGAAAGAGACAATTTCATGGANGCTGAAGAGGCAAAAAAATTTGGTCTAGTCGACAAAGTAGTAGAAAAAAGGGANAAATAAACTTTAAATTCAACTATCACTTGATTAAATGACTCAGAATAGGTTATTGTATAATTAATTGATTCGGTATGACNAAAGAAAATAAAAATACTTTATATTGTTCATTTTGTGGAAAAAGCCAGCATGAAGTAAGAAAGTTAATTGCCGGTCCTACAGTTTTTATATGTGATGAATGTGTTGAGTTNTGCATGGACATCATTAAAGAGGAAAGCAAAAGTCAAATTTCNAAATCAGANGAAGGTGTGCCAACACCTAAAGAAATTTTCTCTATACTTAATGATTATGTAATTGGACAAAAAAAAGCAAAGCAAGTTCTTTCTGTCGCCGTTCACAATCATTACAAAAGGTTAGATCATACTGAAAAATCAAATAGCGATGTTGAGCTNTCAAAATCTAATATTTTATTAATTGGTCCTACTGGGTGTGGAAAAACTTTATTAGCTCAAACGTTGGCAAAAATTTTAGACGTTCCATTTACAATGGCCGATGCTACAACATTAACAGAAGCAGGTTATGTTGGTGAAGATGTTGAGAATATAATTTTAAAATTATTNCAGGCTGCAGATTATAACGTTGAAAAAGCNCAAAGAGGAATAGTTTATATAGACGAAGTTGACAANATAAGTAGAAAAACTGANAACCCTTCGATNACAAGAGATGTTTCTGGAGAAGGTGTTCAGCAAGCCNTATTAAAAATAATGGAAGGNACTGTTGCAAGNGTTCCTCCTCAAGGTGGTAGAAAACATCCGCAACAAGAGTTTCTACAAGTTGATACAACAAACATACTTTTTATAGTCGGTGGTGCTTTTGCAGGTATTGACAAAATAATTTCTGATAGAGGTAAAGGATCTTCAATTGGTTTTGGCGCAAAAATTAAAAGTAAAATTGAAATTGGATCTAATGAATTGATGAAAGACGTTCAGCCCGAAGATTTATTAAAATTTGGATTAATCCCTGAATTTATTGGAAGGTTACCTATAATTTCTACCTTAGAGGATTTAGATGAAGAAAATTTGATAAAAATTTTATCTGAACCTAAAAACTCATTAACAAAACAATATTACAAATTATTTGAAATTGAAGGAGTAAAATTAACTTTTGCAAAAGATGCTTTAAAAGCTGTAGCCCAAAAAGCGATATTAAGAAAAACTGGAGCAAGGGGATTGAGATCAATAATAGAAGAAGTTTTATTAGAAACTATGTTTGACCTTCCATCAATTGAGGGTGTTGAGGAAGTAATATTAAATAAAGAGGTGATTAACGGTAAAATCAAACCTCTCCTTATTTATTCCAAAGGTTCAGCCATATCTTCCGAAAAAGAAAAAAAAATAGCTAATTAGTTGGTGATATATCTATAATTGTACCTTGTTTTATGGGTTTTAATGACTATGTTTTCAGTATGACCCCTGATTATAAGTCGATACCTATTCTGCCACTAAGAGATATTGTCGTATTTCCAAATGTAACGACACCACTTTTTGTTGGAAGAGAAAAATCAATAAATGCATTAGAATCTGTGATGAACGTGTCAAAAAAAATATTATTATTAGCTCAAAAAAATCCAGATGTAGATGATCCTAAAGACCAAGATTTATATTCCTTCGGAACATTAGTTGAAATCTTGCAACTTCTAAAGTTACCAGATGGCACTGTTAAGATTTTAGTTGAAGGTAAATCAATTTGTAAAATAATCGAATATAACAAAAATGAAAATTTTTTAGATGCCCATATAGAAGATTGTAAACCAATCATTGAGAAGAATGATAATCTTTTGTCTCAAGCATTAATAAATAAGTTTAACAAGCTATCTAAGACCTCTAAAAAATTTAATGATGAAAATAGTGTAAACTTTAAAAATATTACAGACCCTAATATTATTGCAAACAAAACTGTTTCGACACTTGGAATAGAATTGCAAGAAAAACAAAAGATTCTTGAAACACTTAATACTCAAAAAAAGTTGGAGATTATAATAAGCCACTTAGATAATGAGCTTGAGCTTATGTCGGTTGAAAAGAAGATAAGAGGTAGGGTAAAAAATCAAATGGAAAAAACGCAAAGAGAATACTATTTGAATGAGCAACTCAAAGCTATACAAAAAGAACTTGGCGAAATTGAAGAGGGCAAAGACGAATTAAAACAAATTGAAGATGCTATTAAGAAAGCAAAAATGCCTAAAGAGGCTGAAGAAAAATGTTATTCAGAGTTAAAAAAACTTAGAACAATGAGCCCCATGTCTGCCGAGTCAACTGTCGTCAGAAATTATCTTGATTGGATGACGTCAATTCCTTGGCATGAAGCGTCTGCTGTAAGTACGGATCTTGATAAGGCTGAAAAAATGCTTAACCAAGACCATTATGGACTTGAGAAAGTTAAAGATAGAATATTAGAGTTTTTGGCTGTGCAATCTAGACTAAAAAAAATCAAAGGTCCTATTCTATGCTTGGTTGGCCCTCCTGGAGTTGGAAAAACGTCCTTGGGTAAGTCCATAGCAAAAGCTACAGGTAGAGAATTTGTCAGAATGTCCCTTGGAGGCGTGAGAGATGAAGCTGAGATAAGAGGTCATAGAAGAACTTATATTGGCAGTTTGCCTGGAAAAATAATTCAGATGATGAAAAAAGCCGGCAAAACAAATCCATTATTTTTATTAGATGAAATTGATAAAGTTGGAATGGATTATAGAGGAGACCCATCATCAGCATTGCTAGAAGCATTGGACCCTGAACAAAACAAAGACTTTAATGATCATTACTTAGAAGCAGATTATGATTTATCAAACGTAATGTTTGTTACGACCGCAAATACTTTAAATATACCTGGACCACTTCTTGATAGAATGGAGGTTATAAGATTATCGGGGTATACTGAAGATGAAAAACTTCAAATAGCTAAAAAATATTTATTGCCCAAGCAAACCAAAGATAATGGATTAAAAAATAATGAGTTTGTTGTAGATGATCAGGTTATTTTAGAAATTATTAGAAGATATACAAGAGAGGCCGGAGTTAGAAACCTCGAAAGAGAAATTTCCAAATTAGCTAGAAAAAGTTTAAAAAATATCGTTACCAAAAAAATCGATAAAGCAGATGTAAATCTGAAAGAACTTGATGATTATTTAGGTGTCAAAAAATTTAAACATGGAGAAATCGAGGAAGAAGACAGAGTCGGTGTTGTAACAGGCCTTGCATGGACAGAAGTGGGCGGTGAGTTATTATCTATAGAGTCTGTAATGATGCCAGGTAAAGGTAAATTAGAATACACAGGTAAACTAGGCGATGTCATGAAAGAGTCTATTAAGGCCGCAAAGTCTTTTATAAGATCAAAGTCATCTGAATACGGAATTATCCCACCAGTATTTGATAAAAATGATATTCATGTTCATGTGCCAGAAGGAGCTACTCCTAAAGATGGTCCATCAGCAGGTATTGGCATGGTTACTTCTATTGTTTCAGCAATGACCTCTATTCCAGTTTTCAAAGATGTCGCTATGACTGGTGAAGTGACGCTTAGAGGCAGGGTCTTGCCAATTGGTGGTCTTAAGGAAAAACTTCTTGCTGCTTTAAGAGGCGGCATCAAAACTGCAATTATTCCGTCAGAAAATGAAAAAGATCTAAAAGACATTCCCCAAAAAGTTAAAGATGGAATGAAAATCATACCGGTTGATAATGTAGATGACGTACTTAAAATTGCGTTGAAACAAGAATTAAAACCAGTTGAATGGATAGATATAAATCAAAAAAACACTGATGAGGAAAGCAAAAATATAACAAGCCCTCATTAAGTTATATACTTTTTTGTATACTAAAAAATATATATAATGAGAATAATTTTTAGAACCTCATCACATAAGCATCAAAAAATAAAACTCAAAATATCCCCTTTAGACTGTTTAAAAAATCTTAAAAAAGTATTTAAAAATACTGACATAACCGTTGTTGGCGACAACATAATAAAGTCACAAGTAGAGAAATATAAGAAAGTTGTTGGAAAAAAAAATTTTATTGAGATAAATTTAAAAAATAATTCAAAATCTCTACAATATTGTATTGATTTAGTTTTAGGCTTTCAAAAGTCAAAAAATTTTAAAAAAATTTCAAATGAAAACGAACTAGTGTATTTCGTTGAAAACGATTACCTGCATACAATCAATTCAAAAAAAAACCTTATCGATGCTTTTAATTTAAATATTCATTATGTAAGCTTATATGATCACCCTGATTATTATGATAATTGTAAAAAATTCACAGATTTTAGGCAAGCTTTAGACAATCCTGAAAAAAAGGTATTGGTTGGAAAATATAGTCATTGGGTTACAGCGTCATCTACTACGTGTACGTTTGCTGTGAAGAAAAAAATTCTTTTAGAAGATTATAGCTATTTTAAAAAAATGTGTAAAAGAGATATTCCCAGAGATCAAAAAATTTTTACGCAATTAACAAATAAAGGTAGATTATTAATTTCTCCAATTCCATCACTTTCGACACATATTGAAACAAGTTATCTTGCACCTCTAATCAATTGGAAGCAAAATAAATTTTAATTAAAAATAAATGAAAAAAATTTTTACTTTTGTGATTATGGGTTTATTGTTCATAACTTCATCTCAGGCAAATGATAATGTTGAAATTTATCTACTTAACCAATTAGATGACCCAAGAGGTTTTTGCATTGATATAAGAGGGCATAAATTAAAAGCAAAAATTGATAGAGGACTCCAGGCACATACTTGTTATTCTTACCAAGGAAAAATTTCTCCTGATCAAGGTTTTAATTCTCTTCTATTAACCAGGAACCAATTTATCTTACCATTCTTTAAAGTTTGTATGGAAGCCTCATCGCTTAAAGTATCAGCAAATTTAAAACTAGCAAAATGTGATCGTAACAAGCTTCAAAAATTTGAATGGTTTAACAAAAAAAAGATCCGCTTAGTTAGTAATAGAAAATTATGTCTAACCGTTGATCAGGGGCAATCTAGGAAAGGTGGAGGCGGAACACCTGTTCATTTAATGAGAAATTTATCTTTGGAACTTTGTGATAAATCACTTGATCCCTATCAAGCCTGGGGTTTAAGAAAATAAATAAAAAAATTTATTAACTTTCCAATTCACTGATAGTTTTGCAAAGTTTCCTGGCCTTTAATACAGATGGAACAAGTTTATCTAACTTCCAGTTGTTTGTTGTAATATCAAAATATTTAGCAGCTTTAAAATCGATACCATCCACAATTTTTATTTCAAACTTTTTTGCCTCCACATAAAAATTGCTTAAATAATCAATGTATCTTTTAAGCGGATATGTACCCAAAGAAAAAGAAACCCTATATCCCATTTCAAAAAAAGGATAAACTGCTTGAACTTTAGCTGTTAAATTCTTATCGTTAATTTTAATTGGAATATTTTTGCCAATTAATTGATTAATATCACTAGGTTTTTTATAAGTCACAAAAGTGAAACTATTATAAACTTTTTGACAATTTTCATGCGACCCTATAAAAAAATTTAACATATCACCGTGTATCACTTCTCCATTAACTCTTGCGTAAGATAAAGATTTATATTTATCAATAGACCATTCTTCATCAGCTTTAGCTTGAAAGGTAATTACTATTAAGAAAAAGAATGTAATCCAACGCACGACTCTGTTTTGATCATGCACATTTGTTTAAAATCTGCTCCAATATTGTTTTATTTGTGAGAGATAGAATGTATAAAGTAATTAAACAGGTTAAAGAGAAAATAGCTAATTTTAAAATGGCAAGAAATATAGATAAAATCAAAGAGGTATATATTAAGAAATTTTTACCCTTAGTTGTTGTGGTTATATTAATAATATTATTATGGAGATCATTTTAATTCCAAATGAAAAAAATTGATATTACATCAAATATTAAACCAAAAAAAAATAATGATTTAAATATTCTTACTTCCGGAGCATTTGCGGCTCCATTACTTGAAATTTTAAAAAGTTATAAGAATAACAAAAGTATCAAAGTTTATTTTGGCTCTTCATTTGGAGATGCAAAAAATTCTGTACCCACACGTTTAAAGCAAGAACAAGTTTTCGATATTATTTGTTTATCTGCTGATGCTTATAATCAGTTTAATAAAAAAAGATTAATTAAAAATTATACCAAGGTTGACATTGTTGATTCTGAAATTGCTTTTGCAGTGAAAAAAAAAAAATAAAGTTGAATATAATTATAATCCATTTCTATTTGTACAATTGGTAAAACAAAGTAAAAAAATTGCTATTGCAGCAAGTGCAAGTGGAATTTATTTACAACAAAAAATTTTTCCAAAATTAAAGGTAAAAAATTATCATGTAGTAAAAGGAAAAAGAATTGGCTCAGTCATTGCTGAAGATAAAACTTTTGATTTGGGTTTTCAGCAATACAGTGAATTATTGCCTTATGAGAATAAAGTAAATCTTGTTGGTACACTACCAGCTCAAATGAAAAAAAGATTTATATTTTCTCTTACTTATCAAAGGCAAAATGAAAAAATCAAGAAAATAGATAAATTTTTAAGTTTTTTAAAAACAAACAAAGTTTCCAGTATTATAAAGAAAAAAGGTTTAACACCCCTAATCTAAAATTTCATAAAAATATTTCACTTTCCACTTTCTGTTTTTGTTGGTAATACTAGCTGCATTAACGCACGGGCGGTTAGCTCAGTTGGTAGAGCAT
>NYVZ01000002.1 GCA_002684895.1 Pelagibacteraceae bacterium
AAGGAAGTATCTGTCGGAGATTCATTTCACACTTTTCACCCAGTTGGTGGACAAGGATTAAATACTTGCTGGAGAGATGTTAATGTTATATATGATATTTTTGCTAGAGATATATCTACAACTAAAAAAGAATTAAATATATTTAAATATAAATATTATTTCAAGAGGTCTTTTGATATTGTCTCAACTATTGTTGTTACGGATATTTTAATTAAATTATTCGCAAATAATAATCTTTTATTAATACCTTTAAGAAAAATCTCATTTCTTCTTTTAAATAAGTTTCTTTTTATAAGAAGAATAATCTTAAATCATATGACTAAGTCTTTAATTTTTTCATCTATTAAATAACATATATGATTAATTATTCAAATAAGAAAATGATATCTTTTCTTCTGGATGAAATTGGATTACAAGAGTCCTCAATTGAATTAGGATTAAAGTTATCAATAGAAAATAATACCCCTCTACCTGTTCTTCTTTGGAGTTATGGTTTATTAACTTTTGAAGAGCTAGATAAGCTATATACCTTTTTATTTAAGAGAAAATTATAAGGATTCTGTTATAATATCTAAGTAGCTTTCGTTGTTAACTATTACCATTTTATCTAAAGGAAAACGGATTTCAAGAGAATCTATTCAAAGATTAGATTTACTTTTATTAGCCTTAGAAACTATTGATTTAAATGGTGCAGAATCTTTATATTCATTATCAGGTAAACTTAATTTAAATGAAGTTTTACCTAATAAAGTTACTATATGGAAATTAAGGAACAATAATCCAATGAGGAATTCTTTTAATAATAACAATATTAAATTAAGCGAATTTAACGCATTGATTAAACTTACTGCTGAAATGGCAAAATTTTTATATCCTTACATAAGACAAATACTGCAATCTAGGGATGATTTAATTAGGAACCCTAAACCCTGGAATGAATTTAAGAATAGATATATTGAATTAATTAGTGAAAGATTTAACACTAATAGTATGAAAGTTAAACGATTGCTTGATCCTAGTTGTAATGATGATGTTTTTATTAAAATCATTCTTACATTAGCGTTGTGTATTTCAGAGGATGGATTTCTAAACTTAAGAAGCACCCTCCTTAATTATTGATATGTTGCAAAATAAACTTTTATTTAACCAATCATCCGTCAGTCTTGAAATTAATGGATTACCTGATTATTCGAACAATGAAAATCAAGATAATATATCGATTATTTCTCAATGGAAACTTATGATTATCGATAAGCCTGTTATTGAAGGTAACTTAGATCATTTGAGGTCTATAATGAAGGCTTTTTACTCCTACTCTATTTCAATTTTAAATGATGAAAATGCATCATACAATTCAAAACTAATTGATATTAAGCCTGAAAATTGTTATACACATATCCTTCTATTAAAAAGTTCTAAACCTAATGTGAAACCTTTAAATATTAGTATTGGAAATTCAGTTTTTGCAGATATAATAAATTGTTTTGATCAACTAGGCTTTTCAGATAAAGTTAAAAATATTTATTCTAAAGAATTTAAAAGTTTAACAAATAAAAAACATTCTTTTTTAAAAGATAAAAAAACTATTTCAGAATTTCTTTTACCCCCAGTAGTTTCCTTATTCTCTATCTTCCTTTTTTCTACAGCATTTATCTATATTTACGATAATAATGAAAATCGTTCTTTATTAAATTACAGAAACAAACTTGTTAGCATTCAATCCATAAACAAGTTACTATAAAAAATAATTCTTTTCGAAGATTATTTCTTGATTAATTAGCGTAATTTTTATAAATGTCTGATTTAAAAATACCCAATTTGAATAAGAACTCTGATAAATTTCTTTTTAAAAAAAAATTATCTTTAAGGAGAAAACCGAAAAGTAAACTTTTAAAAGAATCCTTNGTTATGTTNTCTTTTAGTATCTTTATTTTTTATATTAATTATNTAATNCCNAATAAAANAATAATCTTTGATAATTTTATAAATAATNTNGGTAAANTGATTACTAATATTTTGGACTCAATATCTTATTCTTATGAAATTTGTTTAGCTATATTTATAGTTTTCTCNTTAATATTNGCNTTGATTTTAATGTTGGGTGCTTTTACTAGAATAANGAAAATAGTAAAAAGAAAATCTAGGCAAATTAGGTTTAAATAGGATTCATTAACCCACCGCTTCCAGAGTCCGAATCATCATCATCATTTTCTGTCTCAAATCCAATTAGTGCATAAGCTCCAACTGCTATTGATGAAAGTAATAATGTAAAAGGTAAAATCGAACTTTGCAATCCGACATCAATGTATTCGCCCATGCATTAAATAAATTTTTATAAACCTAACTGAATTTAAACTATTTCGCGATGATTAAATATTTATTTAATATTTTAGATTTTCGTATCAGCTGTATTTTTATCGAAGTTATTTATTTCGCTTACAAAAAGTCCTAACCAATAAATTAATTGATCAATTTGATTTTGAATATCAGTGACACCTAATCCTCTTATAATTATTTTTGAGAACTGATCACCTTCTTCAAAATGAAATTTAGTTTGAATATTTGATGGTAAACCTTTTTTAATAAGTTTAAATGTAGAGTTTTTTAGTCTGGTTTCTATTATTACATTTGGTTTTTTAAGTTTAATTTTATTAAAGCCACACTTTTTTGCNAATAGTTTTAACTTCATTAAGAGTATTAATGATTCTACTGGTTTGGGTAAAACGCCATACCTATTAGACCAGTCAGTTGCTAACTCTGTAAGCTCCTTATGATTANTACATTCAGTNGCATATTTATATGCATCAAGTTTNTCCTCTCGGTTTAATATCCATGTTGCGGGTATAAAAGCGTTAACNGGCAAATCTACTTGCGTATCATTTACTTCGGGAATTTCTTGACCATTTATTTCTGAGATTGCCTCATGCAGCATTTCAATATAAAGGTCATATCCTATTGCATTAACTTTTCCACTTTGTTCTTCACCTAATAAGCTCCCAACGCCTCTTATCTCCATATCTTTCATGGCTAGTTGATATCCACTCCCAAGTTCAGAAAAATCTTTTATAGCCTTTAGCCTTTGCTTGGAGGCTTCATTGATTTTATTTATATTTGGATAAAATAGCCATGCATGAGCTTGTATACCACTTCTGCCGACTCTTCCACGTAATTGATAAAGTTGTGATAAACCAAATTTATGTGCNTCTTCAATTACGATTGTGTTTACTCGAGGTATATCTAATCCGCTTTCAATAATTGTTGTGCAAATCATCAGATCCACCTCCCCATTATTAAATGCAATCATTGCATTTTCAAGATCTATTTCATTCATNTGTCCATGAGCGACAATGAATTTTAAATCTTTAAACATATTTTTTAATTTGTTAACAGCCTGATCAATGTCTGATATNCTCGGTAGAACATAGAAAATTTGACCACCTCTATCAAGTTCTTGACTTATTGCAGTTCTGATTACATCCATATCAATTTCAGATAAATACGTTTTAATCGATCTTCTTGAGGGAGGAGGAGTATTCAATAAACTCATTTGTCTAAGGCCAGATAAACTCATGTATAAAGTTCGTGGTATTGGNGTGGCTGATAGAGTNAAAACGTCAATATTTGTTTTTATATTTTTAATTTTTTCTTTTTGCCTAACTCCAAATCTTTGTTCTTCGTCAATAACAAGTAATCCTAAATTATTAATTTCAATNTCTTTTCCTAAAATTTGGTGAGTAGCTACAACTAAGTCAATTTTTTTATTTTTTAGACCAATATAAATATCTTTTTTCTCANTATTTGTTTTAAATCTGTTCAGTAAAGAAACTTTTATTGGATAGGGTGAAAATCTATTTGAAAAAGTTCTCCAGTGTTGTTGAGCTAANATTGTTGTTGGAGCAAGTAAGATTACNTGCTTACCAGATGTAATTGCTTTAAAAATTGCTCTTACAGCTACCTCTGTTTTTCCGAACCCGACGTCTCCACAAACTAGTCTATCCATTGGCTTATCACTTTCCATATCAATTTTTACTTCTTTAACAGCTGATAGTTGATCTGGAGTAGGTTGATAAGGGAATGATTCTTCTAATTCTTTTTGCCATGGGCCATCTTCTGGAAATATATGACCTTTAAGTTTTTCCCTTTTTGCATAAAGTTTTAAAATATCTAAGGCAACTTTTTTNATAATTTTTCTATTTTTATCTTTTATTTTTAACCATTCTGTACCTCCTAATTTATTTATTTTAGGTTTNATTTTTCCACTAGATCTATATCTGTTTATACTCCCTAGTTGATCAGCNGCAACACTTATTTTTCCATCAAGATAACGAATAACTAAGTAGTCTCTTGATTCACCTGTNATGTTTATTTTTTCTAATTTTAAAAATTGTCCTATACCATGGTTTTTATGAACTATGTAATCTCCTGGGTTTATTTTATTTACATTTATATTTGAATTTATACTCCTTTTTCTTCTTCTTATAAAAACATTATTAAANAAAGCTTGCTGAGAAAATAATTCTTTATCTGTNATTAAAATNACTTTCCATATTGGTAAATNAAACCCTTCAATTTCGTAATTATTTTTATTTTTAATAATTACNGGCNTTGAATTATCAATTAACTTATATGCGCTTTCAAGATCATTTGGTTTTTCTAAGTAATTGGTATTACAGTCATGCTCNAAAAATAAGCTTNTTGTTCGAAGTGGCTGCGCNGATAATATCCAGANTTTATCTTTATTTAATATGAATTTATTTATTTCTTTCGAAAGTTTACCAATATTTTTAGATGAGGTATTTATACGTTTATCTGATAAAAGAAATCTATTATCTATATTTCTTTTCGACTCAAATTCATATAAATTTATTACATTGTGATTACTGATTGTTTTTATAATTGATTCAAATTTTTTATGAAGATTTGATCTAACTTTAATATTTATATTATTAGATTTTAAGATGTTAGCGATTTCATTTTTATATTGCTCAAAATTATTATCTGATTCAAGACACCAATTGTTAGCAAATTTAAAACAATCCTCTTTTTCGTCTATAACAATTATTGTTTCTCTATTTATGTAATTCAATAGATTTGATGGTTGTTCTTCAATTATTCCTAAGTATCTGTCAAGATTATTTTTAGTTGTTATTTCTTCGGAACTAAATGTATTTTGTTCTGATAAACTTTCTAACTTCTTTCTTATTAATAAATTAAATCCAACCTGTACAATTTCAACTTTATTAATACTATCTAATGTTCTTTGTGTTACTGGATCATATTCTCTTATCTTTTCAATAATATTATCAAAGTATTCTATTCTTATAGGTAATTCATTATTAACTGGATAAATATCAATAATTTCTCCTCTTCTACTCCATGAACCTTCTTGCGATGTCAGATTTTCTTTATTATAGCCGAGTAAAACTAACTTTTTTGTTAACTCTTTTATATCTAGTTCATTACCTTTAATTAGTGTAAATATATTTTCCTTGAATAGATTATTGTTAATTAAATGAGGTTGTAGAGATCTTTCAGTTGTTATTATTATGTTTATATCTTTTCTTTCTTTTTTAATAATTTTAGAGATGACTGATAACTGTGAATATTCAGTCTCCTTTGACTTGTTAATTGATGCATATGGTAAATTTTCGCTTGGCGGATAATATAATACATTTCTATTATCTATACTATCGAAGTATCCATACCATTTGTATGCAACTTCTTCATTAGGACTGATAAGTAAGATATCTTTATTTTCTTTCTTAGCAATACTATTTATTATAATTGATTTTGCATATCTACTGGAACCAATGATATTTAGTTCATTATTATTTTCAATTCTTTTTACTAACTCTGCTATTATTTGTGAGTTTGAAATATAACTAATTAATGAATTTAAACTCATTTATATTTTATTAACTTGATTACTACTTAAGGTTATATTATATTATATTTTACAAAGATTGTGAATTATAATTAATGGATTCTGCTGCAATAAATTCCTTTATACCAACTCTTGATCAGGTTGATAGTTGGTCAGAAATTCTTACACTTTTACCGATATTGATTGTTTTAGAACTTCTGCTATCAGCTGATAACGCTATTGCTTTGGCATCACTTACTAAATCTCTTGAAAGTCCTTTATTAAGATCTAAAGCTTTAAATATTGGCATTACTATTTCGTTATTATTCAGAATATTTCTTATTCTTTTATCTAATATCCTTCTGAAATTTATCATAATTCGAATTTTTGCAGGTTTATATCTTATTTATTTATTTATTTCAAATGTATTTTTAAGAAGCGAATCCGATATTCAAGATTCAGGTAATGACAAAAAAAATAATAATTTTAAATTTCTGAAAATTGTTGCTTTACTTTCTTTGACTGATTTTGCATTTTCAATTGACAGCATTACAACAGCTGTTGCCATAAGTGATCAATATATTCTTATTATTTTTGGTGCAATTATAGGTGTATTAGCATTGCGATTTACTTCAGGTATATTTCTTAGACTTTTAGAGCAATTTTTAAGATTAGAAACTGCTGGTTACATAGCGATACTAATTGTTGGCATAAAGCTTCTTCTAAATACATTAATTACTGAGACAATTCTTCCAGATTATTATTTTTATATTTTGATATTATTTTCATTTATTTGGGGTTTTTCCAAAAGGGATCAAATAGCTTAATCAGAAAATTTTTCTCCAATTACTGGATTTAATTGTTGTATCAATTGATTTTGACTAGATAAGTTTTTACCTTCTAGCTTTGCTTCTAATAAAATAATCGGATCAGTTTTTGTTGTTATAATAATTCCTTCTTTTTCTATAAGTCCAATAATGAATCCTGGCTTTAAAATATTACTTAAAATTTTATAATTTTTATTTTGTATCTCTTCAGTTGTTAAGATTTTAATTTTTATTATTTTGAGGTTTTTCCTTTTATAAGTTGTATTAGCTCTTGGGAATAAGGCATTTATTTTTCTATAAATATCAGTTGAAGTTTGTTCCCAATTTATTATGTAATCTAATTTGTTAATCATTCTTGCATATTTTAATTCTCGTT
>NYVZ01000027.1 GCA_002684895.1 Pelagibacteraceae bacterium
TCAATTTAGTCCATACGATTACTGGCAATTTTGGAGAAATACAGATGATCGAGATGTAAAAAGATTTCTAAATTTTTTTACTGAAATTGAACCTAAAGAAATAGATAAAATAGTTATAAAAGAAAAAAATATAAATAATTTAAAAATTTTATTAGCTAACGAGGCTACAAAAATACTTCATGGCGAAACTGCTTCGAATAAGGCTGAACAAACAGCTAGGGATACTTTTGCAGGCTTTGGTTTAGGCTCAGATCTTCCTCAAATAAAAGTTAGATTAAAAGAAGTTGAAAAAGGAATTAATTTCTTAGATTTTATTTCAAATAATAAAATTCTAGCTTCAAAAAGTGAAACTAGAAGAGCATTAAATAATAAGGGATTTAAAATAAATGACATTAAAGTTGTAGATGAAAAAAAAATTATCGAATTAAAAGATTTTAAAAATAAAGTTTTAAAACTCTCGTTTGGAAAAAAAAAACATTATCTGGTAAAAATTATTTAGATATTTTATTTCTTTCAACAATCTTCTGTAAAAATCTTGGAGTTAATGTTCTGATTGGATTTATAGTAGTTTTTATATTGCCTTTTGGACCCTTCATTTTAAAACTTACACCAAACAATCCTTCTCCAACCTCTTTTGGGATTACTATTTGACCTATTACAGGTATTTTAGAGATTATCTTATTCAGTGTTTTTGCAGGTACTAAAGTTCCTCTCAAACTTGTAAGATTTTTTTCTTGATAGCCATCTACCAAGATAGACATGCTTGGGCCTAAAGCTAATATTTCATTTAATTTTAAAAAATTTTTATCTTTTTCCATATCAATCTCTAATGAGTCAAAAGATAAACCCTCTCCTTCTGCTAAATCAGCTAAGCCGCCTAAATCTGCTAAAGAAAGTAATTTTATCATTCCGGGAGCATTGACAACTTTAAATTTTTCAATTTTAAGTTTTGAATTGGATTTTGAACCATCAATTATAGATGTAAAAAATAATTTTCCACCNGAAAGGCCNTTAAAAAAACTNTATTCTGTTAATAATGGACGAGNTAAATCNGAATANACTTCTAAATANTTTTTATTAGAANTTTTATCTTTTTTCATAGAAATATCTAAAAAATTATTTCCNCCAAAATCTCCTTTTGAAGATATTTTTACAAACTTTCCTTTTTGAATTTCACCTATTAATCTGAAATTTTGCAGCGTTTCAGACATCGGGGCTTTTATTTTTTTAAAGTCAATTTCGATTTTATTATTAATTTTTTGAAATATATTTTCATCTGCATGTTTATTAAAATATTTTGCTAAATTTTTTGCATCAAGTTTATCTCCTTTAATGGTAATTGTCTTTTGATTTTGAACAGTAAATTTATTATTAGATGTTTCGACTCTTATTTTTTTAAATGACAGAAGTTGATTTTTTTTTAGTTGTAATTCATTAATCTTAATTAAATTTTTTCCTTCTTTGAAACTTAATTCATAAATATTAATATTGTTTCTTTTTTTTTCTAGGTCTAGGTAAATGTTGGCAATAGAAGTTTCGGGTTTTTTATAGTTTATAAAATCTAGTGTAAAACTATTTCTATAATTTAAATTTAGTTTTGATCTCAAATAATCTTTATTAAATTTATTTTCAAAATCAATTTTTAAGAAATCTAAATTATTAAATGAATATTTTCCTTCTCCATTAAAACTTATATTTTTAGGTATTATAGTTGTTTTAATTTTTAGTTCTGATAAATAAACTGTTTTAAACTCATCTCGAAAATAATCATTTTTAAAAGGTTTTAATAACTCAAACTTACCTTTTTCAATTTTGCCTAAAATATTATAGCTATAATCTTTAATCTTGTAAGTACTGTCCAAGTTCAAAGAAATATTATTACTTAAATCTGCTTTTAAGCTTTTCAAATTTTTTAACAACTCAAATTTTTCAAATATTTCTGAGTACTTTAGAAAAGTTTTTTTATTAAAATCAATTTTTGAATCAAAATTTGAACTTATTTCAACCCCATTTTCTAGATTTAGTTTTATATCACCTTCTGATATTTTAATATCCTCTAGATATCCAAAAATATTTTTAATTAAAATATCATTTTGATCAGCAAAGAAACCTAAATTTATTTTTCTNAAATATAAGTTACTAAATAATTCNGCTTCTAAATTTTTAACCGTACCTTTTGCTATAAAATCTTTTATTGTGCCGTCTTCCTTTAAAAAAATTTCNATTTCAGAAATTAATTTTCCCTTCTTTATCTTATTATTTAATATGCTTTTGAAATTAGACGGCTTTATAATTGAGGATAACTTGTTTAACTGTGTAATGTCTAATTCCTTCAATTTTAGGTTTAATTTTTTTAATTTTACATCAGATTTAATTAGAGAAACAAAATTAATAAATACCTTAATTTCTTCTGCCGGAATATAAACTTCTCTATAGGTAATTTCTGGATTCTTTGCCTCTAAAAATAAACTTAATTCTTTTAGATCTATTTTATATTTTATTGTGTCTAAATCTAAATCAATATTTTTTGCCTGAGAAACTTTTTTAGATATAAATTCATTAAACTTGTTTGTTTCGATTCCTATAGTTAATAAAATTGTAATTAAAAAAATTAACAATAAAAGTACGATTGATATACAACTAGTGATTATTTTTTTCATTTATTGTTTTTAATTCCTTCTTCTATAAATTGATCAATATTACCGTCTAGAACACTTAAAGGATTAGTACTTTCTGTTTTATTTCTTAAATCTTTAACGAGTTGATAGGGCTGTAATACATAAGACCTAATCTGATGACCCCAACCTATATCAGTTTTAGTGTTTATTTCTTTTTGATTTTCCTCCTCTTTTTTTTGTATTTCGTATTCATACAATCTTGCTTTCAACATTTTAAAACAGGTATCTTTATTTTTATGTTGTGATCTCTCGTTTTGACACTGCACAACAATTTTTGTAGGCAGATGAGTAATCCTTACTGCGCTATCTGTGGTGTTCACATGTTGGCCGCCAGCTCCACTAGATCTATAAGTATCAATTCTTAAATCTTTTTCCTCTATAGTTATATTGATATCGTCTTCTACTGCAGGGTACACCCATACACTTGCAAAACTAGTATGTCGTCTAGCGCCACTATCAAATGGTGAGATACGAACCAGCCTATGAACTCCAGACTCTGATTTCATAAGTCCATATAGATAATTGCCAGCAACTTTAACAGTGGAAGATTTTATTCCTGCTTCTTCTCCTTTATGCTCACTTATGATTTCATATTTAAATTTTTTTTTATCAAACCATTTCATGTACATTCTTCGTAGCATATCTGCCCAATCTTGACTTTCGGTTCCTCCAGCACCAGCGTGAATTTCGAGATAAATATCATAATCATCATTTTCACCTGATAAAAAACAATTAATTTCACTTTTTTTGATATCTTGTAAAATTTGTAAAATTTTTATAGTACAGTCTTGAATGGTTTCTTCATCATTCTCTTGTGAGGCTAATATGAATAAATCTTTAATATTATTTAAATCATTATTAGTTTTTTTATAGGAATTTAAAATATCTTCGAAAATTTTTTTTTGTTTTACTGTTTTTTTTACTAGATCTTTATTTTTCCAAAAATTTTCCCTTAGAGTAATTTGTTCCAGTTCTTTAAGCTTTTTTTCAACATTTTTATTATCAAAGATACCCCCTAATATTATTTAAGGACTTTTCTGTGGCTGTTAATATAGTTTCAAAATTTTCCATTAATAAAACTGTCTAAATTTGATTATTTTATCACGACCGCTTGTTGAGATTAAGTCATTATTATCTATATTGTTAATATCTTTTAATTTAAGAGCTTCTGTTACAATATTTTTCTCTCCAGCTGCTGCTTTTAATCCCGTATCGTAGTTGAGAGAGGTTAAGTATATATTTTTTGGTATTTGGAATTCCTTAAAATCTTCTTTGTATAAAGCTTTTTCTATAAAATCTTTAAAAATTGGTAATGCAGCTTTAGAGCCTGTTTCAAATTTTCCTAATGTTTTTGGATTATCATAACCAACGTATACACCAATTACTAAATTGGAGGAAAAACCAATAAACCAAGCATCATAATTATTGTTAGTAGTTCCTGTTTTTCCTGCTAAAGGAACTTTTAAAGATCTCAATTTTTTTGCCGTCCCTCTTTGAACGGCACCTTGTAAGATTGATGTCATTTGATAAGCAGTTTCTTCGCTAAATACTTTTACATTATTATTTTCAATTTTAGGGAGTTCAATCTCCTCATTTATGAATTTATCACAACCTATGCATTTTCTATTTTTTTTTTGGAAAATAGTTTTTCCTCTTCTATCTTGAATCCTTGAAATCAAATTAGGTTCAATTTTTACTCCACCATTAACAAACGGGGCGTATGCAGATGTTAAATTTATCAATGTAGTTTCCGCAGCTCCCAAAGAGACGGATAATAATTCCGGTATCTCTTCGTAGATATTTAATTTTTTTGATAAATCTAAAATTTCATCTAAACCTAAAATTTTCGCAATTCTAACTGTCATTAAGTTTCTAGAATATTCAATACCTTTTCTTAAAGTAGAAGGACCATAAAATTTTTTTCCGTAATTTTCTGGTTTCCAGTTTTTTAAACCTACGCCCTGACTTTCAACAAATGGAGCATCAAGAATTATTGAATTTGGAGAAAAACCTTTTTCTAGAGCTGCAGCATAAACAATTGGTTTGAAAGCAGATCCAGGTTGTCTCTTTGCTTGTGTTACTCTATTAAATTCACTTGTTTTAAAATTAAAACCTCCAACTAAAGCAAGCACATCTCCAGTAAAAGGGTCTAAGGCTACAATACCTCCATTAACTTTTGGATATTGTTTTAATTTCCAAGAATTATTATTTTTTTTTACAAAAATAATATCGCCGATTTTATGAACATCTTTGATAAATTTTTTTTTTGGAATAGACCATTTTAAATTTTTAAAAACTAAAATCCCGTTAACGTTTTCAGTTTTTGTACTGATAATTTTAAATTTTATTTTTTCATTATCTAAATAAATAATTTCTGCTAAATCCCAGTTTAAAGTAGGATCAAGTTTAAATTGTGAAATTTTATTTTTCCAATTTTTGTTTTTAATTTTATTAGTTACTGGACCTCTCCAGCCTCTTCTACGATCATATTCTTCAATACCTTTTCTAAGGGACTTTAAGGCTTGAATTTGATAATTTATTTTAAGTGGTGTGCTTATGCTTAATCCTTGAGAATAAAGTTTTTTGAAGCCGTAGGTTTCTTTAACACTTCTTCTAACTTCCTCTGTATAAGAATTTGCTTCATTTACTATTTCAATTTTTCTTCTTTTAAGTTTAAGTTCTGATTCCTTAAATTCAGCTAATTCTTTTTTTGATATAAATTTATTTTCTTGTAAATTTTCTAAAACTAAATTTCTTCTAAATTTAGCAACTTCTGGATACTTATACGGATTATATTTACTTGGGGCCTTTGGTAGAGCAGCCAACAAGGCTGCCTCAGAATAGTTTAAGTCTTTTATTGATTTATCATAATATTCAAGACTAGCTGCTGCTATTCCATAAGTTCCTTGGCCTAAATAAATTTGATTTAAATAAAGTTCCAAAATTCTTTCCTTGGAATAAGCTCTTTCTATTCGAAAAGCTAAAATAGCCTCTTTAATTTTTCTTTTCATAGAAACTTCATTAGTTAGTAAAAAATTTTTAGCAACTTGCTGTGTAATAGTTGAAGCGCCTTCTAGTCTTTTATTTTGTGAAATATTTTTAATATTCTTAATTATTGCTCTTAAGATCCCTCTCGCATCAATTCCTGGATGGCTAAAAAAATTTTTATCTTCAGCTGATAAAAATGAATTTACAACTTTATCGGGTATTGACTCAAAAGGAATAAACAATCTTTTTTCTATCGCATATTCAGCAATCAACTTTCTATCCTCCGAATATACTCTGCTTGAAATTGGAGGCTGATAATTTGATAGTTTTTTGTAATCAGGTAAACCTACTGAAAAGTACCACAAAGATGAAAAAACGAAAAATATTGTAATACCAAAAAATATTATTACAAATTTTATTGAAAAATTGATAAATTTTAACATTAATTTTATTTATAGTAACAATTCTGACTATCTTGAGGCATACAAAAATTAAAATCGTGTATTTATCGGCAAAATTGTATAAAATAATTACATGTCAAATTTAAAAATAGCAAATTTTAATCATCTAAAAGGATTTCTCACAAAATGGAAAAAAATTTATATATCGATGCATCGCATCCTAATGAAACTCGTATTGTTCTTAAATCAAATACTTCAATCGAAGAGTATGAATTTGAAGACAAAAACAATTTAAATTTTAAGAATAATATATATCTTGCAACAATAAGTAGAGTAGAACCTTCTCTTCAAGCAGCATTCGTCAATTTTGGTAGAGAACGTCATGGTTTTTTAGCCTTTAATGATATCCAATCTGATTACTATCAATTGCCATCCGAGGATAAAGAAAAAATTAGAGAGGCTGAAGAAAAAATTAGAGAAGAATTAAAAGATAAACCTGTAGATGCTGCTCAAGATAATTCTCAGCCAGATAGTCCTCAAGAAAATAAAGATAATAAAACAGATGAAAGTCAGAATCAGACAGAAAAAGAAAATAATAAACAAGAATATCGTGAAAAAATTAAATCTTCTTTTGGAATTAAAAGGTATAAAATACAAGAAGTTATCAAACCAGGACAAGTAATTTTAATTCAAGTAATAAAAGAAGAAAGAGGCCAAAAGGGAGCCGCGCTAACTACATTTATTTCATTGGCAGGTAAGTATATGGTTTTGATGCCTAACACTCCAAAAGGAGGTGGAATATCAAGAAAAATTTTTAATTCTTCTGATCGTCAAAAAATTAGGAACATTCTTAACGAAATTGAAATACCTAAAAGCATGGGGGTAATCGTAAGAACAGCGGGAGCAAACAAAACAAAGAACGAAATAGAAAAAGATTTTCAAAATACTTTAAAAACATGGGAGCAAATTACAGAAAAAGCTCTAGACTCTAATGCTCCATCCTTAGTTTATGAAGAAGGCGATATAATTAAAAGAACTTTAAGAGAC
>NYVZ01000028.1 GCA_002684895.1 Pelagibacteraceae bacterium
AATTTCAGAAAATTTAGAAAACATAATCTTAAAAGACAACACCATTGTAACAGGAACTGTTGAAAAGGTTGATGACAAATATGTGCATGTTTTTATCAAGGGAGCAAAATCAAGTGGTATTGTAGATAAGAATGAAATCCCTCATGCAGAATTAGACGCACTAGATGAGGGCAAACAAATTGAGGTCTTTCTTGAAAGGACTGAAGATAGAAATGGAAATATTGTTCTTAGTATTGAAAAAGCAAGAAGAGCTAAGTCTTGGAAGAAAATTGAAGAAGCATTTGAAAAACAAGAAAAAGTATCCGGTATTATTAAAAACACAGTCAAAGGTGGCGTGGTTGTCGAAATATTTGGCGTATTCGCATTTTGTCCAAATAGCCAAGTAGCAGATAAACCCATTAAGAACATGAATGAATACATAAATAAACCGATGGAATTTCAGATTATCAAAATAGATAATGTCAGGATGAATGTTATCGCTAGTCGTAGGCAAGTAATCGAGCAAGAAAAAAATAAAAATAAAGAAAAAGTAATTAAAAATTATAAAGTTGGTGACATAGTAGAAGGGACCATAAAAGCTGTGCAGTCCTATGGGTGCTTTGTAAGCATAGAAAGTCTAGATTGTTTATTGCACTCTAGTGAAGTATCGCATCTTAAAATTTCAAATCTTAATGACATGTTTACAGTAGGTGAAAAAATAAAAGTAAAAATTCTAGAAATTGATACTGAAAATATGAGAATGAGTTTATCGGTAAAAGCAATGATACCAGATCCATTTGAAACCATAAAAGATAAATTCAAAATTGGNAAAGAATATGAAGTTAAAATTGTCCAACTGACCGACTTTGGTGCATTTGCTGAAATGCAAGAAGGTATTGTGGGATTAATACACTCTAGTGAAATTAAGCATATGCAAAAAAATGTTAATCCTAAATCAGTATTCAAAGTTGGAGATATGACGAAAGTTAAANTGAAAGAAGTCGACACTGATAAGCGAAAAATTAGTTTAAGNTACAAAG
Organism: Pelagibacteraceae bacterium; assembly: GCA_002684895.1. GTDB lineage: Bacteria > Pseudomonadota > Alphaproteobacteria > Pelagibacterales > Pelagibacteraceae > HIMB114. The sequence goes on from NYVZ01000028.1 coordinate 1,020, forward strand.
ATTGNACACCAAATCCTATAGATGAATTTATTTCCAAATACCCTGTTAATACAATAGTTGATGCAAAAGTAGTGACTAAGAAAGATTTTGGAATTTTTTGCAACACAGGTGATAATGATATTGATATTTTTGTCCACTACAAACANCTAGATTANATTGAAAGTTCAAAAGCCTTAGATAACTTNAATAAAGGCGATACTGTAAAATTAAAAATTATAGATATCAAAGATGACAAAGTTAATGGATCAATAAGAGCTTTAAAAAAAGATCCTTTCTCATTTTTTGATAATAAAAAAGTTGGAGATATTGTATCAACGAGAGTAGTTGAAGTACAAGATAATGGCCTAAAAGTTGATGTTGGACCAGATAGATATCAAGTGAATTTGAGAAAATCAGATTTAGCAATTGANAAATCAGACCAAAGACCTAATCGTTTCTCAGCTGGNGATTCTATNGATGCAGCTATACTTGAAATTGATCATGTGAAAAGAAAAGTAAAGCTATCAGTTAAAAAACTTGAGCAACAGCAAGCTGATGAAGCAATTGAGAAGTATGGATCAACAAGTTCTGGACAGTCATTAGCTGGAATATTGGGTGAAGCTTTAGAGAAAAAAGATAAAAAAAAGGATTAGTCCTTTCTTTTCTCACATTCTAATTCTATAATAATTTCAATACTTTNTTAACATGTCAAAAAAAACTTATGTTAAGTCCGATATAGTAAAAACGTTGCAAGGACATTATCAAAAAATACCAAATACGGATGTTGAAAGAATTGTTGAGTCTATTTTTAAGTATTTAGGCAATGCCTTGTCAGAGGGTAAAAATATTGAGATTAGGGGCCTTGGAACCTTTAAAATAAAAAATATGCCTGAGAGAAATGCAAGAAATCCTAAAACTGGAGAAGCAATAATTATTGAAAGAAAAAATAAAATTAAATGGAAAACGTCAAAATTATTAAACCAAAGAATTAACAAGGATACTGCAATTGAAGAATAAAAAAATAATTTTTATAGCTCTTNATTGTTCAGTTTCAAAAGCAAAATTAATTATTAAATCTATTCCTAGAATAAGGAGCGGGTCTTATATTTTTGGATTGAAAATTGGTTACCAAATATTTTATTCTGAACAGGGAAGAGATTTTGTTAAATCAATAAAAAAATTTCCGATTTTTTTAGATTTAAAATTACATGACATTGAAAATACGATTGCAAATGCAATAAGATCACTCGGAGATATTAANAACATTGATTATATCACTATTCATACTAGCTCTGGTACACAAGCTATAAAAACTGCAAAAAAATTAACAAAAGCAAAATTGCTNGGTGTAACAACACTAACTTCTTTTGATCAAAAAAAATTGAAAGAAATTGGNCATACAANAAAAATTGAACAATTAATNGTACATCAAGCTAAACTTGCTAAAAAAGCTGGATGCTATGCAGTTATATGTAGTGGTAAAGAATCATTGAAAATTAATAATTTAGTAAAAGTTAAAACAATAACACCTGGTATTAGATTGCCTGGTGATAAAACAAATGATCAAAAGAGAGTATCAACGCCCANAAACTCTTTTATTAATCAGAAAGCTACCGGAATAGTAATTGGTCGCAGTATTACATCTGGTAATATAAAAAATAATTTTAAAAAACTTTTTGATCATTTAAAATTATGAAATTTCCAACAGTTAAAGTCTGTGGAAATACNGACTCTAAAATTATCGANCTTTGTATAAATCATGGTGTTAGATTAATAGGATTTATTATAAACTACGATAAAAGTCCGAGATCAATATCTATTCTTGAACTTAAAAAATTAATAAAGAATATACCGAATAGTGTAAAAANGGTGGCNGTCATGGTTAATCCAGACATTCAAGAAGTAAAAGAAGTATCTATTTATTGCGATAGTATTCAGCTACATGGAAATGAAAGTAATCAATTTATTAAGCAAATAAAAAAGCTCACAAACCTTCATGTGATAAAGGCAATTAAAGTAGCAAAACAAATTGATCTTCAAAATATGGAACAGTTTCATGATGCAGATGAAGTTTTATTAGACACTCCCGCTATGGGTCAGTCTGGAGAAGCTTTTAATTTTGATCTTCTTAAACAAATCAAAAATAAACAATTTTTTCTTGCAGGAAAAATAAATATTAATAATGTAAAAACTGCTCTTAAATATACTGATAAAATTGACGTAAATTCTGGTCTAGAAACTGAAAAAGGTATAAAAGATCCAAAAAAAATTAAGGAATTTTTCAATATGGTACATAAATTATGAAAATCAAAAGAGGAATTCCAATCATCGATCAACATGATAAGAATTACATGTATGGTAGGAAGTTTGGTGGAAACTTCATACCTGAAACGTTAAAAAAGCCTGTTGAAGATTTAACTTCTTTATTTGAAAAACTTAGNAAAAATAAGAGTTTCTTAAAAGAAAGAGATTATTATTTCAAAAATTACGTTGGAGCTCCTACTCCTTTCGTTAAACTANTAAATCTNACAAATTATTTAGGTGGTGCTCAAATTTGGGCCAAGGTGGTNGCTGAAGCAAATGGTGGAGCTCATAAGATATATAATGCAACAGTTCATGCTTTAATCTGTAAGAAAGCAGGTAAAAAATACATCATAGGTGATACTGGTGCTGGATATGCAGGAAAAATGCTATCAATGGCGGCTAAAAAATTTGGGCTTAAATGTAAAATATTTATGGGTGCAAAAGACATAGAGCGTCAAAAACCAAATTGTGATGCAATAAAAAAGAATGGGGCAGAAATTATTCCAGTTCACACAGGTAGCAAAACACTAGTTGATGCTGTTAGTGAATGTATGAGATATTGGGTGTCAAATTGTGATACAACTGCAATGTGTGTAGGTTCAACAGTTGGACCAAATATTTTTATAAAAATTTGCGCTTGGAGTACAGCTCAAATTTCAAGAGAGTTAATTGTTCAAGTAAAAGATGANTTTGGAAAAATTCCAAAAAAAATGAAGTTGATTAATTGNGTAGGTGGTGGAAGCTCTGCCTTGGGGTTCTGGAATTCATTTATGGATTATAATAAAGAACAAATTGAGCTTGTCGGNGTGGAAGCTGGAGGTCCTAAAAATAGCAAACTTCACGCTGCTCCTNTNAGTACTAATGCTAAGNTTGGAATTCTACATGGAGCAGCTCAATACGTTATTCAGGATAAAGAAGGTCAAATTAGTAACACATCGAGTATAAGTGCCGGTTTAGATTATCCAGGTATTTCACCAATACATTGTTTTTTAAAAGATGCTAAACGAGCAAGATACACAAGTGCAACTGACGAAGAAGCACTAGAAGCACATCGATTAGTTACACGATTTGAAAATATATCACCATCTTTAGAACCATCGCATGCATTTGCAGAAGCAATTAAAATTGCACCAAGGCTTAATAAAGATACTGTAATTATTGTAAATAGCTGTGGTGATGCAAAAAAAGATAGGGATATTTTAAAAAAAAGGCTAGGAAAAAAAATATAACATGAGCTTAATAAAACAGGCATTTGAAATCTGNAAAAAAGAAAGTAGACCTGCTCTACTCACATTTACAGTTGCAGGAGACAATTCTGAAAAAAAATCTTTGAACATCTTAAAATCTATTTCACCGTATGTTGATATTTGTGAGTTAGGAATGCCTCATAATACACCTGTGGCAGATGGTGGCCAAATACAAAATTGTTCGCATAGAGCTTTAAAGAGTGGTATCAAAACTAAAAATATTTTCAAAATTGTTAATCAGTATAAAAAATATAAATTTTCAAAGCCCATTATATTGATGGGTTACTTTAATACTATTAAACAATTTGGAACCGAAAATTTTATTAATCATTGNAAGAAAAATAAGGTTGATGGTTTAATTGTTGTAGACCTNCCATGGCCAGAGAACAAAAATTTTGCTAAAAAATGTAAAAAAAAAATTAATTAATTTTATACAATTGGTTGCTCCAACAACATCAAGTCTGAGACTAAAAAAAATTATTAAAGANTCTCATGATATGGTTTATTATATCAGNATGCTTTCCACAACAGGTGGAAAATTAAAAATATCTGCAAAGAAAATAATGGAAAATTATAACAAAATAAAAAAAGTAAATAAAAAAAAAAATATTGTTATTGGTTTTGGTATCACAGACAAAACAATTTCATCTCTAACAAAAGCAGATGGATTAGTTGTTGGTAGTGCATTATGCAAAACAATCACAGATTCGNTAATGGGTAAAAAAAACCCANCAATAGCTGCTGTTAAGATGGTAAAAAAATTAAAATCACAAATAATGTAAATAAATCAACAAGTTTTGGGTATTCATATTATAGCCAAATTTATACAGTTTATGCTAATAAAATAACTTATATGACAAATTGGTTAGAAAAAATTNTATCTAAAGCCAAACAGGCAAAAGCTAAAATTGGTAATGCTTTTAAAAAAATACCTTTACAAAATGCTGAGCTTTGGAATTCATGTCCAGAGTGTAAAAAAATGTTTTTAGGAAAACAATTAAAAGAAGACCTTTATGTTTGCACACAATGTGATTATCACTTCAGAATTGGGGCAAATGAAAGATTTAAAATTTTTTTTGATAATGAACAGTATGTGACTATAGAGACAAAAAAATTATTAGATGATCCTAATAAATTCAAAACAGAATTAAAAACATACAAAGATCAACTTAAATCTGCTAAGAAAAAGACTGGACAAAATGCATCTTTAGTTTCAGCATACGGAAAAGTAAATAACTTAGATATTGTTTGTTCTTCTTTTGATTTTAATTTTAATGGTGGAACACTAAGTTTACAATCTGGACAAAACTTTTATGAAGCATGTGAATTTGCGGTAAATAATCAGGCCGCAGCTTTAACAGTTTTTATAACTACTGGAGGAGCAGCACTACAAGAAAACTTATTTGCACTATATCAAATGCCAAAAACAATTCTTGGAGTGCAAATGTTAAAAGAAAATAAAATTCCATATTTCGTAGTTGCCAACGTTAACATCGGTGGCGTTAGTGCAAGCTTCGGCTCACTTGGTGATTTTCATCTTATGGAACCGGGTAAGAAAACAATCTGGGGTTTCGCCGGCAAGCGTGTGGTTCAAGGAACCATTTCTGAACCGTTACCGGAAGATTTTCAATCATCTTCACATGTAATTACGACGGGTGCGATTGATATGATATCACACAGAAAAGATCAAAGAGATGTGATCACAAATTTAGTTTCTATTCTTCTTAAAAAACGTCAATCTCTACAAAACACGGTTGCAGATAGTGAACAGAAAGAACAAGCTGTAAATCAATAATTAGGTGGCGCATTCAAAAAAACTACAGTTTATTTTAAATAAACTTTACGAGCTAAATCCTGATAAAATTGAACTTAAACTTGATAGAGTTCTAAGATTGGCAAATGATCTAGGCGATCCACATAAAAAACTTAAAAATGTTATTACGGTAACAGGCACTAATGGTAAAGGTGGGACAGCGTTTTATTTAAAAGAAATTTTGCAAGCTCATGGATACGCTGTAAGTTTATTTCAGTCCCCTTTCCTTTATAATTTTTTAACAAGATTTTTAATCAATGGAAAACCCTTGGATGAAGAAAAATTTATCGACTTTGTTATTGAAGTTGATAAAGCCAATAATAATCAAGATATTACCTTTTTCGAATATATTACCTGTATTGCTTTTAAAGTATTCGCAGAAGCAAAGTCTGATTTTAATATAATGGAAACTGGCCTAGGTGGAAAATATGATAGCACTAATGTTGACTATCAAGATTTAAAGGCACAAGTTTTAACTCCAATTAGCATGGACCATAAAGATTTTTTAGGAGATACACTTAAGGAAATAACTCATAATAAATGTGGAATTATTAAGAACAATACCAACGTAATTATTTCTAAACAAAGCAATGAAGTTTTACGATTTATTGATGAAGAATTAAAAAGAAAAAAAATTAAAAGGTATATTTTCTCTGAGGATTTTAATGTTAATGAAGAAAATAATAGAATGATTTTTCAAGACGATGATGGTTTAATTGACCTTGATATGCCGACAATGAAAGGGTCTTTTCAGATCCAAAATGCAGCAGTTGCTATCAAAACATTAAAATCTCTTGGTTTAAAGTTAGATAATAAAAAAATATCGGATGGTATTAAAAACACAGAAATTGAAGGACGAATACAGCATATTACTAATGGAAAATTACTTTCTTATATTCATGAAGAAACAAATACTTTAATCCTAGATGGAGGTCATAATGAGCAAGCTGGGAAATCTTTGGCTGAATACTTGGAAAAAATAAAAGGAAAGAGATCAATATATTTAGTCTTTTCAATGCTAACCTCAAAAGACCTAAAAGCTTATTTGTCAAATTTTAGTTCACTGATAACTGAAATAAAATGTTTCAAGTTAAGAGAAAATTTTTATGAAACAAAATATATTATTAAACAAGCAAAGGAATTAGGTATTCATGCTAACTCAAATAGTTCTGCAACCGAAGCCATCGCTCAGCTTGCAATCCAAGATCCAAATGCAATCATTGTTGTTTGTGGTTCACTTTATTCGGTAGGAAAAGTTTTGGAACAAAACATATGAAAAAAATATTATTTCTTATTTTATTTCTTCTTCCAGTAAATTCTTTTTCAAATGAAAAAGCTTGGGACCTTTTAAGAGAGGGAAATAAAATTGTATTTATCAGACATAGTCTCGCACCTGGCGGAGGTGACCCGTCTAATTTTGATTTAAAAAAATGTTCTACGCAGAGAAACTTAAGTCAAACGGGAATCGATCAATCAAAAAAGATTGGGAAATTATTTAAAAAAAATAAAGTACAAATTGATAAAGTGTTATCTAGCCAATGGTGCAGATGCAAAGACACAGCATTTTACGCATTTGGTAAATACGAAGATTTTTTTGCGTTAAATTCAACCTTTCAAGCAGAGTTTTCTGGAAATGCATCTAAACAACGAAAAGCTTTAAAGAAATATATTAAAAACTGGGATGGAAATGGAAAAAATTTAATTCTAGTAACGCACTATGTAATTACAATTGAGCATACGGATTATGCTCCAAGCTCTGGTGAACTTGTGATTGTAGACAAAAACTATAAAGTTCTTGCTACAATCCCAACTTTGAATTGATTATCCTAAATTAGATTTCACCCAACTAGCTAAGTCCTCAGGTGTTTTGGCACCAGTTGTGGTTGCTACTGCCTCTCCAGCTTTAAATAAAAAAATTGAAGGTACAGATCTACATGAGTAACGTGTTGGAGTATTGGGTGACGCGTCTATATCTAATTCACCAATTTTAATTAGGTCACCAATTTTCTGCTCAAATTCTGGTAGA
>NYVZ01000008.1:0-16625 GCA_002684895.1 Pelagibacteraceae bacterium
TTTTTTACCAATGTTTTCAAGAAAATCGTTTAATTTTTCATTATCAAATACTAAAATATCTGATGCTAGCAACGTAATAAAAATAACTACTATTATTACAAACTTCATATCATAAAATTATATTCTAAATTTAAATAAACAAAATAGTTTAAAATTCGTATTTTTAGAAAAAATGGATATAAATCATATTTATGAAAATAATTACTAAGTTATTGCTGATATATTTTGCTTTATTAATAAAACCTGGACTTACGAATGAGCATACTTCAATTCAGCCTGGCAAAAAAGGTGAGTGCAAAATTTTTATAAAACAAACTGACAAAGATGTTTTTCAAGAGGTAAAATGTACATCAGAATTAAAATATCCAGAACCTGTCTATGGTTATGACAGTAATCACTGCATTTCTTACAAAACAGACAAATATGCAAGATATTTTAGAAAAACAAGCGGGTTATACTGTTCAATGAATGGATATGACCAAAGGTCAAAATGGTATTATGTTAAATAGATATTCTATTCTTTTTTTTTTATTATTAATATCCTGNAGTAATAGTGGTCATTTTACAGATGTAGGTAAAAAGGAATTTACTAATAAAATTTATTTTGAAAACCCAACACTAGGCTCCATTTTACTTAATCGATACTTAGTTTATCGTAGTAAAATTCCTGAGGAGGGTCTAGCCAAACATAACGCTGCCATTCATACCGCTTTAATGAATCCAAAAAATGGAGTAACCTATGCTTGGAAACATATCAAAACAAGCACATGGCCAGATCAAGTTTTTATAGGAAAGTTAAAAATTGTTCACAGCTCTTTTGACAGCAGAGGAATTTGTCGTACTTGGCTTGAAGAAATTACTCGTGATAATATATTTCAAAGTTTAACCATGTCGACCGCTTGTTTAAATAATGAAAAAAATAAATATATTTTAGCCGATTGGAATTTTTATGATCAAATTAAATAAATTAAAATTTATTGTATTAATTTTTTTATTATTATCCTTAAACTCTTGTGNAGATACCCGTGTTTCTTGGAAAGCAATGGATATGGGCTGTGTTGTTCCAAGTGCAAATCTTGCTTTTGTTGAAATTAGCAAAATTCAATCAACAGGAACAACTCGTGATTTTGCTGGAATTGCGAAGTATGCTAAATATGTTTTCAAAAAACCCATTCTTGATCTTGAGGATCGTTGCAAACATACAAAGGTAGTTCTTGATGCTTTNAAAAACGCACAAGATTTTGAGCCATATAGATGGAAAAGTCCTAACAANAATACAGAGGGAAAAATAGTAATTTTTTCGTCTCGAGATTATGCAAAAAAAGCTTGTAGAGATTACTTTACGTACATTGATGACAGTAAAAAAAGATATGGTTACAGAGGCACAGCCTGTATAGGAGCAAATGATGTACTTTCACCTTATCCAGATTTACTTAGCAAAAGCGGATATTGGCATTTTTATGATTACTACCCAACCCAAATTGGAAGCAGTCCAATAAAACTAGATTATTTAATGTTACAATTTAGTCCACAAACACCCGATATCAGAAGAAAATTATATAAGTTTCAATGATTNAGAAAATCCTGAAACTGTACATAATTATTTTACAATTTCGTAGCCAAATTTTGTTTTACAGACAATTGAAGTATATTTTTTAGAGTTATCTTTTTTTTCTAATGCAAAGTTAGTTTTCTTACAGTTTTTTAATTCTTTAGTTATATGAGCTTTTTTTATAAAAACTTTTAAATTATTGTTTTCATCNCATATTAAAAATGTTTTGCCATTTACCNCCTGCAGTTTACAAGTCTCNTTTTCAATAATAGTTTTAGTCTGATGAGAAACTGTGCAATTATTTAAAAAAAATAAACAAATAATAATAATATATTGATTTCTTGTATTGTTATTCAAATTATTCACCAATATTAACNAATGTACCGTTTTTCTTTGCACCTGAAAAAGATTTATAAAATATGGATATTGCTACAATCAAATATATTAAGTTTAGTGCTATTGCATAATAAATATTTTTTAAATTCACTGTTTGGTTAACCAAAATATTTCTAGTCTCTTCAAATATATGAGCTAGTGGCAAACCTAGTGCAATTGGCTGTATCCAATTTGGTAAAATTTCGACTGGGTAATAAATACATCCTAATGGTGCAATAAAAAACAGACTGGCCCAAGCAACACTTTCAAAAGAAGGCCCAAACCTTACTAATCCAGCAGTAACCAAAAGACCAAGTGTGATACCAAATAAATAAAGACTAAATAATAAGAGAATTAATGGTACCCCAAGCTCAAATATTGATATTCCAAATAATGGAATTGCAATAAAAGCTGCCGGGACCAATCCGATCAAGGTTCTTACCAATGCAGATGATGTTAGGGCAAAAATAATTTCTGAAATTTTTAAAGGAGAAACAAACAAGTTAATTATGTTTCTACTCCAAATTTCCTCTAAAAATAGCATATTATAGCTAATGCTAGATCTAAATAAAAAGTCATAAAGTATTGCAGCACTCAATATGACGCCAGCAACATTATTAAAGTAGTCACTATGCATTGTAAAAAATTTTGAAACAAATCCCCAAAGTATAATTTGAACAGTTGGCCAGTAAATTAGATCAAAAATTCTTGGGAATGAAGATCGTATTAAATAAAAGTGCCTTAATATTAATGAAGATGATCTTTTAATATTCATTTTTCTCCCTGACTAGTTTTAAAAAAACCTGCTCAAGATTTTCTCTACCATGTTTGCTTATTAAATCTTGTGAGGTACCCTGGTCTATAATTTGTCCTTCTTTCATCATTAATACATAATCGCTTAGCCTCATCACCTCATCCATATTGTGAGATGCCAATAAAATACTTATATTGTTTTCGGTTTTGTATTTTTCCAAATAGCTTCTAATATAATCTCCAGTATCAGGATCTAAGCTGGCCGTTGGTTCATCAAGAAGTAAAATTTTTGGATTATTTATTAGTGATTTCGCAAGTGATACTCTATTTTTTTGGCCTGACGAAAGTTCTCCTGTTTTTTTATTTAAAAAATTTTTAAGATTAAGGTCTTCTACTATTTGTTCGATTTTATCTTTGAGGTTTTTAATTAAATACATTCTTCCGTAAACTTTAAGATTTTCAAGAACTGTAAGTTTTTTTGGCAATTCAACATAAGGTGAAGCAAANTTCATTATATTTAAAAATTGATGATCTTTATAATTTAATTCACTTTCATTTATAAATATTTGACCAGAAGAAGGCGTGATTAAACCTAACAACATTCCAATAGTAGTAGTTTTGCCACATCCATTAGGACCTAATAAAGCTAAAGTTTGGTTTTTTTTAATATTAAAATTAATTCTTTTAACCGCTTCTATGGTTTCAAAATTTTTTTGTAAATTTTTAACTTCTATCATTTTATGAAGANGCTCTTTTTAACCTATCATTAATCGCAATTCCAATACTTTTATTTGGAATTTTGGTTATTGAGATATTTTTATAGCCATNTTTTTTAATTAATCTTAATTTAGAATAAAGATTCTTTGCAGCTTCGAGAAGAGATTTTCTCTTTGATAAATAAAATATATTCTTTCCTTTTAAATCTGATTTTCCAAAAACTAGAAGTGCNCCATTGTTTTTTGGTTTNTTTCTATTTAAATATACAGGAACACCTGGTGAATAGTGTCTCCTAAGTTGGCCGGGTGANAATATTTGGTTTGATTTATTTTTTGATATTTTTTTTATTATTTTTTTTATTTCTCCTATATGAATTTTTCCCGGTCTTAAGATTTTAGGTTGCCCGACAAGATTTATCACTGTTGACTCTAGTCCAATTTCTGATTTTTTATCATCAAGAATAAATTTAATTTTTTCTTTAAATTCATCATAAACATCGTAAGACGAAGTAGGGGACAGGTTGTTACTAATATTTGCGCTTGGTGCAGCTAGTGGTGAACCGCATAATTTAATAATTTTTCTGAAATATCTATTTGCAGGAACTCTGCACGCAATGGTTCCATTTTTGTTTATAATCTTATTTGAGATTTTAGATGTTTTCTTTAACTTTAAAACATAGGTAATCGGACCAGGTGAAAATTTTTTATAAATTGTTGATAAAAGAACATTATATTCCGTTTCATTTTGAATAGATTGCAATTTATCAAAATGNACAATTAAAGGATTTTTACGTGGTCTTTTCTTCAATTTATAGATTTTATTGATTGCTTTTTCGGAGTAAGCATTACCGGCTAATCCGTAGACCGTTTCGGTTGGTAAAGCGCAAACACCGTGATTTTTAAGTATCTTTGAGCATTTAGACAAATTTTTTTGATTTGGTCTGTAGATATTTGAATAGTTTTTCATTATGGAATATTTATTATGCTTAAAAATAAAATCTACAAATGAATAAAGAAAATAAATACCCAGATATTGAAAAACTGTCTTTTGAGAATGCNATGAAGGAACTAGAAGCCATAGTTTCTGACTTAGAAAATGGATCAATAGAATTAGAAGAATCTATTGAAAAATACCAAAGAGGTATTCAGCTTAAAAAGCATTGCGATCAAAAATTAAAAGAAGCAAACATGAAAATTGATCAAATAGAGATTGATAAAGATGGNAACGTAACAGAAAAACCATTTTCAAGAAAAAAAAAATAATATTTAATGCCAAATATTCAGCAAGATTTAAAAGTAGTGGCTGAAAAAGTAAATGCTTATTTAAAANATTATTTGCAGAAACAATCTTCTGATAGCAAGCTTTACGAAGCTATGAATTACGGATTATTTTCTGGTGGTAAGATGATCAGGTCTTATCTTATACACTCAGCTTGTAAAATTTTTGATGTGCAAGAAAAGGAATATATACCTATTGCAGCAGCTGTTGAGTGTATTCATAGTTATTCTTTAATTCATGACGATTTGCCCGCGATGGANAATGATGATTTTAGAAGAGGAAAAGAAAGTACTCATAAAGCCTATGGTGAATTTACAGCAATCCTAGCTGGCAGCTCCTTATTGACTTTGGCTTTTGAAATTATTTCAAATCTTAACTTTAATTTAAGTAACGAAAAAAAAATAAAAATAATTTACGCACTTTCCTCATGCTCAGGACATTTAGGAATTGCAGGAGGTCAATTTTATGATTTGAGTTTAAAAAATGAAAAGGNGAATAAGAATAATATTATCAGTATGCAAAACAAAAAAACTGGAGCTCTCATGGGGTTTTGTATAGAGGCTGCCGCTATTCTGGCAGATAAAAAAGACTTAGAGGAAAAATTTAAAAGTATTGGTATAAAGTTAGGTTTGTTATTTCAAATCACAGATGATTTTTTAGATAAATATGGAAATGAAGACACCTTAGGTAAACCTGTTCAGCAAGATGCAGCAAAAGGTAAAAATACTTTGATTGATTATCTAGGAGAAGAGGAAACTAAAAAATTAATGAANGAACTACAAATAGAAATTCAACAAGACTTGAAATCTTTGAACAAAACTAATTCTTTATTAGATTGCATGCATTTTATAGTTGATAGAAAAAATTAATTTACCCTTAATTCCTTCGGAAGTTTAAATTCAACATTTTCTTTTATAATCTCAACTTCTTCAATTTTAATGTTTCGAATTTCTTTGATACGATTGAGTAATTGATCAACTAAAACCTCTGGCGCTGATGCTCCAGAGGACACACCAATACATTTTGCATTTTCAATAATTTTTTTAGGTAATTCAAATTCTTGGTGTACTAAAAAACTTTCCCCACTTCCATTTTTTTTTGCAACTTCAACTAATCTTTGTGAATTAGAGGACTGCCTACTTCCAACAACAAAAAAAACATCACACTTTGCAGCTATATTTTTTACAGCACTTTGTCTGTTTGTTGTCGCATAGCAAATATCACTTTTAATAGGAGCTTTTATTTTTGGAAATTTTTTTACAAGTGCTTCAATAATATCTTTAGTATCATCAACTGATAAAGTAGTTTGTGTGATATAGGCAATTTTATCTTCTGATATATTGATGCGATTTATATCTTCTATTTTTTCAATTAATAAGACCTCACCCGGCGACAATTGCCCCATCGTACCAATTACTTCAGGATGATTTTTATGACCAATTAATATTATTTGATATCCTTGTTTATTTAATAATTCTGCTTCACGGTGAACTTTCGAAACTAGAGGNCAGGTAGCATCAATAAATTGTAAATTTTCAAATTTTGCATCTTGGTAAATTTTTTTAGCGACACCATGTGCTGAAAAAATTACAGGTCTAGTTTTATCCTTTATTTCATCCAGTTCATTTACAAAAACTACACCCTTTTTTTCTAAAGTTTGAACTACGTGTTTATTATGTACAATTTCATGTCTTACATAAATAGGAGAACCAAATTTTTCTAAGCTTTTTTCAACAATATCTACTGCTCTATCTACTCCTGCACAAAAACCCCTGGGAGCACATAAAAGTATTTTTAAGCTATTATCCATTTCNTCTATCCAACACCTCTAATATTATATGAGGAAGCGTAAGTGAAGCTAAACCTATAAAAATAACTTGTACAATATTCTGATTAATATTTTCATTTAAAAAATAAAGTGAAAGAAATGCAAAAATCGCAGTTAGAACAGTTAACGGTGTAGCCCTAATAGCAAACAACTTTAGCCCATTCATGATATTTTTTGAATCTAANTCTAAAGCTAATCCAATAATATGTTTAGAAGAATGCAAGAAACAAAAATACATTGAAAATGCTAAAATTAAAGGCAAATATATAAAAGNAAGTGTAATAAAAATAATTTCAAATAAAATTAGAACTANTTTATCTATCTGTTTTCTTAGNAAGAAAACCAAACCTANAATGACAAAAATTAAATTAATTGAAAATAACAATGATTTCAACTGAGTGAGTTCTTCATATTGTATTGATGAAACCATTAAATATTCAAAAAAGATAGCAGTAGTCCCATGATTATAATGAAATGATAAAGTAATTATTAATAAACCTTTAAAGAAACATANTAGATTAAATAAATATCCTTTACCTTTGATAAAAAAACGAAGGTCNTCNTCTCCAAAATGATAACTAGCAACTAAAAGAAATAATAATAAGGCTATCACTGGAAAGAGAGTCCAGCCAAAAATGACCGTTAGACTTAGTAAAATATAACCTGGGTAAAATAGTACAGACCACTTTTTCTTAAGTAGCGGATGAAAAATTTTTTTACCTCGCCAATGGTCTAGAGCACCATGAGATACCCCGAGAATTAAAATCATAAAAAAACAAAAAAGAAGCAAATTTAGATTATCACTAATAATATTATTTTTTAATAATAAATAAAAAATCAAACCAGATATTGAAAAAACAAATAAAAAAAATTGGTGAATTTTTTTAATTTCCATAGCGAAGTAAATTCTTTAAAAATAATTTTTTTGGCATTGTTCTGATTACTTGATAATCATCAAATAAACTTCCTTTACTAGATAAAAAACGAATTACCTGATTTTGATAATGTTCATTAAATATTTTAAAAAAAATATTTGGCATTATTGACATGTTATTTTTTAACACTTGAATAAATAAACGATCAAAAAATTCATATTTAGTGGAAATTATTTTTTTAAAAGACAAGCTATCAATAGTATTAGCAATTATTTTTGAGTGTTGCTGAATATAAGGGAATGCGTAACCAGTGCTCATTCGATTNATATTNCCACGTAAGCCAATATTAAAATGCCCATGATCACTTTGGGATTTTGTTCTAAACATTGGTATTGCNCCAATTTCTTCTCTTATAATATTATAGTTTTTTATCTTTAAGTTATTTTGAATATATGNTTCGAGTTCTTTGATATAATTTTTTTTATCTAAANCATTTAAATAAGATAACCAAGTCGTTTCAATTAATGCTCTATTATTGGNAAATGGTAGAATATAAAAAAAATGAACCCCATTTTTCTGTTCACAATTAAAATCCATTAAGGTCACAATATTTTCATTGAAATGATTTTCTATTGTCTCGATTTCATACCCATAAAAATGTTGATATAAATTTCCTGGATCTGCTTTTGGAACACGACTGTCAAAAATTAGTTTAGATTTTATGTTTATATTTTCCGTTTTGATTTCAAATATATCGTTTTGTTTAGTTATTGTTTTGATATTTGAGTTAAGCTTTAACTCAAAATTATCATTTAATGTACTTTGAATTTTTTCGTAAAATTTTAAGCTATTAATTGTTTGATATGGATAGATAGATTTTTCAAATAATTTTAATTGATTTTGAAGCTTTAAATTAAATCTAAACCATTGCTTTTCTAAGCAATCTTCAAAATCGTGCTCATCGATTTTCCAAAATGACCAAGTACGATCTTTTTTAAATTCTGACTTTTTATCTAGAATAATAATTTTTTTATTAATATTTTTATTTTTTGAAATTTGATATGCTAAAGATAATCCTGCACAACCTGCTCCAATTATAGCGATATCATAAGTCATGATAGTAGTTGGTAGGGTGTATGAAGCTCATTTGTTTGGTGAGTTGGTTCTGTATTTTTGTATCTTTTATTTTTTGTGAAATAGTTTTTTATTAGAATAAAAGTTTTTTCAAAGGTATTTAAATAAATTCTTTTTTTTAGATAAAGGTTTTTGTTTTTCAAAATTTTTATTCCAATTGAATTATAAAGTATTGCCGCTATAAGAATACTAAATCTATTTTTATGAGGNATAAAATAAATTCCATCAATGCCACTTTGATAATACTTTTCGGCTATATTTAAAATTTGGTTTGTAGCGTTAAAAATACACTCTTTATTTCTATCATTTAAGATATTCCCCAAAGAGCAATCATTTGGAAGCATATCTCTAGGAATATAAATTCGATTATTCAGAGAGTCTTCTTTTATATCCCTTGATATATTAGTCAGCTGCATACCAATTCCAAGATCGATTGCAAATCTTTCTGCATTTTGATGATTAGCCCCAAGAACTCTGGTCATTAAGGCTCCAACTGTCCCAGCGACTTGGTAACTATAAAGTAGTAGTTCTTGTAGATTCTGAGGTTGTTTAAAATTAGTATCTGAAGATACGCCTAAAATTAAATCGTCAATAAATTTTTGTTTTAAGCCATATTTAATTTGAATTTTTTTAAAGGATTGATTTATAGAATTTAAAGATATTGGTTGCCTGTAATCTTGTATTAAATTCTTGAGTTCATTTGACTTATCTGGGTCATTATTATCTGCTGCATCGTCAAGCTGCCTACAAAAGGCATATAATATTGCTGCATCATTTAAAGTTTGTTTTTCTAAAAGTAGACCTGCAAAATAAAAAGATTTTGCATGTTTTTTCAAAATATTTTTAAAATCATTTTTCATAACTAAATATTAAGATTATCCAAAACTTTTGCAGATGATAATACACCTGGAATNCCAGCTCCAGGGTGAGCNCCTGCACCTACAAAATATAAATTTTCAAGTAGTTCAGATTGNTTATGGAATCTAAAATATGCTGATTGAGTAAAGATCGGNTCTATTGAAAATCCTGATCCGTACTTTGTATTTAGCTCTCTTTCAAAATAATCAGGAGTCACAAAAATTTCAGCTTCAATATATTTGGAAAGCTCTGGTATACAAGTTTCCTCTAATTTTTTTATAACTTTATTTTTAAAACTTTCTCCTTTTTCCTTCCAATCAATTTTAGATTGATTATTTGGCACAGGAACTAAAACATAAAAACAATCTTTTCCTTCAGGAGCCATTGTTGNATCGGTTGCAGAGGGTCGGTGAAGATAATAACTAAAATCATCATCAAGTTCTTTTGAATTAAAAATTTTATTTAATAATTTTTTGTGGGATTTTCCTAGATAAATAGTATGATGTTCAATATTTTCATATTTTTTTTTTGTTCCAAAATAAAATACATATAAGCCCATAGAATATTTCAACCTTTGACGCTTGATGTCAAAAAATTTATTATTTATTTTAGGAAATATAAANTCATCATAAACTTTTGGAGGGTCAGCATTACAAACAACTATATCGGCTTCGATTTTTAAAGTATTCTTTAATACTACATTTTTTACTTTTTTATTTTCGTGATTAATTTTTAAAACTTCCTGACCTTTAATAATTTTAATNCCAACTTGATCCATCAGTTTTTCTAAACCTGAAATAACTTTTCCAGTTCCACCCATCGAGTAATGCACTCCCCATTTTCTTTCGAGGTAAAGAATAAGNGCATAAATTGAAGTTGTGCTGTAGGGATTGCCACCTACTAAAAGTGGATGAATAGTAAATGCTTTTCTTAATTTTTCATTTTTAATATAAGTTGAAATAAATTTGTAAACAGAGTTGTAACTTTTTAATTTTANCAAGGAGGGAATNTGTTTNAGCATAAACCAAACCCGATGGAANGGTTTGTCCGCCAATTTTGCAAAACCAATATCAAAAATCTTTTCTGATTGTTCTAGAAGTTTTTCAAAACCTTTTTTATCNTCTGGATTTATTTGCTTAATTTCTTGAAGGAGCTCCTGTAAATTTTCTCCATAATTTAATTTAGAAAGATCATCAAAGATAAATTGATACCAAATTTTTAGAGGAATTATTTTAATGTAATCTTGATAATTTTTATTAAANAATTCAAAAAGTTCATAAATCAAATGAGGTGCAGTTATGACTGTAGGTCCAGCATCAAAAGTATAGCCTTCTTTTTTAAATACCCTAGCTCTTCCCCCCAAATCATTTTGCTTTTCAACGATAGTAACATCATGACCTTTAGCTTTTAGTCGAAGTGCNGCTGCTATCCCACCAAAACCAGAACCAATTACGACAACTCTCTTTATATTAATCATTCTATTATGGGGAAAAACTATCTTAAAAGTTGTGTTTTTTCAGGAAAAAAACACTATTTCTGTGGAATTTTTTCAATTTTAGGCTTCTTAAATAATCAAATTTCAGTATAAAGTGACGCAGTTAAAGGCGAAACCATGTGGCTTCGCTTTTTTTGTTTAAACAAAAAGGAGAAAAATATGAAAGAAGTGTTACTTCAGCCAGGTGATCTAGTCGGTATTTCGTTCTGGGTTATCTCAATGGCTATGTTAGCTGCTACAGTTTTCTTTTTCGTAGAAAGAAATTCTGTAAAAGCTTCTTGGAGAACTTCTGTAACTTTAATGGGCTTAGTTTGCGGTATCGCATTCGTACACTACATGTATATGAGAGGTGTATGGATCAGCACTGGAAAAAGTCCAACAGTCTTTAGATATATCGACTGGTTACTGACAGTTCCATTACAAATGTTAGAGTTTTACTTTATACTAACAGCAGTTAGAAAAGTTCCATCAGGAATTTTCTGGAGATTGCTAGTTGGTACTTTAGTGATGCTTATCGGTGGTTATGCCGGAGAAGCGGGAATGATAAACGTTAACGCTGGTTTCTTCATTGGTATGGCTGGATGGATTTACATCTTATACGAAATTTTTGCTGGTGAAGCAGGACAAATCGCTAATANGATGAAAGGTCCAGCTGCAGGAGCATTTAACTTCTGTAAATGGGTTGTAACTATTGGTTGGTCAATCTATCCTTTAGGCTATTTATTTGGTCTAATGATGGGTAGTGCTGACGCTGTAACTTTAAACGTAATTTACAACTTAGCTGATTTCTTAAACAAAATCGGTTTTGGTTTAGTAATTTATGCAGCAGCGAAGCAAATGACACCTGCATCTCAAAAGTAATTTAATTACTTTTTTAATTAAAGGGGCCTTCGGGCCCCTTTTTTTTTGTTCAATTCTATTTTAATTCAGATATTATTTTAAAATTATGAGCTCATTATTAAATAAAATTAATTTTCCACATGATTTGAGAAAATTTAGCAAAGAGGAACTTCCATTAATTGCTGAAGAATTAAGAAAAGAGCTTATTGATGCTGTATCAACTACAGGAGGACATTTAGGTGCTGGGCTTGGCGTAGTAGAGCTTACTTTGGCTATTCATTATATTTTTGATACACCAAAAGATCGGTTGATTTGGGATGTTGGTCATCAAGCTTATCCTCATAAAATTATTACTGGGCGAAGAGATAAAATTAGAACTTTAAGACAAGGTAAAGGNTTGTCTGGATTTACCAAAAGAGCTGAGAGTGAATATGATCCATTCGGNGCAGCACATAGTTCGACGTCTATTTCAGCAGGACTTGGGATGTCNGTTGCAAGAGATTTAGACGGCAAAACAAATAATATCATTTCTGTCATTGGTGACGGTGCTATGAGNGCTGGGATGGCCTATGAGGCTATGAACAACGCTGGATCGATGGACTCTAGATTAATAGTGATCTTAAACGACAATGATATGTCAATCGCACCTCCCGTAGGTGCTATGAGCTCGTATCTNGCAAAACTTTTATCAGGAAAAAAATATATTGGATTTAGAGAATTTTTTAAAAAATTNTCGAACAAATTTCCAAAATCTTTAAAAAGGGGCATTGGGCAAGCGGAAGAGTATCTAAGAGGATTAGCCGTTGGAGGGACATTATTTGAAGAAATGGGCTTTTTCTATGTTGGTACTGTAGATGGCCATAACTTTGATCATCTTTTGCCTGTCTTAGAAAATGTAAAAAACTCCAAGCACGAAGGCCCTTTTTTAGTTCATGCCATTACTCATAAAGGGAAAGGTTATAAACCAGCTGAAGATTCTAAAGATAAATATCATGGTGTTTCAAAATTTAATGTGGAGACAGGGGAACAATCAAAATCAAAGTCAAACGTTCCATCTTATACTTCAGTTTTTGGAGAAACACTTACCAAACATGCAGAACGAGATAGTAAGATTGTAACTGTAACAGCTGCGATGCCGTCAGGAACCGGGGTTAATATTTTTAAAAATAAATTTCCGAAAAGATCTTTTGATGTAGGTATTGCTGAACAACATGCTGTAACATTTGCGGCTGGTCTTGCTACAGAAGGTTATAAACCTTATGCAGCAATTTATTCAACTTTTTTGCAACGAGCATATGATCAAGTCGTTCACGATGTCGCTATTCAGAATTTACCTGTAAGATTTGCTATTGATCGAGCGGGTCTTGTAGGTGCTGATGGACCAACTCATGCAGGATCATTTGACATTACTTACCTTTCTACNTTACCAAATTTTGTAGTCATGGCAGCGAGTGATGAAGCTGAACTTGTTAGAATGATTAATACCTCAGTTGAAATAAATGACTCACCTTGTGCATTTAGATATCCAAGAGGTAATGGGATAGGGATTGAGCTACCTGATATTAATGAGACAATTGAAATTGGCAAAGGAAGATTAATTCAAGAAGGAACAACTGTTTGTATTTTAAATTTTGGTGCAAGACTTAATGAATGTAAAGCTGCNGCNAAGAAACTTCAACCCAAAGGAATTTCTACGACTATAGTTGANGCAAGATTTGCAAANCCTCTTGATCAAGAGTTAATAATAAGATGTGCGAGAGAACATGAAATGTTAATTACCATTGAAGAAGGTTCTATTGGTGGGTTTGGATCACANGTTTCACATCTTTTATCTGAAAAAGGTTTTTTTGATAAAGGTTTAAAATTTAGGTCAATGATACTGCCAGATATTTTTATTGATCAAGATACACCTGAGAATATGTATGACCGTGCTGGACTTAATGCAGCACAAATAGCAGATAAAATTGAAAANGTTTTTTTTAAAAAGGATGATATTAAAATTATAAAATAAAAATGAANAAAATTTTANATCTTATNTGTNCAATTATTTTTTTTGGATTTGAAGCAACAGCTGATATTTCTAAAATAAAAGTTGATGGTCGTTTAAGATATTTTTCTACTCTTGTTGATAATCTTGGAAAAGATTATGATAGCGCTAGACCTGGACCGGTTTTAGATTTGCATTTAAGTTACCCAGTTTCACCTAAATTCGTTATAAAAAATTTTAATTATTTTGTGAACTATAATGATACCACATCTGGTGATGAAGAGATGAATTTAGAAATTAATCAGCGATTAGCCTTTATGTATATAAATAAAGATAAAGGAAGAGTAATAGCGCCCTATCTAAAAATGGTTAACCACGATGAAAATCCTAGCAAGCAAGTAGATAACTCTCATAAAGGAATTTATTTNGAGCAATTTTTTAATAAAGATAGATCAGTCTCATTTGACTACCGAGAAGAATTATCAGACGGTAGTGTGATTGGTAAAGTTCGTTATGGACAAAGGGTTTTTGATTTGAGATATAAAAATAAAAATTTATTTTCATTATTTAATAAGCCAATTCACTTCAATCTTGGATATGCAGAAGGAGCGAATTTAAGAGGAGTTAAATCTGTCATTTTTACTGGTGACATCACAGAAAATATAGAAGTCACACTAAAGTATATTGATAATATGGGCAAAGGCCCAATAGGTTCCACAAATCTAGCCCAAAATAGAAATTTTCTAGTTTCTGAAATTGGTTTTAAATTCTAAGTATTTTTTTTTAAAATCCCATTTTGGTGTTTTTTACTTTACATAAAAACTAAAATAGTTTTAAACCCATTGTGGGGATTAATTAAGGGATGAGTTCAGATAATAAAAATTTAGCGCAACACGCAGCTGATGCNGTTAAGAACGAGTCTGATAATGTTAAATATGCAAATGCTTCTTACAGCTGGCAAACATTCTTAATAGATTTTTATAGACGAGTTAAGCAGTACTATAATTTTGATTTTGATAGTTTTATGATCATGATTGTAACAGTAAGTCACGTGACACATGAAAATTACAAGGAGGATCCAGGAATAGACGGATCTTATAAAGATTTCATTAGGGAATTTAAACATGTAGCACCAGGCTCTTTGTCTAAAAGAAAACTTGGTATTAATGCGATATCAAATATTCTTGAGATGCCAGAAGAGACCACAAGAAGAAAAATTGAAAAGCTGATTAAACAAGGACTGNTAACAAAATCAAAGGTTGACGGTATAATTTTATCTGAAACATTTATCGAAAAACATTATCCTTTTGCCAATCAAACTGCCAAAAATCTTGGAAAATTAATTAGAACATTTGATAAAGCAGGTTTATTGAGTGCCGCAAAAGATTTTAAAATGTAATGAAAAAGATTATTTATGGTCTTTTTGACGTAGCTAATTCTCCTTTTACAATTATTATTATAACATTCGTATTTGGTCCTTACTTTGCAAAAGAAATAGTAGGCGATCCTGTTAAAGGTGCAGCTTATTGGCAATGGACTGGTGGTATTTGCGCTATAGCTATTGCAATTTTTGGAACATTAATGGGTGCAATAAGTGATAACATCAAAAACGGTAGGAAATATTTTTTCATTATTTCCACAGCGCTTTGTATTACATTCACAACTTTTTTTTATAATGCAATGCCCTCAACAGAATATATTTTTTATACCTTGATCATTTTCTTTTTAGCAAATTTTTTTTATGAAANTTCAATTATGTTTTATCATTCTTTTCTTAATAATTTTTCAGATAAAAAAAATATTGGTTATGTTTCGGGTTTGGGTTTTAGTCTTGGGTATATAGCTATTGTTCCTATGTTATATTTTATATTAGAGTTTTTTCTAATACCAGAGTCAACTTTATTTAATTTAGATAAATCATCAAGTGAACATATAAGAATGATTGCCTATGTAGTAGCAATATGGTTTTTAATTTTTTCAATTCCAATTTTTGCAGTATTACTTGATACAAAAATAAAATTTTCTAATAAAAAAAAAAAAATCTTTCCTAGTTTGAAAAGTATTTTGTGGGATAAGGGACTCACAAGAAAAGGAACATTTTTAATAGCAAGATTATTTTATGCAGATGGTTTGGTAGTTTTAATAACCGGTGGTGGAGTGTATGCTGCAGGNGTGCACGGCTTTGATGTAAAAGAACTTATAGTATTAGCTTTTATTGGAAATTTGATTGCAGCTATAGGAGCTTACGTTGGAGGTTATTTCAATGACAGGTTTGGAAGTAAAAAGGTCATTAAGTATTGCCTGATTGCTTTAATGTTAACAATTGTAATTCTGGTTTTATCAAGAAACAAACAAGAATTTTTTGTGTCGGTATTGTTTGTTGGAGTCTTTGCTGGACCATTACAAAGTGCTAGCAGAGTATTGATGATGAATTTGCTTAATCCAGAAGATTTAGGAAAAGGTTTTGGATTGTTCACTTTCTCAGCAAGATCAACAGCATTTATTGGACCTTTGCTTGTAGGGACTTTAACTTATTTTGTTTCTCAAAAATATGCTATTTTAGCAGTAATTCCNTTATTCTATATTGGGTATTATTTTTTCCNAAAATTGGAAACTAGTTAAGATATCAACAATACACTGAAGAGTTGTAAATTTGAATCAAAATAGAATCAAAGAGGAATCAAAACGTGAACATTTCTTAATTATTATTTTATAATGTGAATAAAAGTTTATTTTAATTATTTGTAGGATAGACGCTCAGACATACCAGCAGATGCTTCTGGTGAAATAACTCTTGCTTTTATTCTCAATTTTGACTGATTGGTAGAAACCTCGTTTTGTAACTGTCTAATTTTTTTTAGTACTATTTCTAGCTGTCTTTGTTTTTCTTGTTCGTCNTCTATCNCTANTATTTGATCTTTTTCNTTCTGAAA
>NYVZ01000008.1:16630-40492 GCA_002684895.1 Pelagibacteraceae bacterium
TTTGCTTTTNAAAGGCATCATCGTAAACTTTGTAATATTCTTCCCAAATTANTTTAGTTTCTGAGGTTTTATTATGAATAAATATTGCAAGATTATTGTGACATTTACTGCATTTTAGTCTTTTTTTTATAGTGAATTCTTGAAGAGTTTTGTATGTATTTTCAAATGTTAGACCATTAACTCTGGTAAAATGTAGCTTATTACAACATGGGCATTTGAAAAATTTCATAACGGCACATTAAAGCTATTACTTGCCTTTTTCTCAATATAGTCCACACCCATTTTAGGGAATAAAACCCTATGTGACACCCTATTTTCGGTCCCAAGGATTTTTGTTTTTTTTGCTTATTTTCTTCCTAATTGACCTTTGTTTATACCCACGATTGAAAAATAGAATTGCGACAGCCCCAAAAATAAAACCTCCTATATGAGCACCATAAGCAACCCCTCCGCCAGCACTGCTGGTTAACGCTGAGCTAACAAATTGAAGAAGAAACCAAATACCTAAAACAAAAATTGCTGGAATTTTTATGATTTGAGAAAAAAAACCAAGAGGAATTAAGACCAATACTTTTGCTCTTGGGTAGTTAACGATATAAGCACCAAGAACTCCACCAATTGCTCCACTTGCACCAACCATGGGAATTGTTGACTCTGTATTCATGTATACTTGGGTTAACGCTGCTGCTACTCCTGAAAGAAGATAAAATATAATAAACTTAGTTTTACCAAGTTCATCTTCGATGTTATCGGCAAAAATCCACATATACAACATATTGCCGATGAGATGCATAAAACCACCGTGCATAAACATTGAAGTAAACAATGTAGCAACTGGAGGAACTCTGTAGACTTCACTCGGCAACTGCATATCATGAATTAAGGATGCAGGAATTACTCCCCAAGAATAAAAAATTGCACCGTTATTATAGTTTGGGGATGATAACTCTAATAAAAAAACCATTACACAAATTGCAATAATTGAATAAGTTATTATTGGAGTTGAATAAGTTGGATTGTCGTCTTTTAAAGGGATCACTAATTACTGCATTGTCCCTTATTCATCAAATAGTGATCAAGCAAAATACAAGCAAGCATCGCTTCACCAATTGGAACTGCACGAATGCCTACACAAGGATCATGCCTTCCTTTGACTGATATCTTTGTATTAGCTCCCTTTTTATTTATTGTTTGACGAGTATTAAGAATTGAAGATGTTGGCTTTACAGCAAATGAGCAAACAATTTCTTGACCAGATGAAATTCCGCCAAGAATTCCACCAGCCTTATTCGTTTTAAATTTAACTTGCTTGCCTGAGGATCTCATCTCATCCGAATTTGTTTCTCCAGTTAAAGTTGCTGCTTCCATGCCTGCACCAATATTAACAGCCTTAACTGCATTAATACTCATTAACCCTGCAGCAATATCTGCATCAAGTTTAGAATATATTGGAGCACCAAGACCAACATGAACACCCCTTGCTCTAAGTTCAATCATTGCACCACATGAGCTTCCTGATTTTCTAATATCCATTAAGTAGTGTTCATAAATAGATACCACTTCTTTATCAGCTGCAAAAAAAGAATTCCTATTTATTTGTTTATCATCCCAATTATTAGGATTTGAAAATATTGGACCAACTTGTGTAACAGCGCCAACGATATTAAATTTTTTCCCAAGCTTCACTTGTAAAACTTTTCTTGCAATTGCTCCAGCTGCAACACGAGCTGCAGTTTCTCTTGCAGAGGATCTTCCACCGCCTCTGTAATCTCTAATTCCATATTTTTTAAAATAAGTAAAGTCTGCATGTCCAGGTCTAAATTTATTTTTAATATCATTGTAATCTTTAGACTTTTGGTCTTCATTATAAATAATTAGTGAGATTGGAGTCCCAGTTGTTTTACCTTCAAACACACCAGATAAGATATGCACTGTATCACTTTCTTTTCTTTGAGTTACAAATTTAGATTGACCAGGTTTTCTTCTGTTTAACTCAATTTGAATATCTCTTTCTTTTAAAGGAATATTAGGAGGACAGCCATCAACTACGCATCCTAGCGCTGGCCCATGGGACTCACCCCATGTTGTAAATCTAAAAAATTTCCCAAAAGTATTGAATGACATTCTAAGTATTATATAGGTTAATTTGGCTTAATTATGAATGAAAAATTAGGATTAGATACAGCTTTTTTGGATGAAAAAAATCCATTCGATTTATTCAAAATCTGGATGAAAGAAGCGGAAAAAAATGAGCCTAATGACCCAAACGCATTCAATGTAGCAACAGTTGATAGCGCAGGTCAGCCGGATAATCGCGTTGTTCTTCTCAAGGGGTTAACAGATAAAAGTTTTATTTTTTACACTAATTTAGAGAGTAAAAAGGGCAGGGATCTTAGACATAACCCAAAAGCATCTATGTGTTTTCATTGGAAATCATTACTAAGACAGGTTCGTATCCAAGGCTCAGTCGAACTTGTTGATAGCAAAACAGCAGATGATTATTATAATTCCAGAGCCTATGAAAGCAGAATCGGTGCATGGGCGTCATCTCAGTCTGAGGTCATGAAACATCGTGATGAATTCGAAGAAAAAATTGAAGAATTTAAAAAAAAATATCCTGATGAAAACAAAGTTCCAAGACCATCATACTGGTCAGGNTGGGCTCTAACTCCATACAAAATAGAATTTTGGAAAGATGTCAAAAATAGATTACATCAAAGGTTATGTTATAGCCGTATTGGGGACTCTTGGTCTAAAGAAATTTTATACCCTTAATAGATTAAAAGTTTTTATAAATCTTATATATTGAATGTTTAACTTTGCTTAAGTCTTCTTGATTTGCTGATAACCATGGATTCTTACAACCCCATTTTTTAATTGTCGGTATTAAAGAATGTTCCCAATTTAAATAACCTTTCGAATCAGATTTACTGCCGAGATGCCTTCTTGGAAAAAAATAAGTAGGATCAGGTTTTGTTNATTTATAATTTTTTTTAATGTTACGAGCATTTCTTTTTTGCCATATTGCTTGGTAACCCATTCGCCTTAACCATATAACAGTAAAGACAGCTGAGCTTGGAATGTGAGAAAATATTAAAACTTTAGTATTTGTTGATGATATAAATTTATCTGTGCTTTGTATTAGTGTTGTTGCATTAACCCGTTTCCAACCAGGTATTTTTTTAAAATTTTTAATTTCAGAATTTATCTGGAAATTATAGGAATTAGCTTGTTTACTCTCAATTTGAGTTGATGGGATATTAAATTTTTTAGCAACACTATTTGCTAATTTTAAATCATCTTTGTAATTTATTTTTGTAGATTTAATTTTTGACTTATTTTTAAATTTACGGTCATACCCATTTAGCACCCAGTTTTGTGTCCCACCATTTAAAACATATTTTTTATTCTCAAAATCAAAATCTTTCAATGTTTGGTATGCAATAATACTTCTTGTTCTACCAGCACAATGAACAATATAATTTTTTTTTAAATTTTCTTTATTATTTANATAACACGGTAATTCACCNCCAGAGCATTGAACCGATTGAGGCAGAGAAAATTTTTCAAATTCTTTTTTAGGTCTTGCATCAATTTGTAAATAGTTATGATTTTTTTTGTGAATTTTATTAAGTTCTTTAGCATATAAATTTTTTATATTTGATGTAATTTCTATCCATTCGCCAAATGCTTTTGAAAAAGTATATTCTCCTGCCCATAGGGGAAGTTTGTGTTTTTTCCAATTTTTATAATCCCCTTTGATAATATATGATCTGCAATACCTAAATTTTGTAAGTATTTTTTGTATTTGATTTNTTTGATTGTTATTTTTNACACCAATCAATATTAGGTTAGTATTTAAATCTGGGACTAATTCTTTTATTAAATATTTAAATTTAGAAAATGGACAATTCACTGAACCAAAAGCAAAACCATNGANGTATTGCTTTCTTTCTCTAATATCTAAAAATGAGATATTTTTTTTATTATTTTTTAATAGTTCTATAGCTTGTTCAATTTCCAAATATTGCATTAAACAATTTCAATCCAGTAACCGTCGGGATCTTTTATAAATGCAATATTACTCATTCTTCCATCNGCTGGTTTTTTTTGAAATGTAACACCTAGTTTTTCAAATCTCTTACAGGCCTCGAGAACATCAGGAACTTTAAAAGCAATATGACCAAAGCCACGAGGTTCTTTATTTCCATCATGATAATTAAAATTCGCATCATTTTCAGTACCGTGGTTGTGAGTTAACTCCAAAATTGATTTTTGTNTTAAAACCCATGCACGTTTATCATCATCTGTTTCAGGAATATCCTCTGCTTCTTTTGAGTCAAAAGTTCCTAAAAAATATAATGAGAATTGAGCTGCAGGAAAATCTATTTTTCGTAACAATTTCATTCCCATTACCCTCGTATAAAAGTCTACAGATTTTGAAGGGTCCTTTACTCTAATCATTGTGTGATTTAATCTATAATTTTGAGTCTCCTTATCTGGCGTTTTACAGTTACCTTTAACTTCATTAAACATAAAATTCCCTTTATTTATCGTTTGCTTTTTTTAATCTTAAAAAAATTTTTTTTAAATTAACATCTATTTTTTTAAAAAATTTATCTTTTTGTAATCTTTTTAGTAACTCCTCATTAATACCACCTCTAGTCTGTAGAGATTTTATAGATTTATTTAAATCAAAATTTTGATGATTAAATTCAAATAACATTCCTGTTAGAAAGATATTTAAATACTTGTTTGCATCCTCATTATTAACTTTGTTCTTTAAAAGGTATTTTTTCAACAAATTTATTATTGAGGCATAAGTTGCCATAAAAGATGACATTACCCATAGATGGTTATTTTGATTTTCATTTTTTGCAACTATCACAGATCCTGTTAACTCAAATAAACTTTTAATTAATTTATGATTTGGATAAATTATTGTTGGGCTAAGTCCATCTGATGCCATTGGCAGAGGAGCAGCTTTTACGATTTTTTTTACTGGATTACACAGCTTTTTTAAACTCTTAATATTTAATGTAGAGACAAAACTGACAATTGTTTGACTTTTTTTAAATTGGCAGGTTTTTAATTCTTTACTTGCAACTTTTGGCAATAAACCAATAAAGACAATTGACGAATTATTAATGATATCTTGATTTTCTGAGTAAGCTCTAATTTTCTTCGATTTTTTTCTCAATTTAATTGAGTTTTTATATGATCTTGTGGAAATATTAATTTGCCCAATCTTCGCTTTTGACTTAAGTAAGCCCTCAATGACCGATGTTGCAATAGTGCCTGTTCCAATAAAACCTAATTTCATAAATATTGTTTTAAACTAAAGCCTAATGATATCCAATTATAAAATACCTGGTTTTTTGTTAGTATCGCTTGGCGGTCTATTTTTAAGCTCTGGTGGTGCGTTATTTAAATTATTTGAAAATCAAGATGTGTGGACCATTTATTTTTGGCGTTCCTTTTTCTTTACCCCAGCTGTTTTGATATTCCTGTTTTTTACGTCAAAAAATCAAGTCATAAAAAAATTTAAAAGCCTTGGTTTGATCGGAATAGTTTGTGGTGCATTATATGCATCTGGAAGTGGCGCATATATGTTTGCAATGAAATATACAACAGTTGCAAACGTTCTTTTTATTATAAGTACGCAAACCTTTATGCTTGCAATTGGTGGTTATTTTATTCTTAAAGAAAAAATAAATATTTCTACAGCTATCGCTATTATTATGGCTTCTATTGGAATTTATATAATGATTGGAACCAAAGTTTCAAACGGAACNATGTTTGGAAATTCTTTAGCGTTTATAACACCATTGTGCTTCACAAGTATTGTTATGATCATAAGAAAATACAAACAAATCGACATGGTCCCAGCTGTTGCATTGTCTGGTGTCATTTGCATGATTGTAGGAGCTTTATTAAGNAAAGATTTAACTTTGAATACGCATGACCTTTTTTTAGCTTTCCTTTTTGGTTCAATTCAATATGCACCAGGTTTTATTTGTTTAACTTTAGGCTCAAGAACCACAGAGTCCGCGAAAGTTGGAATTTTTGCATTTTCTGAGGCAATAGCCGGACCAATTTGGGCTTGGATATTTGTTAACGAAAACCCATCTGTAGGAGTATTTATTGGTGGAACTATTATTTTCTTAGCACTACTGTTAAAGTCTTTTAAAAAATAGAATGAATAAATTATCGATTATAGGAGCAGGTTTTTCAACAGCTGTACTTTGTCATTATTTACAAAATAAAGACGTTCACATTTTTGAAAAATCNAGAGGCCCGGGCGGTAGATCATCAACACGTAAAGTAGATGATATTGGAGTATTTGATCACGGACTTCAATATATTTCTNCTAAAACTGAAGAGTTTTCAAAATTCATTAGCAGTATTAAAGGTATAAAAAAATGGCAAGGAGACTTTGTAGAATTAAATGGAAAAGAAAAAATGTTACCCAAAAGTGAAAAACTAATTGGTGAACATGGAAATAATGATTTTGCTAAAAATTTAATTGAT
The DNA here is from genome assembly GCA_002684895.1 of Pelagibacteraceae bacterium. Taxonomy (GTDB): domain Bacteria; phylum Pseudomonadota; class Alphaproteobacteria; order Pelagibacterales; family Pelagibacteraceae; genus HIMB114. Next base: position 23,162 of record NYVZ01000008.1, read on the forward strand.
ATAAATAAATGCAAATTTAAATCAAAAATTGAAAAAATTGAATTTCATAAAGATCATTGGAAATTAATTGATGATGGTCAAAGTGAATATAGGACTCAAGATTTAATATTAACATTACCCCAAGAGCAAACCTACAGTTTAATAAAAAACCTTGATCTTAATTTTAAAATAGAAAAAAATATTATGAAGCCATGTTTTACAGTGATGTTAGCATTAAAAAAAACATCTATTTTTAAATACTCAGGCTATATTATAAAAAATAACGCAATCATTTCGTGGTGTGCACATGAAAGTTCTAAACAGAGATCTATTAATAACAATGAATTAACTCAATTAACTATTCAAACAACAGAAGAGTATGGTTATGCAAATTTTAAAAAATATAGAGAAAATAAAGATGAAATTTTAAACGAAATTTTAGAAACATTTCTTCATATGTTTAAAATCGATCCCTCAGAAGTAGTTCATAGAAATGTTCATGGTTGGTTATATGCTTATGCTGAGAAAAATGATTTACCTGTTTTTTGGGATAACCAACTGCGTCTTGGTATTACCGGAGATTGGTTTACTGGTGGGAAGGCCGAAAATTCCTGGCAAAATGCAAAGTTATTAGCCGATATTATTAATAATTAAAGCACAAGAATTGATAATTAAGTTAAAAGTTGCATAAAAGTCGTATTTGATTCAACCTAAGGTATCTTGTAAAAAAATCAAACCATAGTACAAAAACATTGTACGGGAGAGTCTGTTTAGTCAGCACCGAAGGAGCAAAGCCCAGGAAACTCTCAGGTAAATGGACCGTACGTAAAATAAACTCTGGAAAGCGGACTTAAGTCCCACCGAAGGAGCCAAAATCTCTCAGGTAAACCGACAGAAGGGCATTGAACAGAGTTTATAATGAACCAAAGCGCAGAAAAAATTACAAATTTAAAAACTGAACTTTACAGTTTTCATATTGCAAATGGAGGAAAAATGGTTCCGTTTGCGGGCTATGATATGCCAGTCCAATACTCTGAGGGAATTATAAAAGAGCATCAACATGTAAGATCTGCTGCAGGAATTTTTGATGTTTCACACATGGGCCAATTTTCAATTTTTGGTAGTGAAAAAGATTATATAGCTTTAGAACAAATTGTTCCTATAGATTTAAAATCGCTTAGAGTTAATCAATCTAAATATTCAGTTTTAATGAATGCGAAAGGTGGGATTGATGATGATTTAATAATTACAAAATCCGAAGAAGGAATAAATATTGTATTAAATGCAGCTTGCAAACATCACGATATAACCAGAATTCACGAAGTAATAAACCCGTCTATAACTAAATTACATGACAATTTGTCTTTAATCGCAATTCAAGGACCTAAAGCAGTAGATATGCTGGAAGTTTTAGTTAACGGAGTAAGAGATTTAAAGTTTATGACCGGCGGAAAATTCAAATACAAAAATGATGATGTTTATGTAAACCGATCTGGTTATACTGGCGAGGATGGTTTTGAAGTTTCTTTAAAAAATTCAACTGTTAGGGAGTTTTGCAAATCTTTATTAGAGAATAAAGAGGTAAGGCTTATTGGATTGGGCGCAAGAGACTCTCTTCGGTTAGAGGCCGGCTTATGTCTATATGGTCATGATCTTAATCCAGACATTTCTCCTATAGAAGCAAGTTTAGGTTGGGCACTATCAAAAATAAAAAAAGAAGATGGAAATTTTTTAGGATCAGAAGTTGTAAAAGATCATATTGCAAACGGTGTAAAAAAAAAGAGAGTTGGTATCAAGCCTGACAAAATAATTGCTCGTGAAGGGTCAAAAATTTTTAAAAATGATAAAGAGATAGGAGTCGTTACCAGCGGCGGTTTTGGACCAAGTGTAAATGGTCCGGTTGCGATGGGCTATGTTTTGAAAGAATTTGCTAATGAAGGAGAGGCTCTGGAATTAGAAGTAAGAGGAAAAAGACATCTAGGAAAAATATTCAAGATGCCTTTTTATAAAAAAAGTTACGTCAAATAAGAAAGGAAAATTATGTCAGAAAAAAAATACTCAGAAAAACATGAATGGATTGAATTGAATGGTGATATTGCAACCGTAGGTATTACAAAACATGCGACTGACCAATTAGGAGATATTGTTTTTACAGAAGTGCCTGAAAAAGGAAAAAGTTTTGATGTAGGTGGAGAAGCTGCCGTGGTAGAGTCAGTGAAAGCTGCAAGTGATGTTTATTCACCACTTGCTGGAGAAGTAACAGAAAGTAATGATGCAATTGTTAGCGATCCGTCCCTTGTTAATCAAGATCCAGAGGGCAATGGATGGTTTTTTAAAATTAAAGTTTCAGATATTAATCAGATTAATAGTTTAATGAATAAAACGGAATATGAAAAATTTGTAACGGAGAATGCATAATGACTGACAAAAGAAATAAAGAATTTATAAGAAGGCATATTGGTCCATCATCGGATGAACAAAAAAAAATGTTATCATATTTAGGATACGACTCTTTAGATGAATTTATAAAAAAAATTGTGCCTGAAAAAATACTTGAAACAACTCAACTTAAAATTAACCCACCTATATCTGAGCATGATGCGCTTCAGCAAATTAAGCAGATGGCTAATCAAAATAAAGTTTTTAAAAGTTTTATTGGCATGGGTTACTACGGGACTTACACACCTAATGTGATTTTAAGAAATGTTTTAGAAAACCCAGGCTGGTATACTTCTTACACCCCATATCAGCCAGAAGTAGCGCAAGGAAGACTTGAAATGTTACTTAATTTTCAACAAATGGTAACTGATTTAACAGGTATGGACATTGCAAATGCTTCTTTACTTGATGAAGGAACAGCAGCAGCCGAGGCTGTAGCTTTGTGTCAAAGACTTGATAAGAATAAATTGAATAAGATCTTTATTTCCAAAAACTGTAATCCACAGACGATAGATGTTGTAAAAACTAGAGCCGAACCATTTAATTTAGAAGTTATTATTGGGGATGATAAAAAAATTCAGACATTAGAAGGTGAGATTTTATGTGCCTTGTATCAATACCCAAATACCTATGGTGAAATTATGGGTGCTGAGGAATTTATTAAAGCTGCTCAGAATAAAAATGGTAAAGCAATTCTAGTAACAGATTTGCTTGCTCTTACAGCCATAAAACCACCTGGAGAAATGGGTGCAGATATTGTAGTTGGAAATTCTCAACGTTTTGGAGTTCCTATGGGATATGGAGGACCACACGCGGCTTTCTTTGCTACTAAAGACGAATTCAAAAGAGCAATGCCTGGAAGATTAATTGGTGTCTCAAAAGACAGAAATAATAATCAAGCACTTAGAATGGCACTACAAACCAGAGAACAGCACATTAGAAGAGAGAAGGCAACAAGCAATATCTGTACCGCACAAGCATTGTTATCAATAATGGCAGCTGCTTATGGTATTTATCATGGGCCCGAAGGTATTAAACACATTGGAGAAAGAACATTAAAATTTGCAAATGCTTTTGCAGAAAAAATCAAAACAAAATTTGAAATCTTAACAGATAGTTTTTTTGATACTGTAACAATTAATACAGCTGGTAAGACAAAAGAAATTTATTTAAAAGCATTAGAGTTCAAGGTAAATTTAAGGCTTATCGACGATCATGGAATTTCAGTATCTTTTGATGAAACAACTAAAATTGAAGATATAAATAATTTATTTAAAATTTTTGGATTAAAAGATGAATTAAAAAGTATTGATAAAGTGAAGATAAATTCAATTGAAAATTCACTTAAAAGAAAAACTAAATACTTAACACACCAAGTTTTTAATTCTTATCATTCAGAAACTGAAATGCTTCGTTATTTAAAAGCATTGGAGGATAAAGATATAGCGCTTAATCGATCAATGATTGCATTAGGATCATGTACAATGAAGTTAAATGCGGTAGCTGAAATGATACCTGTGACCTGGCCGGAGTTCGGAAATATCCATCCATTTGCACCTGTTAATCAAGCAAAAGGATACATGAAAATGTTTGATGATTTAGAACAAATGTTATCTGAGATTACTGGTTTTACAGGTATATCTTTGCAGCCTAATGCAGGAGCCCAGGGAGAGTATGCTGGCTTGATGGTCATTAGAAAGTTTCATATTGAAAATGGTGATATAGATAGAAATGTTTGTTTAATTCCAAGCTCTGCTCACGGTACTAACCCTGCGAGTGCACAAATGGCAGGTATGAAAGTTGTAGTTGTAAACTGTGATGTTGATGGAAATGTTGATTTAGAAGATTTAACTAAAAAAGCCGAAGAGCATTCAAGTAATCTCGCCGCTTTAATGGTAACCTATCCTTCGACACATGGAGTGTTTGAAGAACATATCAAAGATATTTGTGACGTTATTCATAGGCATGGTGGTCAAGTGTATATGGATGGTGCTAATTTAAATGCACTAGTTGGCCTTGCAAAACCTGGAAAATTTGGACCAGATGTTTGTCATATGAATTTACATAAAACTTTTTGTATTCCGCATGGTGGAGGTGGACCAGGCATGGGACCAATTGGCGTCGCAAAACATTTGGAACCTTTTTTACCAAACCACGTTTTAATAAATTCAGGTCCAAAAAAAGGCATGGGAGCGGTTTCAGCTGCTCCTTGGGGAAGCGCCAGTATCTTACCAATATCTTGGATGTATATTAAGATGATGGGTGCTGAGGGGTTAAGATTAGCTACTGAAGTAGCCATATTAAATGCAAATTATGCATCAAAGCGTTTAGAGGAATCTTATAAAACTTTGTACAAAGGTAAAAACGACTTAGTTGCTCATGAATGTATATTAGATTTTAGACCTATAAAGGCTGCATCAGGAATTTCTGAAGAAGACATAGCGAAAAGGCTAATTGATTATGGTTATCACGCACCTACTATGTCATGGCCAGTAGCTGGAACTCTCATGATTGAACCAACTGAAAGTGAAAACTTAGCCGAAATTGACAAATTTTGTGACGCTTTAATTAATATTAAAAAAGAAATTAAAATGGTTGAAAATGAGGTCTTTGACAAAGAAGATAATCCTTTAAAGAATGCACCGCATACAAACTTAGAACTTTCTTCAGACTCCTGGACACACAAGTATACCAGAGAACAGGCTGCATTTCCTTTGCAGTATTTGAAAGCAAATAAATTTTGGCCTCCTGTAGCAAGAGTTGACAATGTTCATGGTGACAGAAACCTAGTGTGCTCATGCCCCTCTGTTGACAGCTATCGCGATGATGAAGCTGCTTAATGAATTTAGAAGCGCTTTATAATCCCGGAAATGTAATTTGTAATTATTTAAATATTCATAATGATCACAGATTTATCCTAAGACTTTTTGTTAACCTCACTTACTATGGACATATAGCAGTTGGGTTAGCGTTACTTTACTCTAGACATATAAATTTTTGATGATTAAAAATTTTAAAAGTTTAATATTAATTTTATCCGTTACATTTCTACTATCTTTTGTTGCAGGATATGTGACACAGTCAAATATAGATCCATGGTATCAATCACTTAATAAATTATCCTTTTCTCCACCAAACTGGATATTTGGCCCAGTCTGGACAATTCTCTATGCTTTTATGAGTGTAGCTATTTGGGTTGTTTATGAGAAATCAAAAAAAAGTGAATTAGATTTTTCAAAAAAAATTTTAAAATATTACTTTTATCACCTTGTAGTAAATTTTTCTTGGAGCTTTGTGTTTTTTTATTTTCATTTAATTTTTTTAGCATTCATTAATATTTTAATAATAATTATAGCGGTTATATTATTAATGAGTTTATATTTTCCGCGATCAAAAATATCTTTCATCTTAATGATCCCTTATTTACTTTGGGTTATTTTTGCTGCGGTTTTGAATTTTGGTTTATATTTAATCAATTAAGACGATTTACAATATAAAAAGATAATTCTTGTAGTTTTTCTATTGTAAAATTTTTTTCAAAAATTGACAAAGAGTCGGCTGCAACATTTGAAAAATAATCAGCTCTTTTTTTACATATCTCAATGATTTTGTGTTTATCAATTAATCCTACAATTTTTTGGAAGTCATCTTGATTTCTCGAATTTTGTGTGAAAAACTTGTTTAACATCTGTCTCTCTATTTTATTTGATTTTTGAAATAACAAAATGATTGGCAAAGTTATTTTACCTTCTAAAAAATCATTACCTATTTTTTTTCCAAAAACTTTTTCTTTTGAAGAATAATCTAAAATGTCGTCTGTAATTTGAAAACAAATTCCAAGATTTCTACCAAATGACTCAAGAGCTTCCTTTTCTTTTTTTGATCGATTATTAATGCATCCGCCAACCCGCATAGAAGCTCCGAATAGAGATGCAGTTTTAGCAGAAATAATATCTAGATAGTTTTTTTCTACCATATCGACTTGTTTTTCAAATTGTAATTGCAAGATTTCACCTTGCGCAATTTCAGATGAAACAGATGATAAAATTTTTAAAATTTCTTCAGATCCATCGTCTACCATCATTTGAAAACATCTACTTAACAAATAGTCACCAGCTAATATTGAACTTTTATTTCCCCATATAGCGTTTGTTGTTTTATGNCCTCTTCGAGAAAGACTATTATCGATAACATCGTCATGCAATAAAGTTGCATTGTGTATTAANTCTACACANGCTGCGAGATTTATATGNCTGTCGCCCTTGTAACTAAATATTTCAGAAGAGCANATTGTAAGAAGTGGTCTTAACCTTTTNCCACCTGTTTGCATTAAATGCGTTGCCATTTCTCCCACTAACTCTACGTGGCTCGAAAGTTTTAATTTGATATGATCATCAACCTTCTTAAGTTGCTCAGCATAGGTTGATTTTATTTCCTCAAAAGGGTTAGAATTTGTCTTAGAAAAAGGTACGACGTTTAAAAGCATATGTGTTTCTAGCCTATTTCAAGGAGATTTGTTAACAATGAAATGACGCAGTTGTAATAAGGTCTTTTAATTAAATTCCCAATAAATATAAGTATTTTTATTAAGATATGTTTTTTTCAAAAAAACCACAGGTTGCACACATTAGATTGAACGGGGTCATTGGAAACGTGGGCCGGTTTCAACAGGGAATGAGTTTTAATTCACATGAACAAATAATCAAAAAGGCTTTTAGTCAAAAAAAATTATCCGCAGTAGCAATTTCTATCAATTCGCCCGGAGGCTCACCTGTTCAGTCGCATCTAATTTTTTCATTGATTAGGAAACTTGCTACCGAAAAAAAAGTTAAGGTAATTACATTTGCAGAGGATGTTGCAGCTTCAGGTGGTTATATGCTTGCATGCGCAGGAGATGAAATTTANGCAAACCCAAGTTCAATTGTTGGNTCAATTGGAGTTATATATTCGTCTTTTGGATTGAAAGAATTAATAAAAAAAATTGGTATTGAAAGACGTGTACATACAGCAGGAAAAAACAAAAGTACTTTAGATCCTTTTCTGGATGAAAAGCCCGAAGATATTGAGAGATTAAAAAAAATTCAATTAGATCTNCATGAACAGTTTATCAATTTAGTTAAAAATAGTAGAAAAAATAAATTACCAGAGAGACAAGATGACAGTCTATTTAGTGGAGAATTTTGGTCTGGTATTCAATCTAAAGAATTGGGTTTAGTAGATGGCCTTGGTAATATGGAGGATATAATTCAAGAAAAATTTGGGAAGAAAGTTTTAATAAAAAAATATGATAAACAAGAAAGTTGGTTAAAAAAAAAATTATCAAGTAAAATATCTACTGAATTTGGTTCAGTAATAGATGAGATTGAAAGCAGATCCTTGTGGAATAAATTTGGATTATGATCAAAAAGAAAAAAGTAAAGAAAAAAAAAATAAAAAAAACAAATCTGAAAAAGAAAACAGAATTTGAACAAATTAAAAAAACCAAGAAGAAACTTCCATTTTTAACTTTCCAGGAGATTATATTTAAATTACAGAAATTTTGGTCCGATAATGGCTGTGTTATTTTGCAGCCATATGATATGGAGGTTGGAGCAGGTACATTTCATCCAGCAACAACTTTAAGNTCATTAGGTACAAAACCATGGCAAGCAGCCTATGTTCAGCCATCTCGAAGGCCAACAGATGGNAGATATGGAGAAAATCCTAATCGACTTCAGCATTATTATCAATTTCAAGTTATCATAAAACCATCTCCAAAAGATATTCAAAAACTTTATTTGAAAAGTTTAACATCGCTTGGCATTATCTATAAAGATCATGATATCAGATTTGTAGAAGATGATTGGGAAAGCCCAACGCTTGGAGCATCAGGTCTAGGTTGGGAGGTGTGGTGTGATGGTATGGAAATAACTCAATTTACATATTTTCAACAAATGGCGGGCTTTGAATGTAAACCAGTTTCAGCAGAAATCACCTACGGCTTAGAAAGAATATGCATGTATATTCAGAATAAAAATAATGTTTATGATCTTGAGTGGAACAGTTTCGGCGTTAAGTATGGTGATGTTTTTTTACAAGCGGAAAAGGAATTTTCTGCTTATAATTTTGAACACGCAAATACAGACAGTTTACTTGAACAGTTTAACAAAGTTGAACAAGAGTCAAAAGATTTAGTAGAAAAGAAGCTTTGCCTACCAGCTTATGACCAATGTTTAAAAGCCAGCCACCTTTTTAATCTACTTGATGCAAGAGGTGTTATTAGTGTTACAGAAAGAGCTAATTATATTAATAAAATTAGAATTTTAGCCAAAGCCTGCGGAGAGCTCTGGATTGAAAAACAGTAATGTCAAATTTTTTTTTAGAACTTTATTCTGAGGAAATTCCCCACAACTTACAAATTAGTGCAAGAGAACAATTAAAAAAACTTATTGAAAATACATTAAATGAAAACGAAATTAAATTTGGAGCATTTGATGTATTTTCTACCCCAAAAAGAATTTGCGCTACTATCAAAGATATTGCTACGGAGCAAAAAATTGAACCACAAGAAGTAAAAGGTCCCAGGGTAGGCTGCAATGAGCAGGCTCTTGATGGTTTCTTAAAATCACGGTCTTTAGATATTAATGACTTAATTAAAAAAGGAACTGATAAAGGAGAATTTTATTTTGCCAATCTACCTGCAAAAAATATTTTGACNACTGAGATTTTAGAAGAAAAACTACCTATAATTTTTAAATCTATTAATTGGAAAAAATCAATGAGATGGTCAAATCATGATTGTTTTTGGGGCAGACCATTAATATCTATTTGCTCATTGTTAGATAGTCAGGTACTAAACTTTAATTTTTTCCATATCAAATCCTCAAATATTACTTACGTAAATGGCCCCTTTGAAGATAAAGAAATTAAAATAAAAAATTTTGANGAATATAAAAAAATTTTAAGGCAGAACAATATTGAACTTGATCATAAACAAAGAGAATTAAATATAAGAACAAAATTAGAAGAATTATTAAAAAGAAATAAGTGTTCTACTGATNTAAGCTCGAGATTGGTTGAAGAAGTTGTTAATCTTGTAGAAAATCCTGTAATTTTAAAAGGTAAATTTAATAAAGAATACCTTGATTTACCCGATGAATTATTAAACTTAACAATGATACATCATCAAAGATATTTTCCAATGAAGTTAGAAATAGATAATAAATTAATCAATAATTTCTTATTTGTTGCAAATAACTTTGATAATAAAAATTTAATTACTCAAGGAAATGAAAAGGTTATTAATGCAAGATTNTCAGATGCAAAATTTTTTTGGGATAAAAATAAAAAACAAAGTTTAGTAAAGCAAGTAACAAAATTAAATTCAATCGTTTTTTATCAAAAACTTGGCTCTCTATACGATAAAACACAAAGAGTTCGCCAACTCTCGTCTTTTATTGCCGATACAATTGGTGCAAATAAAGCAGATACTGAGATAGCTGCTTCAATTAGTAAATCGGATTTAGTATCGGATTTAGTTGGTGAGTACCCAGAATTACAGGGTATAATTGGAAGTTATTTTGCTATTGAGCAAGGGTTCAGCAGAGAAATTAGTAACGCAATTCAAAACCATTATTTACCAATTGGACCTACTGGAAATGTTCCAAAAGAAAAAATTTCGATAAGCGTAGCAATTGCAGATAAAATAGACAATCTAATTGGTTTTTTTGGTATTGATGAAAAACCTACAAGCTCTAAAGACCCGTTTGCGTTAAGGCGTGCTTGTTTNGGTGTTTTAAGATTAATTATCGAAAATAAGATAGATATTTCTTTAAAAGAAATTTTAAATAATTCAAAAAATTTATATATTAGTCAAAATTATGATTTAAAAAATGAAAAAATTATTGAGGATCTTTTTGAATTTTTTGTTGAACGATTTAGGGTTAATTTAAAAGACAAGGGTACAAGGTTAGATATTACAAACTCAATTTTGCGAAATAACAGATCAGACGATTTTTATTTACTTTATAAAAATATAAATGAATTATCCAAGTGTTTCAAAAAACCACAAGGAAGAGACTCAATCTCAATATTTAAAAGGTCAAAAAATATTTTAGACAGTTCAATTACCAAAGACGAAGAGTTTTTTGGCAATCCTGAGAACATTTTATTTCAACATCCTGCAGAAGATGAAATATTAATTAAACTTAATGAAATAAGAGAATATTTTACAACTCCAAGTCGACTTAGAGANAATAATAAAACCATTTCTTTATTATCCGAACTAAAACCAATGACTGATAGTTTCTTTGATAATGTTAAGGTAAATGATGATAATCAACAGGTAAGAAATAATAGGCTAGAATTATTAACTTTGTTATGTAAAANATTTGGAAAATTTACAGATTTTTCACAACTAGACGGATCTTAAAATGGCAATATGGGTTTATAATTTTAGCAAAACTCCAAAAAAAGGCAAAGCCGAATTAAAAAATTTGCTTGGCGGCAAAGGCGCAAACCTAGCTGAAATGATTAAAATTGGATTACCTGTTCCGCCTGGTTTTACTATTAGCACCGAAGCTTGTAACGAATTTTACAAAAGAAANAAAAAAAATCCACAAGGTTTGGATAAACAAGTAAAATTGGCTATTCAGCAAGTTGAAAAAAAAATTGGCAAAAAATTTGGTGATAAGAAAAACCCACTATTAGTGTCAGTCAGATCGGGTGCTAGAGTATCAATGCCTGGCATGATGGATACGGTTTTAAATTTAGGTTTAAATGATGAAACTGTTCTTGGTTTAGCTGAAAAAACTAAAAATAGTACTTTTGCCTACGATAGCTATAGAAGGTTCATTCAAATGTATAGCAATGTTGTTTTAAATATTGACCACCATAATTTTGAAGATCTAATTGAAAATTATAAACTTACAAAAGGAGTAATTTTAGANACGGATCTTGATGCTGAAGATTGGAAAAAATTAATTAAAGATTTTAGAGATGTAATTAAAAAAGAAATAAATAAAGATTTTCCGCAAAATGTACACGAGCAGTTATGGGGAGCAATTGGTGCTGTATTTCAATCTTGGAAAAATCAGAGAGCGAAAACTTATAGAAAATTAAACAATATTCCAGAAGAGTGGGGTACAGCAGTTAATGTGCAGTCAATGGTTTTTGGAAATATGGGTGATGACTGTGCAACAGGTGTTGCTTTTACCAGAAACCCTTCAACTGGTGAAAAAAGTTTTTACGGTGAATATTTAATTAACGCTCAGGGAGAAGATGTTGTGGCTGGTATTAGAACACCTCAAAATATTACAAAAAAAGCAAGATTAGATGCAAAATCAGATGCACTNTCCATGGAAGAAACAATGCCGAAAGTTTATGGGCAATTAGTTAAGATATATAAAAAATTAGAAAAGCATTACAAGGATATGCAAGACATAGAATTTACAGTTGAAAATAAAAAACTNTGGATGCTCCAAACAAGATCTGGAAAAAGAACAGCTAAAGCAGCAATTAAAATTGCGGTTGATATGGTAAAGGAAAAGTTAATTAAAAAAGAGGAAGCNCTATTAAGAATTGATCCAAAGATGTTAGATACTTTGTTGCATCCTACACTGGATCCAAAAGCACAAAAGGATATAATTGCAAAGGGACTACCCGCATCACCTGGAGCTGCATCTGGAAAAATTACTTTTTCGGCTGATGATGCAGAAGCTCTTAAAACACAAAATCAAAAAACTATTTTGGTCCGATTAGAAACCTCACCAGAAGACATACATGGTATGAACGCAGCGGAAGGTATATTGACATGCAGGGGAGGGATGACAAGTCACGCAGCTGTCGTCGCTAGAGGCATGGGTAAACCATGTGTTTCGGGATCTGGTAACATTCAAATCGATTATCAAAATAAAGAGTTTAAAGTAAATGACAGAGTATTTAAGGAGGGCGATATTATTACGATAGATGGGTCATGCGGAGAAGTTATGTCAGGAGAGGTAAAAACAATGAAACCTGATATATCTGGCGATTTCTCAAAAATTATGTCGTGGGCAGATAGTATTAGAACTATGAGGGTTAGAACAAACTCAGAGACTCCTTTAGATACAAAGGTTGCAAGAGAATTTGGCGCTGAGGGAATAGGATTATGTAGAACGGAGCACATGTTTTTTGATGAAGAGAGAATTTTGTATGTGAGACAAATGATTTTATCGAAATCCAAAGAAGATAGATGTAAAGCCTTAGACAAAATATTACCATTTCAGAAAAATGACTTTAGAGAAATTTTTTCCATTATGAAAGGTTTGCCAGTAACAATAAGATTGTTAGACCCGCCACTACATGAATTNTTGCCCAAAAGTGAAAAAGAGATTTCAACAGTTGCCTCTTCTNTAGGTATTTCTGAAAAAGAAATTAGAGATAGAATTTCNGACTTACATGAAGAAAATCCAATGTTGGGCCACCGAGGTTGCAGATTAGCTATATCTTATCCTGAAATATATCAGATGCAATGTGAAGCTATATTCGAAGCATTAATCGAATGCAAAAAAAATAAAATTAAAGTTATGCCAGAAATCATGATTCCTCTCGTAGCTACGGGACAAGAACTGGAAATTTTAAGAGCGTTAGTAGATAGCAAAGCAAAAGAAGTTTCAAAAAAATATAGCCAAAAATTAGAATATATAGTTGGTACAATGATTGAATTACCTCGCGCTGCACTTAATGCCAAAGATATTTCAAAACATGCCGATTTTTTCAGTTTTGGAACTAATGATTTAACCCAAACTACACTAGGTATCAGCAGAGATGANTCTGGAAAGTTTTTAGAGGATTACGTGGATAATAATATTTTCAAAATTGATCCGTTTGTGAGNATTGATGAAAAGGGNGTGGGCCAGTTAGTTGAAATCGCCTGCAATGATGCAAAAAAAAATAAACCAAAAATCAAACTGGGTATTTGCGGTGAACATGGCGGAGATCCAGATTCTATAACGTTCTGTCAAAAAGTTGGCTTAAACTATGTCTCTTGCTCACCTTACAGAGTTCCAATTGCGAGATTATCATCTGCTCAAGCTAAAATATTATCAAAAAGACAATAATTAGAACTCTAGAGAAAAATTAAAATTTTTTACAGAGTGAGTAAGGTATCCAAGTGAAATACGCTTTACACCAGTTCTAGCGTAATTCATAATATTTTTTGACGTAATATTTCCAGAAGCTTCAGTTTCTATATTGTTAGGAATTATTTTTAAAGCCTTTCTTAATGTATTTGGAGAGAAATTATCAAGTAAAATTCTATCAATTTTTAAGTCAATAATTTTTTTTAATTGATTAATATTATCAACTTCGACATTAATTTTTTTATTACTCTTATTTCTTTTTTTAATCAAAATTATTTTTTCTCTAAATTTTTGTTTATCTAAATGGTGGTTATCTTTAACAAATATTTCTTCTTCTAGGTCATACCTATTATTATATCCACCCCCNATTTTAATAGCTTGTTTTTGAAGATATCTCATTCCAGGTATTGTTTTTCGCGTACAGCAAATTTTAGTATTATATTTTTTTGTTTTTTTAACCAATCTATCAGTCTCAGATGCAATACCACTTAGATGACCAAGAAAATTAAGAATAGTTCTCTCGCTTTTAAGAATAGATTGAGCNCTGCCTTTAATTAATAAAATTTTTGTATTTTTTTTTAATTTACTCCCATTTCCTTTATAGGATTTNGTTTGAATCGTCTTATCAACTTTTTTTAAAATCTGTTTTACAATTGGTAACCCAGACAGTATCCCTTGATCNTTAGATTTTATATAAACTTTACATNTTAGCTTATTTGATAATGAAAGTTTTGATGTTATATCTTGATTTACTCTATCTTCTTTTATTGCAAGATTTATTATATTNTTAATTTGATTTCTAATATTAGTGTTCACTAAAATTATCTGCCAACAGCAATCATTTTTTCAATGGCCCCTTTGGCCCTTTGAATAATCTTNGAGTCAATTTCTACAAAGTTGATTTCTTCTTTAAGAGATCTCAAAATTCCTTGTAACGTAATTTTTTTCATATGTGGACAAAGATTACATGGTTTGACAAAGTTTATATTAGGATTTTCAATCTGAATATTATCACTCATAGAACACTCAGTGACTAGGAAGATGTCTTTTGCCTCAGTATTTTTTACATAATTTATCATTGACCCAGTTGAACCGGTATAGTCAGATGCTTTAATTACATCTGGTGGGCATTCAGGGTGGGATACAACTTTTAAACTTGGATATTTTTTTCTTAATTCAAAAATTTCTTTATCAGTAAAACGTTCATGGACTTCACATTTTCCGTTCCAGGAAATGATTTTAACATTTGTTTTGCTTGCTACATATTTTGCNAGATATTCATCAGGTAAAAAAATAACTTTGTCTACATTTAAAGACTCGATTATTTTTACTGCATTTGCTGAAGTACAACATATGTCTGTTTCCGCTTTTACATCTGCAGAGGTATTAACGTATGTAACAACCGGAACTCCNGGGTTATCTTTCTTTAATTTTTTAACATCTTCTGCTGTAATCGATTCTGCGAGCGAGCATCCAGCAGAAAAATCTGGCAGAATTATTTTCTTTTCAGGTGACATAATTTTTGCTGTTTCGGCCATAAAATGCACACCACACATTAAGATTTTATCTGTATCAACTTTCCTACCGTCAATTGCNAGCCCNAANGAATCTCCAACAATATCAGCAACACCATAATAAATTTCAGGAGCTTGNTAATTATGAGCAAGAATTGTAACGCCTTTTTCCTTTTTTATTTTATTAATTTCAAAGATATATGGCGCTAAGGTAGGCCATTCAATTTTTGGAATTGTACCTTGAATTTTTTTATATAGCTCGTCTGTTTTACTCTGTATTTCTGGAGTAAATTCTAGATTAATGCTCATATCTATTTATAATATTTATTTTAAAATAATACTTAACATTAATGTCACATTTTATATTCTTAATATAGCAAAAAAATAGCGGTCATGCTGGAATTGGTAGACAGGCACGGTTGAGGGCCGTGTGGGTTTTCCCGTGAGAGTTCAAGTCTCTCTGACCGCACCAATCTATTATATATTTTTTTAACTTCTATTAATTAAAGTTATTAGAAACTACCTACAGTTTATGTCTAGAAAAGCTCTTGCACTGTGCCTAGTACTAGTAAATAAACCTTTTGCAGTACCAGGTGAAGAACTTTCAAATTTTTTACCATTATTAAAGCTTTCTAAAGCACTATACCACAAGCCCGATCCTTGATNTTTTTTGANTTTTATNTANTGAATAATAACATTTNCTTGCTCTAGACATCATTTCATAAGTTTCTTTTTTTTCACGATTAAAATTACTCCAAAATTCCTTAGANTCTGCCTCAGCTTTACGGGCTCTCGCTTTCCTTTNACCNTCTGCTACTTTAATNCATGTATCAATTGTAAAGCCTGGATCNTNACCAATANATTTATTATTACACCATAATCCATTTCTTATTTCTCCAGTCGACTTTGTTTACGAACTTCCCGAAACCATGTCGTNNGCNTAATTCGGNATTTTTTTTAAAATCACCAGTGTATNTNTTTNNANTTNNGTACTNATAAGTTCCTTTTACCCCATNNNCTTTAATCCATTCACCAACGAATTTACCNCCANTTTTCCACGTATAACTACCTTTGCCATGTCTATANGTATCTTTGAAATTACCTTCGTAGACATNACCATTTTTATATNTCNATTTACCANAACCATTTTNACAATTNCCNGTAACGCAACCTTTTGTTTTAACTTTTGTTTNAGCTTTTGTTTTAGCTTTTGTTACAACCCCTTGACCTTGCTTTCCATTAATAAATTGCCCAACAAATTTAGAACCATCAGCGGCTATTAAAGTACCTTGACCGTGGAATTTATCATTTTTTATTCCGCCTTTGTATGATGCCCCGTTTGAATACTTAATAATAATATTTCCGTGCATTCTATTATTTTTAAAATCACCCGTTGCAGTTGTTCCATTTTTAAATGTTTTTTTTCCAAACCCATGTGCTTGATTTTTAAAAAAATCACCGGCATATAAAACACCCTTTTTACCTATTAATTTACCTTTGCCATGTGCGTTACCGTTTTTAAAATTTCCAACATACTTAGTTCCTTCGTCGATAATAAAAGTACCAGTACCATTCTTGCAGTCACCCTTTACACATTTCGCAAATAAAGGATTTTGATAACTCACTAGTATTAGAAAAAAAAATATTAATTTCTTCATATTATATTTCAATAACTTATATCTTAATTAATTTGAAGCATGTTTGAAAGCAAAAATATAATTAATCAGATAAAAAATTTTTCATAAATTATTAAGTGTTTATCAACATTTCGATAGCTCACGTCTTTATAATTGCGCCAAATAACAATTTTAGTCATATTGAATACAACTTAGAAATATAGTTAAATAGTACATATTTATGAGTGAAGATATTGTTAAAGTTTATTGGCAGCCCGGATGTTCAAGCTGTTTAAAGACAAAAGAGTTTTTAAAAGATAATGGGGTAGAGTTTAAATCAGTAAATGTTTTAGAAGATAAATCTGGTTTTGAGGATTTGCAAAGGTTTGGAGTAAAACTAGTTCCAGTTGTAGCTAAAGGTGATCAATGGGCTAACGGTGCAGTCTTTAGAGATGTTGCTAAGGTTGCAGGTTTTGATTACTCTTCACATAAAATGTTAGAGCCACAAATTATGGCTGATAAAATTAAAAAAATAAATTTTTTTGCTAGAGATTTTTTAGATCAAATTCCTGAGGAAAAACTTGATACTTTATTACCTGGTAGACCTAGATCTTATAGGCAACTAGTTTATCATGTTTTTAATATTCCTGATGTTTTTTTAGACAGAGTTGAGCACAATAAGCC
>NYVZ01000003.1 GCA_002684895.1 Pelagibacteraceae bacterium
CTTTTTTAGAGATACTCTCTAAATTTTTTATTTCCATATATTGTGGTAAATTTTTAGACTCAAGAATCATTTTAAATATTATTTTTTATTCATCATAAATAAGTTTCAGTAAAAAAAAATATAAAAATAAAATTTCTTCTTTATTTCAAAATATTTCTAAGAAAGTCGACCGCAGACACACATTCGTCACAAATTTCAATTAATATCTTTACATAAGTTAATTTTAAAAATGGATTTTATTTCTAAAAGACAGGGTCATATACCTCTTAAGGCTGTTCCTTACATATTCTTCCTTGCAGTTGTTTTAAGTATTACATCAACTACAAGTACTTTTGTTTAAGCTTTAAGATCAATTCTTTAGGTTTAATTTTTGATGAAAAAATACGATGTAATAATTATAGGTAGTGGTATTGGGGGTTTATGTTGCGGCTCGATATTAGCTCTTGCAGGTAAAAAAGTTCTAATTTCTGAAGCTCATTCTCAACCGGGAGGTGTTGCGCATAGCTTTAACAGGAAAGGTTACAAGTTTGAATCTGGCCCTTCATTATGGAGTGGTATTGGCAAATGGCCTACGACAAATCCTTTAGGTCAAATACTTAGATTACTTGACGAAAAGGTTGAACTTATTAAATATCAAGGATGGCATGTCAGTGTTCCTGAAGGCGAATTTAATTTAGAAGTCGGACAAGAACCATTTAAAGAAAGAATAAGATTATTAAGAGGTAACAATTCAGTTAAAGAATGGGATTCCTTCGTATCAGGGATAAGACCCCTTAGTCAAATAGTTAGCGAAATACCTCTACTCTCCAGTTCCCCTGAAACGATTAATTTTTTAGAAATTATAAAATTAGCGTCTAAATTCTTACCTAATATAAAATTATTACCAAAGCTTAATGGGGGTTTTGGTGATATTGTCGACAGTCACCTTAATGATCCTTTCCTTAGAAATTGGGTTGATTTGCTTAGTTTTTTAATAAGTGGAATGCCAATGCATGATACAAATTCTGCCGCGATGGCTACTTTATTTGATGAATGGTTTAAACCTGAATCTTATTTAGAATATCCAAAGGGAGGAAGCGAAAGTATAGTAAAGGCACTAGTTGATGCTTTCAAAAAAAATGGCGGTGAACTAATTCTTTCTTCTAAAGTAGAGGCTATAAACTTTAGTAAAAATATTGCTTCAGGTGTAACTTTAGAAAATGGTTCTAATTTCATTTCGAACTTTGTTGTAATGAATACTGACGCTTGGACTTCAAGAAAATTAATTCCACAAGAACTCCAAAAAAAATGGAGCCCAAAGGCTAAAGATATTAATAAATGCGGTTCTTTTCTTCATATTCATTTAGGTTTTGATGCCTCAGGCCTACAAAATTTACCTATTCATGCAATACACGTTGATAACTGGGATAGAGGAATTACTGCAGAAAGAAATGTGGCAGTTTTCTCAATTCCTTCTGTATTAGATAAGAGTATGGCACCAACAGGTAAACATGTCCTACATGGATATACTCCAGCCAATGAACCATGGGAAATTTGGGAGAATTTAAACTCTAATGATTTAACTTACAAAGAACTTAAAGAGGAAAGATGTTCAATATTTCTCAAATCTTTGAGAAAAATAATACCTGATATAGATAATAGAATTGAGATCAAATTGCTTGGCACTCCTTTAACGCATAAAAAGTATACAAATACTTATTGTGGTAGCTACGGGCCAGCATTATCGGCAGCCCAAGGACTATTCCCAGGATGTAAAACACCTGTTAAAAATTTGCTTACTTGTGGAGCAAGTACATTCCCCGGCATTGGCATACCTGCCGTCTCAGCAAGTGGAGCATATGCTGCTGAAAAAATCATGGGGAAGAAGGAATATAAAAATCTTCTTAAAACGATAGATCTTTAAAACATTCGACAAAACTAAAAAAAGACCTTTAGTTAAGAAATAAGAAGAAAAAAAGTTATTTTTTTTGTGGATGATATTCTTTATTTGAATATAACTTTTACTTATAGTTTTTATATGTTTTTCTTATCTATTCCCCAGGCTTGGCACTTAGCGGGTACTTGGTCAGAGCAGCTACCAAACGATTCAAATCTAATAGGAATGAGTCAAACAGAACTGATGATGACTTTGCATTCAATCTTTGTACCACTTTTATTAGTAATTTCATATTTCCTATTTCTAAAAATCTCTAAAGACGAATCAAAAAAAGTTAAAGGATAATTTCTTTCAGAAGAAGTTTTTATTTTGCTGAACTTCTTCTAAAAACTTTTCTTCCACTAGAAGTATCAAC
Source organism: Pelagibacteraceae bacterium (assembly GCA_002684895.1). Classification (GTDB taxonomy): domain Bacteria; phylum Pseudomonadota; class Alphaproteobacteria; order Pelagibacterales; family Pelagibacteraceae; genus HIMB114. The sequence continues at coordinate 2,292 of NYVZ01000003.1, forward strand.
GGAAGTAGATTTACTATCTTCTTTAGTATTGGAATTACCCTCAACATTTTCAATATCGCTTTTATCCATTTCGGCACAAACCCCTACTACCATTGCTGCTTGCAATTGATCTGGCAAATCCCCAATCGTTAACAAAGCTTTTAAAACCAGCTGAAGGCGAGTTTCCCTATCTATTTCTGGCCTTAGCTTTTTAACCGTATTCCAAAGTTCTTGAGTAACTTCTTTCAAAAGTTCGCGATCTACAGACAAATTTAAAACCTTTTTGTATTTATATTAATCTAACAAAGAATAGGGATTCTTAAAATATTTTTCGTAAAACTGAATATTAGTTGAAATTTTTAATTACGTGAAAGCAAGTTGTATTTGTTTAGGAAGTTTGTTATTTTCTTGTAAATTTTTAGTATTTTTTACATTTTTTAAGTTACTAAAAAACTTTTTTTTAATTTTTATTGGAGTACTAGAGAATCTACAATTAGTTCTTGAAAGTGAGTTCCACTCTTTTGGATTAAATGTAGCGTAGGGGGAAGAAGATAAAATTTTCATTTCTAATAATACAACTGTACTAATAATAGTACATGAATACCATTAAGCAACTAATCAATCTTAAAAGTCTTTGTTTTGACAAGTAAAGTTTAAAATAATTTATCTTTTCAGGCATATTCATAAGATTTTTATATATTTCTTGGTATCATTAAAAAATTCAACCCTTAACTTAAGCAATTCCTAACCAATACCCTTAAAACCCCTTTAGATAGAGAAATTTGTTGAAATTAATATTGACAAGATATTTTGCTTTAAGGCTCCTATAAAAAAATTAAGTTATTTTTATCTCATGCTTTTAAGTAATCAAAAAAGANTAAAAATCCAAGAAATAGTTAGAAGAATATCTTTANATAAAGAAGTTTCGTTAAAAGAAAGAATATACGTTGAAAAATACGCAAAACACAGCTCCATAATATCTCTTTGGTTAAAAAAAGCAAATAGTATCAGAAGACATGGAAGACAGAGCGAAGGTAGTATTAATGAGCTAATTCAATCGCTAGGGATTGATGGATTAGATGGAGAGAATCATTTCAATCCAAATAAAGATGATATTTCTGACTGGTTTGGAAGTTCACCTGACTGGATTAAAAGGAGCTAGAAAATCATCTAATCTCTAATTTATCCATGCATTAGAGAATAAATAAACACTTGCTACTGATATGGTCCCCCAAAAAATCCAAGGGAGCAACTTTATAGGAAACAAGTATTTGTTAGTAAATGTATTCATAAAATAATCTAATATCTAACTAGATTATTTGCAATTTTGAATTTTGAAAATAGGTTTAATTGCTCTAATAACTAAAAATGAATGATATGAATATTAAACAAGTAAATAATGTACTAAATATGTATTAGAAAACTAGCGTAGTTTATTACAAGCTCAACAATTAAGCAGCTATCTTTTCATTATTAACTTCAAAATCAATTTTCTTGATATTTTGTTCATTTGAATTATCCCAATATTTAATAAGTCTTTCTAACTCATTAATTCTTTTTTTAGCATTGGCAATCTTTTCAGTTGAAGTCATTTAAAAAATTTAGCTATTTAAAATATGCATTAAAAAAATTTTTTTTCAATACTTAATTTTGATTTGCTTAAACTTTAAAAATATTAATTATTAGTTAAAAGTTTATACGCCTAGCATTTAAGTAATTATACTTATTAATAGAGACTAAGGTTTTTATGAAAAAATTGAATTCATTTATTCTAAATAATACGGTTAAAATTCTTGATTTTGTTTATTCTGATAGGCATTTACAGAGATTTTGGGTATTAGAAGTTATTGCAAGGTCTCCTTATTTTGCCTTTCTTTCTGTTCTTCATTTCAAAGAATCACTTGGAATAAAAAATGACATCACAATGTTTTTGATGAAAGAACATTTTTACCAAGCCATTAATGAAACGGAGCACCTAAAAGAAATGGAGAAAAGAGGGGGAGACAAGTTTTGGATCGACAGGTTTTTAGCAAGGCACCTTGTACTTGTCTATTACTGGATCATGGTTATTTATTATTTCTTTTCTCCAACAAATGCTTATGACGTAAATATCAAAATTGAAGAGCATGCATTTAATACTTATACAAAATACCTAAAAGACCACCCTGAAGATCAAAAGATAAAAGAAATTGCGCAAGACGAACTTAATCACGTTGAAGAACTTAATGAAGCTTTAGCGATGATAACTCAATCTTAAATTAATACTGAAAAATCAAGAAACAATACCGCAAACATTATTGAGGAAGAAATCAAGCTGATTCCAATAATTAATGTGACATAACCTTTTCGCCTTGGCAATTTATAAAAGAGAAATCCAATTACTATTGCGATTATCACGGTAAAAAATATTACGATTTTTTCAGTTAAAGAATTTAGATGGAGTACTAAATTTGTACTTTCAAAGAGTTTTAGATAATTAGATAAAAATACTTCGCCTTCAATTTTTTTTAAATATAAGAATGTACTTATCAGAGCAGAAGTTAATAAAGAAAAGACTAATAGAGCGCTAACTGGTTTAGTAAGTCTATTGATTGTTCTATTGAAACTTACTAGCAGAATTAATATAAATAAAGCCATACCCATTGGTATCAAGGGGATCAAGATAGATATGTTTATGGAATTTCCCACGAAAGAATTTAGAATTTATTTTTAATTTTATAATATTTAAAGACTTAATTTAACTACTTAAGATTTATATAAAATTTTAATGTAAATAGTACCTATTGCTTTCTGTGTCAGTTGATACGAAAATTAAATTACTAACGATAAAGCCATGCTTACGATTTCTGAAATTCTTCTTGCAAGTGCAATTTTTCTTGGAATAGTATATTGGGAGGTTCAATTTTTATACTCCAAAACTACTGCTGCTAAATGATTTTCCTTTAAATCACAGACAAAACATCAGATTAAATAAAATTTAAATAAAATTTAAGAATTCAAACAAACAAAAAAAGCTTTAAATATGAGAGAATAAACACATTGATTTTTAATTGGCAAATGAGCGAAGTTCAAACACAAGAAAGTGATTCCACTCAGCAACAGCGGCAGCAGCAACAGCAATCATATCAAGACAGTAATATTTATTCAGCGGAAACGGAACAACTTTATTTAAAAATGAAAGAGGGTTGGCTTTAATCTCCTCTATTATTTATTTTATATAGCTTTAACGAAAACTAATAAAGCTTGGTTACTCAAATAAAATAATTTTTTAGAAGCAACTGATACTTTTTTTTTAATATAAGCAGCTAAATTTTAAAAAGAATTAAAAAAGAATTGTTTAAGTAAGCAAGTTATTTTATTTGTCGTTAAAAACAATTTAA
>NYVZ01000009.1 GCA_002684895.1 Pelagibacteraceae bacterium
CAAGTCCCAGAATTGTTCAATTACTCTTTTTCCCAATCCATCAATATTAAATGCTTCTTTTGAAACAATATGTTTAAGTTTTTCTTTAGCTGTGAACTTGCAATCATACCCTTTAAAACATCTTCTTACCGCATCTTGCTTATTAGTGCTTTTACTAAATTCTTTTTTTGTGTCTGCTCCACACAAGCATTTTTTAGGAAAAATATATTTTTTACTATCTTTTTTTCTTTTTGAAATATCAACTGAAACAACTTGAGGAATCACATCCCCTGCTCTCTGGATTATTATTGTATCTCCAATTCTAATATCTTTTCTTTGAATTTCCTCCTCGTTATGTAAAGTGGCATTAGATACAACAACCCCGCCAACATTTATAGGATCAACTTTTGCTACAGGCGTTATCGCTCCAGTCCTTCCAACCTGAATAACTATATTTTTTATTTTTGTAATAGCTTTTTCAGCAGAAAATTTATACGCTATCGCCCAACGGGGGGAATTTGAGGTATTTCCTAATCTTCTTTGTAAATTTATGTTATTAACTTTAAAAACTAAACCATCAATATCATAATCAAGGGTTGATCTTAATTGGTCAATCTCTTTATGTTTAGACTCTATTTGATTTAAACCAACGACAGTTTCTGTTAACGGGTTCGTTGAAAAATTCCATTTTTTTATTTTCTGAAAAAATTCAGACTGATTTTTAAATGCTAATGGTTCAACTGCTCCAAAACCGTAGGCAAAATATTTAAGTGGAATTTTTGAAGTTTCTTTTGAATTTTTTTGTCTTAAAGACCCTCCTGCAGCGTTACGTGGATTAGCAAAATTATCCTTGATTTTAAAAAAATCTTTTTTTCCAATGTATACTTCACATCTAATTTCCAACAATTCTGGTACATCGTTGGAATAAATTTTTTTTGGGATTGAAGAAATAGTTTTAAGATTTTCTAAAATATCTTCACCAATTTCACCGTCTCCTCTAGATAAACCTCTTATTAAATTGCCTTTTTCATAAATTAATGTTGCAGAAATTCCATCTATTTTAGGTTCAGCAAATAGTTCTAAATCTTTTCTACTTAAATTTAAAAAATTGTTAATTTTCTTAATAAAATCTTCCATATCTTTTTTATCAAATGCATTTGATAAAGATAACATTGGAATAATATGTTTTATTTTTTTAAATTTATTTGATGGCTTAGCTCCTACAATAGAACTTACATCTTCGACTTGTTTCAAATATGAAAACTGTTTTTCTAATTTAAGTATTTTTTTTTTTAATAAATCATACTCAGAGTCCGATATCTTTGGAGAGTCATCTGCATAATAGTATTTATTATGTTTTTTTAGATTTAATATTAATTCTTTAAAATTATTTATAATTTCATTTTTTTTACTCATGAAATTTATTTTATTATTTCTATTATCTTCTTAATAAAACTTTTTTTATTTTTATCTTTTTTATCGTTTATTTTCATTTTTTTAGATATTTTATAATCTTTATTCAAAATCTTATAAGACTGTTTAAACCAATCTCCAGAATTATAATTATAACCAAGTATGCTCGCATATTTTTTTGCTTCTTCCTCTAAACCTAAATAATAATGAATTTCCACAAGTCTATGTAGGGCTTCTTCAATAAAAATTGTCTTCTCATATTCTTTTACAATAGTCTTCAATCTATTTATTGCTGGAACCCATTTNTTTACAGAAATGTAATATTTTGCAATATACATTTCTTTTGAGGCTAACTGATTATTTATAAGATCTTTTTTGAATTTTAAATCAATCGCATAATCTGTATTTGGATATTTATCTAGAAAAAATTTGATTTTATTTTTTGCTTTTAGTAATGGATTGATATCTTTNTTTTCATCTGATATTTGTTCAAAGTAAATTACAGCAATTAAAAAATGTGCATAAATAACATTTCGATCTGCTGGGTAAATTTTCAAATAATTTTCCAAATTTTTAAGAGACTCTTCATAAAAATTTATTCCATAAAGTGAATAAGCTGCCATTATTGCAGACTTTGCTGCAAGCTCTACATTTTTAAAATTAAGCTCGGCTTCAGAAAATTTTTTACTCGCATAAAAGAAATCGTTTTTTTCAAACGCGTTTAAACCTTCTTCATATAGTTTAAAAGCGCTTATCTTTTTTTGGGGCTCGTAAATAATTTCCTTTTTTTTTTGACAAGAATATAAAGTGATTGATAATAAGCAAATTATAATTATTCTAAATAGCATAATTCAATTAATATCAGATATTAATAAAAATAATATTTAAATATTATTAAGCGTTGACAGCTATTTTTTCTAACTCTTTAGAGTGGAATTTTTTTGATATTTTAAATTCTTTTAGTTCAAGAGCTTGGAATACATTTTTTAATGTAAAAATTTTTCTTAAAAGTAAATTTGTCAGTTCGTGACCACCTTGATGACAATTTACTTTTCCAATTATTCTATGACCAGATAGCAAAAAGTCACCGGCTAAATCTAAAATTTTATGATTTACAAATTCCTTATCATTTCTTAGTCCTTCTTTATTTAAAACTTTTTCATCATCAACTACAACTGCGTTTTCTAATGAACCACCTTTTGCTAATCCAAATTTTTTGATTTTCTCAATATCTTCAAATAAACAAAATGTTCTTGAACTAGATACTTCATCTAAGTTGTCAGCTTGAAAATCAATTGTATTTTTTTGTTTTCCTATAATCTTGTTTTCATAATTCAATTGAAAACTTATCTCTAACGAAAGATCGTTTGGTTCAATTGAGATTCTTCTTTTTCCATCTAATAACTCTATTTTGCTAGAAATTTTTAAATATTTTCTTTTTTTTGTTTGATTTACTAAATCATTTTTTTCAAAGGCATTTATGAAGTCTCTTGAAGAACCATCCATTATNGGNACCTCTTCATTGTCGATTTCAATTATNGCATTATCAATTCCNACTATATAAAGTGCTGCTAAAAGGTGNTCAACAGTTGAAACTTTAACGCCATGNTTNTTTTCTAAAGTAGTACATAATTTTGCNGAGGTTACATTTNTAAAATTTGCTTTTATTTCATTGTTTTTNTTTAAATCTACTCTTTTAAAAACAATTCCNTCANNCNCTNTAGCTGGAATAACNTTNACAGANGATNCTTTGCCTGAATGNAAGCCTATNCCTTTGAATTTAACTTCTNTTGATAATGTNTTTTGATAAATATCGTACATCGACGNTTGTTATACTNGACAGTTGTTTTAANTNTAAAACAACNAATGTTTCTAAAAAAAACAATTATTATCCAAAAATAGTATCAAAAAACCTNACAATTAAGGATTTTTTAGACTGAGTTATTGGTATAGCCTCTTTTTTCCAACCAAAATGGACAACCTCATTTGCAGTTTTTAATATATCCTCTGATGTAAGACTATTTAAGATCTTCACCTCAATTTTACTATCTTCAGAAAAACTGTTGTTAAAAATATTTATCAAGTTTTCAGTTTGAAATTCACTAGTAATCTCTAGAAATAACTTATTAGAATATTTTTTGTAATGTCCTATGTTAATATTTTTTGTTAAAATAATTTGTGAAATTTCTTTAATTCTTGCTAATGCTATTTCGAAGATCAATTTCTTTTTAATTTTTCTGAAATTATCCTCTATAAATAAATGCTTTTCAACTATTTCATCATCAAGAAAATTTTTTTCAAATTTAATTTTTTCTATAATTTCTCGTACTGTATTCACTTTCAATGATGTAATTTTTGATACATCTTTGATTATAATATTAAATCCAAAATTAAAATCTTGTTCAAATTTTAAAGAACTATTCTCAAAATAAAAAATTTTAGATTTGTCATCACCTATTTTAATTTGAAAAAAAGTTTCAGTATTTTGATTATTACTTAGATAGGCTCCTTTAATAAAACTTTTAAGTATTATCTTTTTAACTTTTAAATTACATTTGTCTAAAATATTTTTTAAATTTTTATAATCATTTAAATTAATAAGTATAAATGACAATTCATGAGAATAAAAATCTCCAAATAAACCAATCGGTAAATTTTCAATTTTTTTNTTATCTAAATTAAATCTGGAATTAAATATATGTAATATCTTTTTATTTGAATAAATTTCATTTACGTAAGATTTTAAAGTATTTAAAATATAAGTGATATTTTCCCTTAAAACTTGAGATCCATTTAATTTTTTAAAACCTGTTAGGTTAATGAATGAGGGATTTAAATTTTCTAAAATCACTACAATATCTTTGAATGTGTGATTTAATTTTTTCTCAATGAGATAAATATTTTGTTTGATCAATTCAAAACTTTTTTCTAAATCAGATATTCTATTATTTTGTATACCAATTGAAGGGGAGTAAGATTCATGTATAATTTTTAAATTATTATTTTCATCACTTTCTAAAACAAAAAAAATAAACTTAGAATTATTAATTTCTAGATATAGTGATAGAGAAGAAATTTTCATATTTTATTTTAAGATCAACTGATTATCTATTCTATAGTCAAAAATCTTGTATTTCTTAAAATTTTGTTTATTTTTTGAGTTTAAATAATTCTTAATATTTTTTAGGTAGTTTTTAGAGTGTAGTTTTATTACTATTTTGTCCGTAGTTTCTAAATCCCATCTCTTTGTTTCATATAAAGTATATTTGGTAATCAAATCAAAAGGGAAATTTATTTTCTTCAAATTATTATAAAAAATTTTAAATTCATCTCTGTTTCCAAAAACATATGGAAGATCTTGATATTTTTTAATATTTTTAAATTCAATAAGCTCAATTTTATCACTCAAATAAAATTTGTTTTTTTTATTAAGCAATATCGCTATTGGTTTTTTTTCAAATATTCTTATTTTTAAAGTTTGGGGATATTTTTTTTTTACATCAAAAGTTTCAATGAAACTATTTTGAGTGAGTGCTTTCTCAATTTCTTTATTGTCTAAAAATATAAGATTTTTGTTGTAGATTGAGATTAACAATTTTTTTACATCTTTTTTTTTTACTAAAGAATTATTTTCCACAATAATTTCCTTAACATTCAATTGTGAAATTATTATTTTTTCTTTGAAAGAGATTGTGGTGAGTAATGTAAATAATATAAAAGCAATTATTAATTGTTTTTTCATCTATTAATACTTGCATCTAATAAAATTTTCTCAACTAAATTTTCAAAAGATAAACCTGCNTAATTTGCAATTTCTGGCACCAACGACAAATTAGTCATTCCAGGCTGTGTATTAGTTTCAAGTAAATAAAAATTATTATTAAAGAATTTAAAATCTGATCTAGTCACTCCTTTGCAATTTAAAACTTTGTGAGCCTTTTTTGCAATTTTTAAAACATGATTATAATTTTTTTTTGAAATTCTTGCTGGCATCACATGTTCTGTTTTTGCTTTTTTTGTATATTTAGCTTTATAGTCATAGAATAGTCTTTTTGGAATAAGTTCAATAGCTCCAAGTGCATTGTCATTAATAACTGCTACTTGTATTTCCTGTCCTCCAATGTATTCCTCAAGGATTAATTCTTTATATTTTTTTAATAAGCTTTGTATTGATTTAAATAATTTTTTTTTATCTTTAGAAATTTCCACTCCTAAACTTGAGCCCTCATTAATTGGTTTTGTTACAACGGGAAAATTAATTTTTTTGTTCTTTAAAGCCTTCTCTATTGTATTTTTTTTTAACCAAATTTTGTTGATAGAAAAATATTTTGGAGTTTTTATCTTATTCTTTATGAAAATTTTTTTTGAATGGATTTTGTTCATTGCGTTATATGAAGAAATTACTCCTGAATGAGTGTACGGAATCTTTAAATATTCAAAATAACTTTGAGCGACACCATCTTCTCCATCTTTTCCATGTAAGGCATTAAAAATTACATCGATTTTTTTTTTGTTAATTAAATTAAAATTCTTAAATTTTGGATCAAAAGTGTAAACTTTATAGCCTTTCTTTTTTAAAGCTTTAATACAAGCTCTACCACTATCTAAACTTACGGCTCTTTCACCTGATCCGCCTCCTAAAACTACTAAAATATTTTTAAATTTTTTTTTATTCACCAATAATTTTAATTTCTAATTCCAAATTTACTCCAGTTTCTTCGAAAACTTTTTTTTTTACTTTATTTATCAAATTTTCTATATCTAATGATCTAGCATTGCCGTTATTAACAAAAAAATTGCAATGTTTTTTTGAAATCATCGCATCTCCCTCTTTAAAATCGTCACATCCAGCCTCTTTAATTAACATCCAGGCCTTTTTATCTTTACTTAAATTTTTGAAAGTACTGCCACATGTTTTAATTTGGCTTGGTTGAGATGTTTTCTTTCTACTGATCAAGTCAAACTGCTTCTTCTCTATAGTATCTTTTTTGTTTATTGAACCTTTTAGTTTTGCTGAAATAAAAATTAAATCATCGGACAAGTTGTTTCCTCTATATAAAAACTTAATGTCCTCTTTTTTAATTTCAATTTCAGATAATTCATTTTTATGTATAGCTTTTATAGATAATAAAACTTTTGATATATCGTTGTCGTAACAACCGCTATTCATTGTGATTGCTCCTCCAATGGATCCGGGTATGCAGGATAAAAACTCTAAATTACCTAAATTGTTATCTTTTGCAAAATTAGCTACTTTACGGTCAAGAGTAGCAGCGCCAACCTCTAAAATATTTTTATCAACCATTTTGATAAAAGAAAAATCTTTTCCTAGTTTTACAACGGCACCTTTAACCCCTTTGTCTCTAAATAATATATTTGATCCTGCGCCTATTATAGTTGTTTTAAGATTTTTATTTCTAGCCTCTTTAAGAAACTCAATTAATTGATTTTTATCCTTAGCCTTATAAAAATATTCAGCATTTCCGCCTAAATTAAACCAGCTATAATTAGAGAGACTAACATTTTCTAATAAGTTATCTCCAAATTTTTTTATTAAACTATTTTCTAAGGTCATAAAGAAGATTTAAGTCCTAACATCCATTTTGAAATTGATCCCGCTCCCATACCAATTATTATTTCATCTTTAATGAGATTTTTTTTAAAATATTTTCTTAACTCTTCCTCGCTCTTTACAATTATTACTTGTGTTTTAGAATTTTTTGCAATTAAATTTGCAAAATTAATTGAATTGAATTTCAAATTTTTCCTTTCTCCAGCAGCATATAAAGGGCACATAATCACTAGACCTGATTTAGAGAAACATTTTGAAAATTCATTTTTCAAAGATAATACTCTAGAGTATCTATGAGGTTCAAATACACTTATAATTTTTCTTTTTGCATTTACATTATGNACTCCATCAAGAATTGATTTGATCTCGGTTGGGTGATGAGCATAATCATCGTAGAAATCATTTTTATTTTTTGAAAAAACTTTCGTCATTCGTCTTTGGACTCCAGAGAAATTTTTTAGTGATTTTTTTGCCTTNTTTAAATCAGCTCCAAGATTGAGGCAAACTATNAGTGCAGCNGNAGCATTTAATACATTATGTTTTCCNAGTAATTTTACATTAATATTATTNATTTTTTTTACTTTCTTGTCTTTNTCTTTGAAGCTNAGATTAAAAATTGTACTCTCAAAATTATATCTAATTTTTTTNACTTGATATTCNGCTNTNTNATTTTNCCCNTACGTTAAAATATTNTTATTTTTAATNTTNTTTAANATTTTTTTAATATTNTTGTTGTCAATACAAATTATCGCTTTACCNGTTGGAGGAGTTTTGTTTATAAATTCTANAAAAGATTTTTCTAAATTTTTNTAGTTTTTATAATAATCTAAGTGCTCATAATCAATATTAGTTACAATTGANTAGTTNATNGGTAGTTTTAAAAAACTTCCATCTGACTCATCTGCTTCNAGTATCGCCCAATCTCCTTTTCCAAGCTTTGCATTGCTTTTTAAAGAATTAATNACACCNCCATTTATAATAGTTGGATCTAATTTTTGATCTGATAAAATCTTAGCTACTAAAGANGTAGTNGTTGTTTTTCCNTGAGANCCTGTNATTATTATATTTTTTTTTAACGANACAACATCTGCTAAAATTTCAGCTCTTGAATAAATTGGTATCTTNTTTTTNACAGCNTATTTTAGTTCNNTATTGTTTTTCTTAATNGCTGTAGATTTCACAACAATTGTTGCTTGTTTGATATTNGCNGTCGAATGNCCTATGAATACTTTTATCCCANATTTAGTACAACTNATTGTATTTTTATTTTTACTTTGGTCGCTNCCTTGAACTTTNAAACCCATATTTTGCATNATCTGAGCGAGNCCNCTCATNCCTATGCCTCCGATNCCNACAAAATGTATATAATCTTTTTGACCTAAATTAATTTTTTTCATTTATTATTTTTTCTAATTTATTATTTAAATTGTTATAAATATTTTTGTCAGAATATTGACTTTGATTTGATAGAATATTTTCTATAAGAGATTTGTTTATAAAAATAGAGTTGATTAAATTGTACAATTTATGTTTTATGTCTTTTTCTTCCAATAAATACCCATAACCTTTTTTTTTATAATACTCTGCATTTTTATATTGATGATTGTCCGCTGATGATGGCAAAGGTATAGAAATAAAAGGAATTTTTATATTTAATAATTCTCCAAGTGCTGANGCTCCCGAGCGAGTGATTACTAGGTTTGCTTTTAAATAGTAGTCAATAATATTCTCTTTAAAATTAAATAATTCATAGTCTATACTATTTTTTTTATAAAAATTTGACAGTTTNTCATTTTGATTTTTTTGGCACTGTTGATAAATTTTAATTGAAAATTCTGAATTTTTTAATTTAACAAAAATTGCAGGTAATTCATCAGCAAAGGCCCTTGCGGCTTGACTGCCTCCTAAAACTAAAATTTTAATACTATCGAAATCTTTGGGATCAAAGTTATCAATATTTGAATTAATTATTTGTTCTCTGACTATATTGCCTATTTCAATAACTTTTTTCTTATGCTTTTCAGAAACTCCTTCCAAATCTTTATAGGCAACAAATATTTTTTTTGCAAAAGGCAATAAATATTTATTTGCTTTTCCTAAGATTAAATTATTTTCGTAAATTACAAATTTTATTCTCAAAATTGAAGCAGCAATNCAAACTGGAAATGATGAGTATCCGCCCATGCCAAAAANGATTGCAGGTCTTTGAAATAACAAAAGAAAAAANGATTTTATTGTTGAAAAAACAATAGCTATTATAGAGCTTAAAAAGTTAAAAATATTATTTTTTATTAAGGGGGTGGAGGGTATGCTTATTAAATTAAATCTTTTATAATCCTTAAGATAACTCAGACCTCTTTTGTCTGAGGTTAACTTTACCTTATAGTCTTTATTTCCAAGATAATTTGCCAAACTATACGCAGGAAAAACATGTCCTCCTGTTCCTCCAGTAGCAATTAAAATTTTTTTTTTAGTCATATAAGTAACTTTTATTCTTAGTATAATTTAAAACTAATCCAGCTAAGATAGCGCTTCCAATAAGTGACGAACCACCATAACTCAAAAAAGGTAAAGTCATTCCTGTTGTTGGCAATAAATTAGTATTCACTCCAGCATGAATAAATGTTTGAAATATTAAAAGAGTTGCTAAACCGCTTAAAGAAATTTTTAAGAATTGATTGTCCTGATTGAAGCAATTTTTAATAATTCTAAATGAAATATATAAAAAAATAATTAATATCATAATTGATACAATTGAACCGTATTCCTCCGATATTACTGCAATAACGTAATCTGTATGAGCTTCTGGTACGCTTTCTTTTAATATTCCCTCACCCATCCCTTGTCCTGTTAATCCACCAAGTTTAATTGCATCAAGTGCCGAAGAAGACTGAAATTTATCGCCCTGACTTGGATCAAAAAAAGTAATTAATCGATTAATTATATATCCAAATTTTTCTGGTAAAAAAAATAATAGGGAGCTTAAACATATTAGAAAAATTGATAAAAAGATGAACATATAAACTAAACTCACACCAGAAATGAAAACAGTTGCAACCCAACTTCCTATTAATAATATTGATTGACCTAAATCTGGTTGATCAATAAGCAAAATTATAACTGAGCCCAATATTAAAAAGCTCAGAATATATTTAATTTGTGAATTTTTAAACTTTTCAAAAGTTAATATTTTTACAGTCATTAATATAAAAAAGGGTTTTAGTATTTCAATCGGTTGTAACCTAAAAAAGTAAAGATCAATCCAACGCTTAGCACCTTTTACTTCTACACCGATTATTGGCACTAGTGCTAAAAAAATAAACGTCACAACAAATAAAGGTAGAACAAGATTTATAAGTATTTCAGTTTTAATAGATGAAATTATTATCATGATCGATAGAGCTAAAATTGTAAAAATTAAATGCTTTGTGAAAAAAAAATAATAATCTTTGTTAAGCCTTTCACCGGCCAGGGACGATGTTGAGGAGAATGAAAAAAATAAGCCCAGGAAAAATAAAGTTAAAAAACAGAGCAAAATTTTTTTATCTATACTTCTCCAATAAGTTGAAAAAAGAAATTTAAATGAATTTTCTTGCATATTTCTTACATAACCTTTTAAATTCTTTACCCCTATTTTCAAAATTAATAAATTGATCGAATGAAGCTGCTGCTGGACTGAGTAAAACAAATTTTTTATCATCTTTTTGTAATTTAATATCTTTAGAAATTTGAATTAATGAATTTTTTAAATTTTTAGTTATTGAAAAAGCTAACTTTCCTTTAATTTGCTTTTTGAAAAAATTTATATTTTTTCCTATTAAGTAGCACTTAATAATATTGTTCTTATATTTAGATAAACTAACTTTGTCACCTTTTTTTGGTAAGCCTCCTAAAATCCAATAAATATTTTTTAAGCTTGATAAAGCAGATTGTGTAGCAACAAATGAAGTCGCTTTAGAGTCGTTTATAAACGTAACTCCCTTTTTTTTAAAAAAAATTTCAAATCTATGGGGCAAACCTCTAAATGATTCCATAGCATCTATAAAAAACTCTTGTCTGATTTTTAATAGTTTAGAAAAACTGTAGATAAAATTCATATTTTCATCATTGATATTTGAAGTTAAATAATCATTATTAATTTTATATTTAATTTTATCGTATTCTTTTTTATCTGGTAAGATAAGTTTACTTAAATAGTTTTTTTTTAAAAAAATTTTTTTAAAATTTTTATTTATTATTGCAAATTGTTTGTCAGTTTGACGATTGAAAATTTTTAATTTTGAATTTAAATAATTTTTCATGGATCCGTGCCATTCTAAATGATCATTAGTTAAATTAAGAAAAAAAGCAAAATCTGGAGCGATAAACTGTGAATGTGAAAGTTGATATGAGGAAGCTTCTATAATTACATAGTTATTTTTAGAATTTTTTATATCTAAAATTGGGGTGCCTATGTTGCCACCAAGTGAAAATTTGAATTTATTTTTTTTTAGAAGATGAGAAATTAATTTACAAGTCGTAGATTTACCATTTGTGCCTGTTACTACTATACTTTTAGATTTGTTATTAAATAAGAAAAAAAGATCTATATCAGTAATTATTTTTTTTTTATATTTTCTTAATTTTTTATTTGTAAAAGTACTTATACCTGGACTTAAAACGATATAATCTACTTGATTTAGGCTTAAATCTAAATTCCGTGTTCTATGACTTTTAAATAAATTCGTTTGCTTATCATCCCAAATTTTAAAATTTTTAAACTTTTTTTTTTTAAAAAATCTAATTACAGATAGCCCGGATAATCCTAAACCGTAAACAAGGAACGAACGTTCTTTGAGTTTTGAATTTTGAAGCATTTTTTACCTCAACTTTAATGTTGCTAATCCAATTAAGGCTAAAATAATAGCGATGATCCAAAATCTAATTACAATAGTTGACTCTGCCCAACCTTTTTTTTCAAAATGGTGATGTATCGGTGCCATTTTAAAAATTCTTTTACCTGTTAATTTAAATGAAGCAACTTGAATAATTACTGAAACCGTTTCCAAAACAAACAAACCACCTATAATAGCCAAAACTATTTCATGTTTTACAATAATTGCGATAGCGGCTAATGATCCACCAAGAGAAAGTGATCCTGTATCTCCCATAAAAATTTTCGCAGGCGGTGCGTTATACCAGAGAAAACCTAAACAAGCTCCAACAACTGAACCACAAAAAATAGATAGTTCTCCTACATCAGGGATATACTGGATCTGTAAATATTCGGAGAAAATTGTATTACCTACTACATAAGAAATTAATGTGAAAGAAAGAGCCACAAGCATCACTGGAACAGTCGCCAATCCATCTAAGCCATCAGTTAAGTTGACAGCATTGGATGCCCCGATAATAACAAACAATCCAAAGGGTATGAAAAATAAACCCATGTGCCAAATTAAGTTTTTGAAAAAAGGAAAATAAAGATTGTATAAAAATTCATGATCAGAATATTTTATTAAGATTAATAGAGTAATTACACCAATAAACACTTGGCCAAGAAACTTGTAACGAGATTTAAGTCCTCGGGAATTTTTAAACTTTATTTTTAAGATATCGTCTAACAATCCTAAAGCTCCTAGAGATAAACAAACGAAAATCAAGGTCCAAACATATATGTTGGACAAATCTGCCCATAGAAGAGTGCTAAAAAATATTCCAATAATAATAATCACCCCGCCCATAGTAGGTGTTCCAGATTTTTTAATAATATGATCGATTGGTCCATCCTGTCTAATTGGTCCAGTTATCATTTTTTCAGAAAATAGCTTAATTAAGGGTCCGCCTATTATAAATACGATTACCAAGGAAGTAACTACTGATAAGCCGGTTCTAAAAGTAAGGTATTTAAATACATTTAAAAAAGAATATTGATCAATTAAAGAAGTTAATAAAT
>NYVZ01000004.1 GCA_002684895.1 Pelagibacteraceae bacterium
TCTAAGAAGTAAAAATACAAAAAAAACAGTAAGTGCAACTATGATATCTGTAAAACTTGCTCCTGATATACCTTCCTTCCATACATCGCTCAATAGTGAGAAAAAATTATTAAATACTTCCATATTAATTTTGAAATATACGTGTAAATTGTTCTAATCAAGACAAAATTCAATTAAACTCAAATAGTCAATGAAAAAAGATTTAATTTTTTTAGGTATTGAAACAAGCTGTGATGAAACTGCNGCTNCTATNGTTNGAAAAACTAAAGNTGGAAAAGTAGAGATNTTGTCCAACATAGTGTCTAGCCAAGAGCANATTCATAAANAATTTGGNGGAGTAGTTCCAGAATTAGCAGCAAGGACCCANGCTGAAAAAATTGATCATATAATTAAAAAAGCTATTTTANANAGTAAATGCTCTTTTNANCAANTTGATGGCGTAGCTGCAACTGCAGGACCAGGTTTGTTGATTTGTTTGATGGTTGGTATGACAGCTGGAAAAACAATTGCAAATTTTTATAAAAANCCTTTTTATGGAATTAATCACCTTGAAGGTCATGCATTAACTATGCGATTGATAAAACCAATTAAGTTCCCGTATCTTTTACTATTAATTTCTGGCGGGCATTCGCAGTTCTTATCAGTGAACGGTGTAGGTAAATATAAAAGACTTGGAACAACAATAGATGATGCACTTGGTGAAGCATTTGATAAAACTGCTAAAATTTTAGGNATAAAGTTTCCTGGAGGACCTGTTATTGAAAAATATGCAAAAAGAGGAAATCCNAATACTTTTGATTTACCAAAACCAATTCTTTATAGATCTGGATGCAATTTATCGTTCGCTGGACTAAAAACTGCAGTACTCAACTTATCCAAAAAACTCAAAACAAAAACAGACAAATATAATCTTGCTGCATCATTTCAAGATACAATAAATCAAATTCTTAAAGTAAAATGTAAAAAAGCATTCGATATTTTTTTAAATGATCATAAAAAATTAAAAGAATATAATTTTGTAGTTTCTGGTGGTGTTGCAGCAAATCAATCTATAAGAAAAAATTTAAAAAAAATTTCCTCAGACTCAAAGTTCATTGCAAATTTTCCTCCTCCTGAATTGTGCACAGACAATGCAGCGATGATAGCTTTGGCTGGTATGTTAAATTATGAAATCGGAAAAAAATCAAATATTGATATAATATCACAGCCTCGTTGGCCCCTAGATGAGAAAGCACCATTCATGAAAGGAGCTGGTTTAGTATTATGAAAAAATATTGGCTGGTTAAATCGGAGCCTAATGTTTGGTCTATAGATGAACAAAGAAAAACTGGTGCAAAAGGAACTGTTTGGGATGGGGTTAGAAACTATCAAGCCGCTAATAATCTTAAGGCAATGAAAANGGGGGATCTTTGTTTTTTTTACCATTCAAATATCGGAAAGGAGATTGTAGGTATTGTCGAAGTAATTAAGGAACATTTTATTGATCCGACTGACAAAGAAAAAAGGTTTGTTGCGGTGCAATTAAAATTTAAAAAAAAACTAAAAAANTTTGTACAATTAAAAATAATTAAGCAAAATAAAGAGCTTTCTAACCTTTCACTAATCAAACAAAGTAGGCTTTCTGTGATGCCAATAGATTCTAAAAGCTGGAAAATAATTTGTAAGTTAGGTAAAATTTAAATTATTATTTAAGGGGGAAATAATGGTTAAAAAGAAAAAGAAGAAAAAAGTATATAAAAAGAAAAAATCTGTAAGAAAAGTTAAGAAAAAAAAATCTGTAAGAAAAGTTAAGAAAAAAAAGGTATCAAAGAAGAAAAAATCTGTAAGAAAAGCTAAGAAGAAAAAAGTATTTAAAAAAAAACAAAATACTAAAAATAGCGATAAAATTTTTAAAGTACCATCTGATTGGGCAAAAAAATCATATATAGATAAAAAGGGCTATGAAAAAAAGTATTCCCAATCCATAAATAATAATGATGCGTTTTGGGCTGAGGAAGGAAAAAGAATTGACTGGATAAAGCCTTATACAAAAATAAAAGACGTTACGTACAGTAAAGATAATGTTGATATAAAATGGTTTTACGATGGAACACTTAATGTTTCATATAACTGCATTGATCGACATTTNCCCCGCAAAGCAAATGATACTGCGATAATATTTGAAGGTGATAGTCCTACAGTAGATCAAAAAATAACTTATCAAGAACTTAAGAACGAAGTTTGTAAACTAGCTAACGGCCTTAAACAAATAGGTGTTCAAAAAGGAGATAGAGTTACAATCTATATGCCTATGGTACCTCAAGCAGTTTATTCTATGCTAGCCTGTGCCAGAATTGGCGCAGTACATTCCGTTGTCTTTGGTGGTTTCTCAGCAGACTCACTTGCAGGAAGAATTATAGATTGTAAATCTGAATTTGTAATTACAGCAGACCAGGGTGTTAGAGGTGCNAAAGCTATNCCATTAAAGAACACAACAGACGAAGCTCTNGATAAATGTCCTGATGTAAAAAAATGTGTTATTTTAAAACACACAGGGGCTGAGATTAATATTAAAGAAGGTAGAGATGTTTGGTACCATGATATAACTGATGGAGCTTCAGCTGAATGTGAGCCAGAGGAAATGAATGCTGAAGATCCGTTATTTATTCTTTATACTTCAGGATCAACTGGGAANCCNAAAGGTGTGCTTCATACAAGTGGTGGTTACTTAACTTATGCTTCAATGACACATCAGTATATTTTTAATTACAAAGAAGGTGATGTTTACTGGTGCACAGCAGATGTTGGTTGGGTAACTGGACANAGTTATATTGTTTATGGTCCCCTATCAAATGGNGCTACTACATTAGTTTTTGAAGGTGTTCCAACATACCCAGATGCAGGACGTTTATGGGATGTTTGTGATAAACATCAAGTAAATATTTTTTACACTGCCCCAACTGCTTTACGAGCACTAATGAGAGAGGGAGATGCCTTAGTTAAAAGATCCAGTAGAAAATCGATTAAAATTTTAGGGACTGTAGGAGAACCAATAAACCCAGAAGCGTGGTTATGGTATCACAANGTAGTAGGAGACTCTCGATGTCCAATTGTTGACACNTGGTGGCAAACAGAAACTGGTGGAATATTAATTTCTGCACAACCTGGNGCTATCGATTTAAAACCAGGTTCAGCAACAAAACCTTTTTATGGCATTCAGCCAGCAATAGTTGATGATAAAGGTAAGGAGCTAAGTGGGGCTTGTGAAGGCAGATTATGTATGAAAACTTCNTGGCCTGGTCAAATGAGATCTGTTTATGGAGATCACCAAAGATTTATAGATACATATTTTTCAACAGTTGACGGAATGTATTTTACAGGTGACGGATGCAAAAGAGACAAGGACGGATATTATTGGATTACTGGTCGTGTTGATGACGTAATTATTGTATCGGGACATAATCTCGGTACAGCAGAAATTGAAAGTGCATTTNTAGCTCATCCGAAAGTAGCTGAAGCTGCAGTTGTAGGGTATCCTCATGATATTAAAGGTAATGGATTATATTGTTATGTAACTCTTAATGCTGGTGAAGANGGTTCTGAAGATTTAATTAAGGAATTGAAACANTGGGTAAGAAAAAATATAGGACCTTTAGCAACACCAGATTTAATCCATTTTACTCCTGGTCTGCCAAAAACCAGGTCGGGAAAAATTATGAGACGAATTTTGCGAAAAGTTGCTGAAAATGATTATAGTAATTTAGGTGACACATCTACTTTAGCAGATCCAACAGTNGTTCAAAGCTTGGTAGAAAATAGATTAAATAGATAACTAAAAATCGTAAACAATTCCTTTTTTTTCCCAATCACCATATCTGGTTGGTTCTGGGCCTTCGGGCCCATTAAATTCTTTGGTTTTTTTTGTGTCTTTTTTATTTTTATTTCTTAATTTTGCTTCTTCTAGCGCTTCCTGGGCAATTTTTTTTAAGTTTTTTTTCATTACAATTATTGAATATATTATTATAATAATATTGTGAAAGATTTTATTCAAACAATGATTAAGCCTGATTGGGACGATAATCCTAAAAAAGAGGAAATATTGTTTGCGGCAAATCTTTTAGAAATTGGTGAGTTTCAGTTGTTACAACTGGCTTATAAAAATTGGTACAATGAAGAATTACCAGAAANACTAATTCATACTATCTTCAGAAATTATACTATTAAAAATACAATACCAGGATGGGCAAGACATTACGCTCGAATAATTGCGCATCTAGATAAAACTAACCAGTTAAATCCATTGGATCCTAAATACCATGTTTATGATAGAGAGTTTGGTAAACCAATTGGTTCAAAGGGCTTAGAAAGATTTATTTTAGTGAGCNTNAGTATAACTACTTTCTTCTTATTTGCATTTTATTTAGCAATTATTACTGTTGATGAACCGACTGATCTATTACCTCCTTATTTTGAAAAAAAAAATATATTTCCAGAGCTCTATAAGCAACANCCNAAACCAGAAAAGAAAGATTAAAAGTAATATAAAATGTTTGAAGTTCCAAAAGAGTATGAAGATCTNATAAATATTATTTTTTTAGTTGTAACAGCTTTTATAGCCTATCATGGATTAACTNACAGAAACAAAGANGGTGAAAGTAATTGGGTTCATTTNCTGTTTGGCTGTATTGCAGCAGTTTATTTTTTTCTTGTTTTATTCAAGGACGTTTTTAAAGTTATTTCTTTTTAAAGCTTTCCNGGTTTATGCATTCTTTGTTCCTGATCTGCCTCAGGAAGNTTTAACACTCTTTTTTCTGGTGGCAGCTGAAGCTGTTCGTGTATATATTGCGCGCGATCTCTAACGGATGACGGTTTATTTATCATGTATATAATTTTATGTCCTAGACCAGGACCGGCAACAGATTCATGGTCAATCTCTAAAGCTTTGATATAATCTTTTAGTGCTTCTTCGTATTGTTCTTTTCTATCTTTAATAATACCTCTATTTGCATATGCAGCTGCCAAAGTGCCTTTGCCGGTTAAATCATCATCTTTAAGAGTTTTGTTTAAAAATTTTATTAGTGCATTAAGTTCTCTTGTTGCAACATTATATTCTTTTTTATTGATATATACCAAAGCTCTACACATCATGGCCCCTCTATGCTTTGGACTTTTTTCTAAAGCAATATTTGCTTGCTCAATAGCCTGATCCCAAAGTTTATCTTTTAATCTTTGATCACATACTTGAGTTTCATAATCTCCTGGGGGTCTATCTCTAAAAGATTTAATTATCATCCATAGAGTAAACATAACNAATGTTGATATTCCGCAGATGATGACAAATCTTTTTAAAACTCTAGGATTCATTTTTAATAAAATACATTTTGTACATACAGGTAACTAAACACAAATGATAACAAAATTGATGTAAATCTTGCACGATTATTAAGTTTAGTTTTTATTACTTCATCCAATTCATTCTTGTTTGGATTGTCTTTAAAAAACTTTTTCATATAAAGTTGATATAAAATCTTCTTAATAGGAAAGTAGAGTGCAGCAAACAAAGCAATCGTCCAAACTGGCTGATGAAACGTTTTATACAGTTCAAGCATACAACCCTAGGTATCACCTTAAAGTTTTTTTTTAAAATATAAAAAAGCCCCNAAATTNCAGNGATTTTTATTTGCATTGCAACAGTGAAGGCCCATTATCAGCAAGTTAGGTCTTAATTATCAGGCTAAAATATTATAAATTTCGTCAGGTTGTTGCTAATTAGTTTAATTAGCAACGTTACATGTAACAAAAAAAACTAAACAAAGGGGGAAACCTTGTCAGCAAAAGTACAATGGTTATTGGCATTTGTCGTATTGTATTGGGTCTACTGTATTTATTGGGGATTCAAATCAGCACAAATGGCCAAAAGTGCTACCGATTATTTCATAGCTGGTCGTAGACTAGGACTATGGGTATTCGTATTAGCAGCCACGGCGACATCCTTCTCTGGTTGGACCTTTATGGGCCACCCGGGTTTGATATACCGTGATGGTTTCCAATATGCTTACGCCTCATTCTATGCAATCACAATTCCGTTTACGGGTGTGATGTTCTTGAAAAGGCAATGGATATTAGGAAAACGATTTGGTTATGTAACACCAGGTGAAATGTTTGCAGATTACTTTAAGGGTGATGGTGTAAGATATTTAACAGTGGTGATTGCATTATGTTTCTCAATTCCATACTTAGGTTTACAGTTAGCAGCTTCTGGAAAATTATTTAACGTTTTATCAGATGGACTTGTAACTGTAACAGCAGGTACATGGATCTTATCGGCAGTGGTGCTAGTTTATGTAGCATCTGGTGGATTAAGAGCTGTGGCGTATGTTGATACACTACAGTGTATACTTCTTGCGTTCGGAATTGTAGCAGTAGGTTTTATCGCATATGATCTAGTAGGCGGTTGGACTGCACTTAACCAAGGATTAGCAAAAGTAGCTTTAGTAAAAGGCACCAAGTGGGGAGTAACTCCAGGTGACGGATACTCGGCTTATCTTGCAATTCCTGGCGTAATTCAATTTACAGCAGGCTTAGGAAAAGAAACGCCTGTTGGTGGATTATGGACGGGTGTAATGGTGTTAACTTATATGTTTGCTCTTATGGGTATTCATTCAGCACCTGCATTCTCTATGTGGTCTTTCGGTAACAAAGATCCAAGACCTTTTGCACCACAACAAGTTTGGGCATCGTCTTTTGGAATTGGAGCAATCCTTTTCTTCTTNACNGCAGCCCAAGGTATGGGAGCTCACTTATTNGGAGCAGATCCTGTTGTGAATGCAGCTGGCGTAAACATTTCAAATGTTTTACCTGAGTCAATTGGTAAAGGTGGTCAAGGTAGCTTGGTTCCATTNTATATCAANACTTTNGGTGATACAGCGCCTTGGTTTGTTGGTCTTTTAGCTGTTTGTGCCTTAGCTGCGATGCAGTCTACAGGTGCAGCATACATGTCAACAGCTGGCGGTATGTTAACTAGAGACTTATACAAAAAACTAATTAATCCTAGAGCTTCTAATGANACTCAAAAATTCTTTGGAAGATTAGGTGTAGCGTTTATCGTGCTATCAGCTTTATTAGTTGCAACATACTCAAAAGATGCACTAGTTCTTTTAGGTGGNTTAGCAGTTGCTTTTGGTTTCCANATGTGGATGCCATTAATGTCAATCTGTTATTTCCCTTGGTTTACTAGACAAGGTGTAACNCTNGGTATGGCAGCTGGTATTATTGCTGTAGTCTTGACTGAAAGTATTGGTCAAAAAATGTTCGGTAGCTCTTTACCATGGGGAAGATGGCCTCTAACAATGCACTCTGCATTCTGGGGTATGTTCTTTAACTTAGGTACAGCAACTATCGTTTCAGCGATGACGCAAAATGCAAGTGATAGAGCACACAGACAAAAATATCATGACTTCTTAGCTCAACATGCTGGTCTTCCAGCATCTAAGCAAGGTCTAAAACCAGTAGCATGGGCNATAACCCTAGCTTGGTTGTTCTTCGGAATTGGACCTGGAGCTGTAATTGGAAATGATATCTTTGGTGCACCGAATGACTATGCTTCATGGACATTTGGAATTCCATCTATCTGGGCATGGCAAATTCTATTCTGGGCATTAGGAGTCGGAATGATGTGGTTCCTAGCGTACAAAATGGAGATGTCTACTCTTCCAGATAAGGAAATTGTTGCATTAACAGACGATATTGGAAATACACAAAGAGCATAAGCTTTTTGATGTTTATCAAGAAAGGGCGGATTTTTATCCGCCCTTTTTTTTTGTCTTTTAAAATATAAAGACTATAAAAAACTATAATTTGTAATGAAAAAAGATATCAAAATATCTCCCTCAATTTTATCTGCTGATTTTGGTAAATTGGGTGAAGAAATTTTAAATTTAGAAAAGGCTGGGGCGGATATGATCCACGTCGATGTAATGGATGGTCATTTTGTTCCCAATTTAACCTTTGGTCCACCAGTAATAAAAAAGATCCGAAGATTTACAAAATTACCATTTGATGTTCATTTAATGATAACGCAAGTGGATAAATATATAAAAGACTATGCAGTTGCGGGAGCAGATATTATTACAATTCATCCAGAATCAACGNATAATCTATCACAATCAATTGATATTATAAAATCATNTAAAAAACTTGCTGGTGTATCTTTAAATCCAGAAACTTCTGTTGATATAATAAAAGAGGAAGTGATAAAAAAAATAGATCTAATTTTAATTATGAGCGTAAATCCTGGCTTTGCNGGACAAGAATTTATTTCAAAAGTACTAGATAAAGTAAAATTTTTTAGAAAAAAAATTGATGAGGATAAACTAAATATAAACCTCGAAATCGACGGTGGAATTGATTTTAAATCTGCGCCACTTGCAATAAATGCAGGAGCAAATATTTTAGTTTCAGGAACCACAATTTTTAAAGGCGATAATAGTATTTCAGAAAATATAAAAAATCTTAGAAAGATCTAATGAACCTAAGATTTATTAGGTTATTTATTTATTCAGTTGGAAACTATATTGTAGAGAAAATACAAAAAATCTATTTCACTACTAATTACTACAATAACAGTTTGAAAATTTCACCGCCCTCTCGCAGTTATGACATGAACAATGTACCTCTCTTATTAGAACTCGAAGATAAGAACAATCAAAGAATAGAATTATTAAATCGTTTTCATAAAAATATATGGAAACTAGATAATATTGGAAAAAAACATCTTTCNGAACTCCATAAATTTAGTTGGTTATCTCAATTGGATATTAAAAATCAAAAAAACTTAGTAAAAACTATAATTCTTGAATGGTTGAAAAAAAACCAAAATTACAATGAAAAAAATTGGCAGCATCAAATTACCTCACANAGAATTATTTTCTGGATTTGTTGTTCTCATTTTACAATAAGGCACGATGACATGGTTTACAGAGCTGCTGTTACTAATAGTATTGTCAAACAAGCCGTCCATTTAAATAAAAATTTAAGTTTTGTAAGCAACAANCTTGATAAAATATTCATTTTAGCCGCATTGATTTTGGTAAGTGTTACTTTTGAAGGAAACCAAAAACTTTTTCAAACTTCAATTAAAAATTTATCAAATGAAATAAAATATATTATTGACCGAAATGGCTTTGTTGAAAGCAAAAATCCTGAAGATCAATTTTGGTTGCTGCATCATTTAATTTTAGTACGTGAGTTTTTAATTTTCTCTCAAAATACTGTACCTGAGTTCCTGGACCTTTATATTGAAAGCATTGGATCAAATTATAAAAGTTTACTGTTTACAAATAATTCTTTACCATTATTTAATGGATGTAAACAACGTGATACATCAGAATTTAATAAATTTCTTAAAGCCAAAAATTACAAATTCGAAAAAAAAACTAAATCTCATTCTTATTTAATTTCAAAAGTGAAAAAATTTGAAATAGTATTAGACGCAAATGACCCTCCATCGGACCTCAACTCTAAGAACTATCAAGCAGGATGTTTATCCTTTGAGTTTCTTTATGGCGGTAAAAAAGTTATATCTAATTGTGGTTCAGCAAATAATTTTAGTGGCGAATTACCATATTTAAGTCAAACTACAGCAGCTCACTCTACGTTAGCTATTAATGACACATCATCATGTTTGTTTCAAAAAAATTCTCTAGTTCGAACATATTATGGAAATTCTTTAACCCAAAAACTTAAGGTTTATAAAAAAGATTTAAATACTGATAAAAATACTATTTCAATAATCGCTGGACATAATGGGTATCAAAAAAACTATAATACTATGTACGAAAGGAAGATCTTAATAAATGAAAATGAAAACAAATTAACTGGGGACGAGTTAATAATTGTCGCAAAGAAAGATTTAACATTTCTAAATTTTGCTTTAAGGTTCCATATAATGCCTGAAAGTAAACTTATACAAACACAAGGTGGAGACATTCTTTTAAGTGTTGATAATCAGGGTTGGAGGTTTAAATCTTCACATTCTATTAAAATCGAAGATAGTTTATATTTTGCATTTCGTGATAAAGTTTGTGAGTCAAAATGTATTTTAGTGGAAGGCACCTTAAAAGATAAAGTGAATAATATAAAATGGACTTTGGAGAAAAGTAATTAAATTGATTATNAAACTAATGTTATGAATAAAATATCAAAAGCTCTAATTTCAGTTTCAGATAAGAAAAATTTAGAAATAATTTTAGAAGAGTTAAAATTTCATAACGTGGAAGTTATTAGTACTGGTGGAACATATAAATTTATCAAAGATAAAGGTTATGANTGTAAAGAAATTTCAGAATATACGAATTTTCCGGAGATACTTGATGGTAGAGTAAAAACTTTGCATCCAAAAATTCATGGTGGATTACTAGCAGATGTTGAAAAGCAGANTCATAAAATTCAATTGGAAGAAAATGATATTAGTCAAATAAATTTAGTAATTGTAAATTTATACCCATTTGAAAAAAAGCTTCTAGAGGACAACCCACTATTTGAAGAAATGATAGAAAATATCGATATTGGAGGACCTTCAATGTTAAGGTCAGCGTCTAAAAATTTTAAACACGTCACAGTAATTCCTGCACCTAAATATTATAATGAGTTTTTAGATGAATTAAAAAAAAATCAAGGATCAACATCATTAAAGTTTAGAAAAAGGATGTCTGCTATTACTTTTAGTGAAACTGCTTACTATGATAGCTTAATTTCAAATTGGATGTCTAAAGANAATAATATTAAATATTTAGAAAAAACAACTATCCCAGGAAAATTAAAGCAAAAATTAAGGTATGGTGAAAATCCACACCAAGAAAGTTGCGTATTTGAAATAATTAATAATAAAACAGGTTTTTCGAATCTTACTCAACTACAAGGTAAAGAATTAAGTCATAATAATTACTTGGACACTTTTAATGCATATTCACTTGTAAACGACTTCGAAGAAGACTCAAAAGTTTGTGCAATCATCAAGCATAACAATCCATGTGGTTGTGCTGCAAATCAAGACGGTCTGACATCATATTTAAATGCATTAAATGGTGACCCAGTCAGTGCTTTCGGGGGTGTAGTTGCTTTGAATTATAAGTTATCTAAAAATATTGCTACAGAAATTACTAAGACTTTTTATGAAGTTATTTTGGCTCCTGAAATAGATGAGGAAGCTAAAAAAATTCTTGCTTCTAAAAAAAATTTAAGAGTACTTAAATATAATCGTACCAAAAAGACAGAANGCCTTTCAGCAACATTTATGCAAAAGACNTTTCTTCTGCAAGATGAGAATATCTCTTCCTTGTCAGAAAGTAATTTAAAAGTTGTGACAAAAATTAAACCGACAGATGAAGAGGTAGGTAATCTTCTATTTGCTAATCAAGTTTGTAAACATGTCAAATCAAATGCCATAGTAATATCAAATAACAAAAAAACACTTGGTATTGGCGGAGGTCAAACAAGTCGTGTTGGGTCCTCAGAAATTGCATGTAAAAATGCGAATAAGTTTTTTGCTAGTGAAATCAAAGGTTCAGCAGCAGCGTCTGATGCTTTTTTTCCTTTTGCTGATGGAATAGAGCACTTAATTAAGGCTGGAGTTAAATCCATCATACAGCCTGGCGGATCAATTAGAGATCAAGAAGTTATAGATGCAGCTGATAAGTTTAAAATTTCAATGGTATTTACAGGTGTTAGAAACTTTAAACACTGATTTGATCAATTTTAGCAGCTAGTACAAAATCACTTTCAGCCAATCCATTAATAGCATGCGTTGATATTATGATATTTGCATAACCCCAGCCAAATTTAAGATCTGGATGGTGATTTTCATCCTCAGCAATTTTTGAAACATCATTAATAAAATTAAGGCTATTTTCAAAATTTTCAAATTTAAATTCTTTAGACAAATAAAAATGACCCTTGTCATTTTTTTTGCATTCCCAGTTCTTAACTTTTTTCATAAAGGTTTTTATCTCTTCCTCATTGAACGGCGGTATATCACCTGAACATGGGATACATTTCTTTTTTGATAATTCACTCATTATAAAAATTTATTTAGCCAATTTAATACTTTCTCTGGTTTTTCTTCCTGTAAATAATGACCACAGTCTAATCCTTCTCCCATAACTTTATATTCACTATATTCCTGCCAAGTATTTAATACATCTCCCCACACTTTGCCAGTATCACTTTTTTGGCCCCATAATACTAATACCGGGCACTTAATTTTATTATTATTTTTAAAATCCTCATTATCGTGNTCCAAATCACACGATGGAGCAGCTCTGTAATCCTCACAAGATGCTCTAATAGTTTTATAGTTGAAACACTTTACATATTCATCAAATGTTTCGCGACAAAATTCTAAAGTCGCACCCCGTTTAGATAGTTTTTTTTCCATGTAATACTTTGGTGGAACAGAGGACAATAATTTTTCAGGCAAATCATATGGCTGCATCATCAATAACCAATGCCATTTTGTCATTGCCCAATTTTTTTTTTGCACAGTCCAGATATGTCTATTTGGTAAAATATCGAAAATACCAACTTTAAGAACTTTATCTGGAAAGTCTAAGCACATTCTATGTGAAGTTCTCGCACCTCTATCATGTCCAACAACTTTGAATTTTTCAAAACCTAAACTCTTCATAAGTGAAACTTGATCACTTGCCATGGCTCTAAAAGAATAATGTATATGGTTTTCTCCACCATCTTCTGGACCAACACTTTCTCCATAGCCCCTTAGGTCCGATGCCACAACGTAGTATTTATCTTTAAGACTGTCTACAACTTTATGCCAAGTAATATGTGACATTGGATTACCATGAAGTAATAGTAGTGGCTCACCATTTCCACCATGTCGATAAACTATGTTTGCTTTTCCAAAATCAGAAGTCTCAACAGTATATTGTTCTTTCTTAAAACCTGAAAACATAAAATACTTTTAATATATTACAAATTATTTTAAATAAATAAAATTAATTAATATGGAATATTTTGTTGTTCTAACGTTTGGTGTTTTAACAAGAATACTTTTGGGATTTACAAATTACACGCAAAGTCTTGGCGTAGAATTATCTGATACAAAAGATGGTATAGGTTATCAAAATGCAATAACACCTCCTGCATTTTCTGTGATAGCTATAATAATTTATGGTCTAAGTTTATTGTCTATTTGTTTTGGTTTCATGGTTTCATTTACAACTGGCCTTATATATCTTGGTATATATCTTGCCTCACTTATAGTAGTAGGCGCAGTTTTTTTTAGACCAGGCGTACTGTCACCATTTGCTAAACCTTTTTATAATATTGTTCTAAATTCTATAGTAAATAGACACGCCGANTACAAAAATAACAATGACACTGTTAGGGCTGAAGCTATGGGAATTTTATTGGAAAGGTTTAAAAAAGCCTATAAATAAAATTTATAAAAATTAAATTACAAATGATTTACATGTACGATATTAATTTATATAAATTAAAAAAAATTAATCATAAATGAAATTAGTAACAAATTTTTTAATAGTTTACATATTTCTCACTACAAGCTCGTTCTCTAACGAAAAGATGCTTAAAAAAGGTGAACAAATCTTTTATGGAAAAGCTTCATGTTATAATTGTCATATGCTAAATGCAGCAGATGGTAATAAACGCGACATGGATGTAAAAAGAGTTATAGAAGTTGTAACTCATGGTTACGGAGTAATGCCTGCATACAAAGATGTGCTCTCCAAAGAGGACATAATTGCAGTGGCGACATATATTTCTAAAGTTTCCAAGAATTGGAAAAATAAATTAAGCTCATTTGTCCAATAAGTATTGATAATTAAAATCAAGTTTCAACTAATTTATGATTTTGGAGCGGGTGAAGGGAATTGAACCCACGACCTAAACGTTGGCAACGTTTCGCTCTACCACTGAGCTACACCCGCTTCTTTTAATTATATGGAAAATAATAGTTTTTTGAAATTTATCAAGGAAGATATTCATGCAAATAAAGACTTATTTAACTTTTAATTTTATCAACTGTGTCTATTATCAAATTTATAAATGATCTTATAAATTGGAAANGGANAAATAAAATGGCAACTAATGACTGGGATAAGAANATGGATAAATTAAATAAAGTTTGGGATAAAAAATTAAAGAAAGTAAATTCTGATTGGAAAAAGAACCCAAAAAAAGCGATTGTGCCACTTCTAGGGATATTAATAGTTAGTGTGTTAATAATAAATTTTTTTAGAGGGGGAGACTCAAGCTACACTTATTTAAAATATAAATGCGTATCAAAAATTAAAAATATCACTGCTTATAGCACTTTTGAATTAGATAAAAAAAGTGGATTAGCTAGAAGTGCTGCTTGGGTAGATATTTATCCCAAAAAATCATATCAAACTAGAAGAATTATAAAATGGGGTGACAAGATTATTATGGCACCATTAATGCAAAAGGGTGATTATAAAAACTCTTATTTTGAGAACGATGTTCACCACATGTATTTACAAAGCCAATTATATACTGGATGGTCAAAACGTAAATGTAGAAAGGTTGAGGCAAGATAGAATATATTTTTGAAANATATATTATGAAAAAAAAATTTGAAAAGTCAGATCTTCCATCAGAAATACCTATCTTTCCATTAAGTAACGCAATTTTTTTTCCAAAAACTCTTTTGCCACTTAATATTTTTGAGCCAAGATATAAACAAATGACGGAGCATGCAGTCGAGGGAAACAAACTCATAGGTATGGTTCAATCAAACCAAAGTATTAATCTTAAAGGAAAAGCGGGAATTTATAATATAGGATGTGTAGGATATATTGAATTTCAGTCAAATACACCCGATGGAAGGTATTTAATTAATCTCAAAGGTATATCTCGCTTTAAAATAAAAAAAGAAATTGACACGAATAATTTGTATAGAAAATTTTTAGTAGATTACAAAGATTTTTCATCAGATTTCGATGCGCAAAATATTAGGGGGATTAATACACTAGAACTAATTGCAAAAACTAAAAAGTTATTTGAGCAATATCAATTGTCAACTGACTGGAAAATAGTTGAAAAAGTAGAGCCAGAACAACTTATTAATTCTTTATCTATGATTTGTCCTTTTACAATTAGTGAAAAACAAAGGCTTTTGGAAACCAAAGATATAACTGATAGAAATGAAGTCTTAAATAAAATTATTAATTTTTATGTATTAGGTAATAATGAAAACAATAATAATATTCACTAATGGACTTTGATAAAGATTTACTCAAGAACATTGTTTGTCCTCTATCTAAAGAAAGATTAATTTATGACGAAAAAAATAACTGCTTAATAGCAAAAACATCAAAGTTATCTTATCCTATCAAAGATGGAATTCCGATTATGATTGTTGAAGAAGCTAAAAANATTGATTAACTTTTATTCATTGAATCAAAAAATTCAGGGTTATTTTTTGTTTCTCTAAGTTTTCCGATTAAAAACTCTATTGCATCCATTGAACCCATTGGATTTATAATTCTTCTTAAAACATTCATTTTCGAGAGTTCATCCTTAGCAAATAAAAGTTCTTCTTTTCTAGTTCCAGATTTAGCTACATCGATTGCAGGATATATTCTCTTATCTGCTACTTTTCTGTCTAGTACTACTTCAGAATTTCCTGTCCCTTTAAATTCTTCAAAAATTACCTCATCCATTCTTGAGCCTGTTTCTATTAATGCTGTAGAAATAATAGTCAATGATCCGCCCTCCTCTATATTTCTTGCGGCACCAAAAAACCTTTTGGGCCTTTGTAAAGCATTTGCATCTACACCACCGGTTAAAACCTTTCCTGAACTTGGAACAACTGCATTATATGCTCTTCCGAGCCTTGTTATAGAATCCAGAAGTATAACTACATCTTTTTTGTGTTCACACAATCTTTTAGCTTTTTCAATTACCATTTCAGCTACTTGAACGTGTCTCTGTGCTGGTTCATCAAATGTGGAGCTTACAACTTCCCCTTTTACTGTTCTTTGCATATCAGTTACTTCTTCTGGTCTTTCATCAATAAGCAAGACTATTAAATAAATTTCTGGATGATTAGCAGTTATTGAGTTTGCTATATTTTGTAATATTACAGTTTTTCCTGTTCTCGGTGGCGCTACGACAAGAGATCTTTGACCTTTTCCTATTGGCGCAACCAAGTCTATAACTCTTGCTGTAACATCTGTTTTTTTTTCTACTTTTGTNTTTTCTATTTCTAATTTAACCTTTTCTTCNGGATATAGCGGGGTTAAATTATCAAAATTAATTTTATGTTTTGTTTTTTCAGGNTCTTCNAANTTAATTTTATTTACTTTTAACAAAGCAAAATATCTTTCTTGGTCCTTTGGTGCCCTAATTTCTCCTTCTACCGTATCACCTTTTCTAATACCAAATCTTCTAATTTGACTTGGNCTTACGTAAATATCGTCTGGGCCAGGAAGGTAGTTTGATTCCATGGCTCTTAAAAAACCAAAGCCATCTTGTAAAGTTTCTAAAACACCCGTTGCTGTTATCTGCTCTCCTTTTTCTGCTAACTTTTTTAAAATCGCAAATAATATTTCTTGTTTTCTGAGAGTGCTTGGGTTTTCAATACCTAGCTTTTCAGCCTCAGATATTAGGTCGGCAGATGATTTGTCTTTGAGTTCTTGTAAGTTCATANNGGAAATTATTATTAGATGGAGANNAATATATATCTAATTTTATCCGTCTTGGCAATACAGATAATCTTATTATCTATAATAATATATATAGTAATATTATATTAGTATTATTAGGTAGCCTTAATATTGGGGTTAAAAATTTAATAAGGCTTTATACAATCTTATAAACACAAAAAACACTTAATTACATAATATTTCAAAGCTTATTAACTTGTTCTAAAGCTTATGAATAAATTTATCAAAGTGAATAAAACTTTATAAAACAAGGAGTAAATATAAGTATTTTTATTTTTTTTATAACCTTATGGATAATTAATTGTTATAAATATTTACAAACAAACTTATGAACAAAACATTTAATTTTTTTTTAGTTTCAGACTCAACAGGTGAGACCTTAGATAGAATATATTTGGCATTAAAAGCACAGTTCCCAGATAATAATTATAAAATTCATCATTTTGCTTTTATGCGTACAACCACACAAACGGCTACATTATTAAACGCATGCAAAAAATCAGAAAATCCAATTATACTTTACACTTTGGTAGAAAAACAAACAACAAACCATATTATTAATGAATGCAAAACGTTTAACATACCCTGTTTTGGCTTGCTTGATTATCTAATCCCTCGCTTCGAGAAAATTTTTGATCAAAAAGCCACACTCAAACCAAGCGGTCAGCATGAATTAAACAAAGAGTATTATAAAAAAATTGAAGCTATGCAATTTACTTTACAGCATGACGATGGACAAAGGTTAGACACAGCTGCTGATGCAGACATAATTATTTTAGGGGTTAGTAGGACAAGCAAAACACCAACATCAATTTATTTGGGAGAGAGAGGTTTTAAAGTTTCAAATATACCTCTTGTGCCACATCAAATTTTACCCAATGAGATATTTGCCTCTGAAGCAATTAAAGTAGGTTTGGTAATAGACCCGACAAGACTATCAGATGTTAGGAAAACCAGGATAAATATTTTAAACGATAAACAATCTTCAACATATGTCAATATGGACTCAATACAAAAAGAAATTGATGAATCAAAAAAATTATTCGTTTCGAACAAGATACCAACTATTGATGTTACTAGAAAGTCAGTAGAGGAAACGGCTGCTTCCATTATAAAAATCTTTGAAATTCAAAAACAAAATGATTAGAGAAGTTACTTTAGCTTCTAGCAGTGGAATAAGATTGAAAATTCTTGAAGATAATAATTTCAATGTAAAGCAGGTACCTCCTGGAGTTGACGAAGACGAGGTTAAAATATCTTTAATAAATAACGGAGCCACTTGTTTGCAAATTGCCAAAAATCTCGCTGAGTTAAAAGCTAACCGAATAAGCGCAAAATACCCAGGAGAAGTTGTAATAGGGGCAGACCAGGTGATGGATTTTCAAGGTAAGAATTTTAGCAAACCCAAAGATAAGAGTGAAGCAAAATTAATTTTGAAAACATTAAATAATAAAAAGCATTATTTGCATTCGGCAGTCTGTGTATCTCGTGCCGGAAGCATGATTTCAAATTTCCACGAAAGTTGTCCTTTAAAAGTCAAAAATTTAACAGATGAAGAAATTGATAAATATATTCAAAGATTAGACGAAGAAAAAATGTTAAAATATGGTGTCTATCAAATAGAGGCTGGTGGGCTTGATTTGTTTGATGAAATACATGATGATATGGAGGCTATTATGGGCTTACCTATGAAACAATTAAAAAAATATTTAAATGATCTAAAATGAAAAAATATTTAGTTATTGGAAATCCAATTGAACATTCTTTATCGCCTAAATTACATAATTATTGGTTAAGTAGATATAAGGTTGGTGGAAATTATGAAAAAAAATTACTAACCGAAGATAAAGTTGGTGAATTTCTAAAATCGGACCAAAAAATATCAGGTATAAATGTTACCGTTCCTTTTAAAAAAACCGTCATTAATTATTGTAGTGAGCTAACAGAATTAGCTTCAGCTTCACAATCAGTTAATACTATTACTCTATCTAATGACAAAATCATTGGTGACAACACCGATGTTTATGGTTTTGAACAATCACTAAGAGATTTAAATTTCAATGGTTTGAATAAAACAGCCTATATTATTGGTGCAGGTGGGGTTGTCTCTTCAGTAGTAATTGCTTTAAATAAATTAGGGGTACAGAATATCGTTATTAGCAATAGAACAAAAAATAAAGCTGAGGCCTTGGCTAAAGAGTATAACCTTGTTGTATCAGATTGGGGCAAGATCATTGATTTTGACATTATTATCAATTGCACGAGTATCGGACTTAAAAAGAGTGATAGTTTAGATTTAGATTTCCCAAATGTAAAAGATAAAATATTTTATGATATTATTTACAAACCCAAGACTAAATTTTTACTCAATGCTGAAAAATCAGGAAACAAAATCATAGATGGTAAAATGATGTTCTTATATCAAGCGCAGAAATCTTTTGAGATATGGCATGGAATTAAACCTGAAATAAACGATGAAGTGATAAATTTGTTAAATGATTAGGATAGCAATACTTGGTGATATCGGCTCTGGTAAATCCTTTTTTGCAAAACAATTTAAAATCCCTTTGTTTTGTGCAGACGAAGTTGTTCAAAATTTATATAGAAAAAATAGAACTTTATTTACAAAATTAAAAAAACTTTTCCCTAAAGATTTGGATAATTTTCCAATAAAAAAATTTCAATTAATCAATATTATTAATAAAAACTCAAATAATCTAAAAAAGATAACAAAAATTGTTCATCCCATAGTTAGAAAAAAGATGAAATTATTTCTAAAAAAAAACCAGAATAAAAAAGCTGTTATTCTAGATATTCCCTTATTTTTAGAAAATAATCTTGATCACAAAAATGATATTTTGGTGTTCATTGACCCAGACAAAAAAAAGGCAATTTTAAGATTGAAAAAAAGAACAAACTTCAACAAAAAAAATTTTAAATTATTAAAATCCTTACAAATGCCTCTTGGAATAAAAAAAAATAGAGCGGACTTTGTGGTTAAAAATAACTTTAATAGTGCAAAGATAAGAAAAGAAGCTAAAATTTTGTTAAACCAAATTATTATATGAAAGAAATATTGCTCGATACAGAAACCACTGGTCTTTCATCTGTTAAAGATAAAATTATTGAAATAGCTTGTATTGAAATCGATGACCATATTCCAACAGGTAATAAATTTCACGTGTTTCTTAATCCCGAAATGGAAATATCGCAAGGAGCATACGAAACACACGGAATAACAAGCGAGTTTTTAACAGATAAACCAAAATTTAAAGATATTGCAAAAGAGTTTCAAGAATTTGTTCATGAAAAAAAATTAGTCATACATAATGCTGATTTTGACCTAGCATTTTTAAACAAAGAATTAAAAGAAGCGGGGTATTCTAAAATCCCAAATACTAATATTATTGATACTTTGAACGTGGCAAGAGAAAAATTTCCTGGTGCTCAAAATAGTCTNGATGCATTATGTAAGAGATTTAAAATAGATAATTCTAGAAGACAGAAACATTCTGCATTACTTGATTGTGAGTTATTAGCTAAAGTTTATATTGAACTCTTTGAAAAAAAAGAGCCTTCATTTGAATTTAAAATTGAAGACGATGACACCATTGTTAAAGATGTTGAAGATTTCAAAAATAGAGAACAGTTAGTTCAAGAAATAACTAGTGAAGAAAAAGATCTTCACCGAAATTTTTTAAAAAAAGACCTTCCAAAATCTTCAATGCTCAATTAGAGAATTGTTGTTTATAAAGATCTTCAAAATCTATTGGTTTATTAAAATTGAAATTTTTAAAGCCAGATTTTTGAAATAAAGTTGAAATAACATCTTTCATGTACTCAAAATTTTCACTGGGTATAGATACTAAAATAGTTTTTTTAATTTCATCAGCTGTCATTTTAGGATCAGTTAACTTAAACACAATAGAAATACAAACTTCAGCATGAATTTTGTTATCAAGGTTTTCCGGAGCTTCAAGTAGAAACTTACAATTGAGTTCGGCCAAGTTATTTTTAAAAGGTTTACTGGTTAAATCTAGTTTTGTAGAATATGACCCAAGATTTTCTGCTGCACTAACAAAACATTCTGGTGATGGTATTTCAAAAGAAATATCTTTTATATATTTTGCTACGACTTCATATTTTTTTTGACTATTTGTCTCGCTCATCAATTTCCTCAGCCTGAATTTCTATTGTGTTAGTATTATCTTGATCTTGCTTTTTTTGAATATTGGTATCACTTCCAAAAATTTTTAATATAATGTTTCTCGAAAAAGGAATAAGTAGCAATACTCCTAATGTGTCAGTAAAAAAACCAGGAACGATCAATAAAATAGCTGCAATTATCAGACAAAATCCATTTAAAACTTCTTTTAGCGGTTCTTGGTTATTACGAACGGTATTAGCAGCAGAATAAAGCATTGAGATCCCTTGCATTCTCACAAAATAAAGTCCTACTGCCGCAGTCAATAAAGTTGCTAATATGGTATTGAAAGCACCTATAACAGTACCTATTTTTATCATGAAGTATATTTCAATTAATGGAATAAATATTAAAAATAGTATTGTAAATTGCATTTAATGTTGAAATAATTACTTTTATAGAAATTACAAGAATGAGCGAAAATTTTGGATATATAGATATTATTTTACTCGCAATAATGGCGGGTTTTATACTATTAAGATTGAGAAGTACTCTTGGCAAGGGTGCAGATAACATGCCTATGAAAGCTAGATTTACGCAAACACAAGCAAATGAAGAATTTGTTAAAACGACTGTAAATGATGAGCCAAAGCAAGACGAGAGTAAATTTAATGAAAAAACTTTTGTTAAGGGAGCCGAGGCAGCTTATGAAATAATTATTAATGCTTTCGCGCAAAGTGATCGTAAGACATTAAAGCCACTTTTAACTAAAGATTTATATAAAAGCTTTGATGATGTTATTAAAGAAAGATCAGTTAAAAAAATAACATCTGATATGACTTTTATTGGAATTAAAGAAACAAAAGTCCTTGATGTTAACGTAGTTGGTTCAGTCCATAAGGTTAAAACTAAATTTGTTAGCGAAATAGTAAATTGTTTAAAAAATGATAAAGGTAAAGTCATCGAAGGTAATCCAGAACAAATCAAGCTAGTTACGGATGTATGGGTATTTCAAAAGGATTTAAAAAGCAGTGATCCAACTTGGTATTTAACTGAGTTATCAAGTGAAGAAGAAACCAAACACTAAACCGACCGATCAAGATCTAAAAGATTGGAATTCTTTCATAGACAATATAAGCAATATTGAAGATAAAGATGCCCCAATTGATAACGTTTTAGAAAATAATCAAAGTCAAAAGTTGTTTGATATTAGAAAAGATCTTCATGGTTTTAAAATGCATGAAGCATTAGAACTGGTATCACAAACTATTAATCACGCTATTGAAAATAAACTTAGAAAAATTCTTTTTATTACAGGTAAAGGTTTACACTCTAACAAAGAAAAAGATCCTTACGCGTCAAAAGATTTAAGCTTACTACGTTATGCTGTTCCAGAGCATATTAATAACTTCTTCTCTGATAATGTAATTAAAATTGAAGAAAGCCCTTTAAAACTTGGTGGTTCCGGTTCTATAATTGTGTTATTAAAAAAAATATAAGATCTCTTAGTTACATGAAAAGAAATTACCTACAAGACGCTAGACGTGTTTATGATGTTTTAAAAAAAGGTGGTATTGCAATTGTTTACATGAGGAATGCGTACGCTATTATGAGTGGCACTGATAAAGCTCTTCAAAAAGTTTATACAGCAAAAAAAAGAAGTCTCAGCAGACCTAGTGGTCTTGTGGCCAATGCAAAAACTCATCAAAAACTTCATATATTAAGTAGTGAAAAAAAAAATATTATTAAAAAATTTTCTAAAAAATATAATTTACCAATCTCAATAATAGCACCTTATAAAAAAAAACACCCAATGGTTTCTAAATTTTCACTTTTTAGTAAGAAACTGGCAACTAAAAATAATACAGTAAACTTGTTACTAAATTCAGGACCGTTAAGAGAGCATATTGCAGATCTTAGTTTGCAGGATAACTTTCCTTTAATAGCTTCATCAGCAAACTTATCTCAACGAGGGACAAAATATAGAGTTAAGGATATTGAGACTAGAGTAAAAAGGTGTGCCGATATTATTATTAATTATGGACCGTGTGAAATATACAAAGAGGGAAAAACATTCGATCATAATGGTTTGTCGTTATCTAGTACGCAAATTGATTTTAGGGATATGAGTGTTGTAAGAAAAGGAGTATACTTTAAGGAAATCTACAATATTTTTAAGGACGAATTTGACATAAATTTAGCTTTAAGATTATAGAATAAATTTAGATAAATCTTTATCTTTGGCAATATCTCCCAAATGCTTATCCACGTAGGCTTTATCAATTTTAATTTTTTCGCCACCTTTATCAGGAGCTTCAAAGCTAATCTCGTCTAAAATTTTTTCTAAAATAGTATGCAATCTTCTTGCACCGATATTTTCTATCGTTGAGTTTATGTGTGTTGATATTTCTGCAATAGTATCGATTGCATCATCTGTAAATTCAAGCGTTACATTTTCTGTTCCTAGTAGTGCAGTATATTGTTTTATTAAACTATTATCTGGTTCTTTTAAAATTTTTATAAAATCATCTTTTGTTAGAGCATTTAACTCTACGCGAATTGGTAGTCGACCTTGCAGCTCTGGCAATAAATCAGATGGTTTTGCAAGTTGGAAAGCGCCTGATGCAATAAACAAAATGTGATCAGTTTTGATAGGACCATGTTTGGTATTAACAGTTGTTCCTTCTATTAAAGGTAAGAGGTCTCTTTGTACTCCCTCTCTCGACACATCTGCACCTGCCCTACCATCTGATCTTGCTGAAACTTTATCAATTTCATCTAAAAAAACTATTCCATTATTCTCAGCAGCAAACTTTGCCTCTTTTAGTACCTGGTCATCATCCATTAATTTATCCGATTCTTCTAGTATAAGATATTCGTACGATTCTTTTACCGTCATTTTTTTCTTTTTCTTTTTTGTCAATCCTTTTCCAAAAATATCTCCAATACTCACCATGCCAACATTTCCCTGCATTCCGGGAATTTCAAAAGATGGCATTTGAGGATTATCTTGAACTGAGATTTCTATTTCATTATTATCTAAATCTCCCGCTCTAAGTCTTTTTCTGTAACTTTCTTTTGTTGCAGCACTTGCATTTTTTCCTACCAAAACTTCTAGAACTCTATTTTCAGCAGATAGTTGGGCTTTAGCTAAAACTTCTTTCTTCTTCTTCTCTTTAACGAGTGCAATTGAAATTTCAATTAAATCTCTAATTATTTGTTCGACATCTTTTCCAACATAACCAACCTCAGTAAATTTTGTTGCTTCAACTTTAATAAAGGGAGCCTCTGCAAGCTTTGATAACCGTCTCGAGATTTCTGTCTTACCGACTCCTGTCGGTCCAATCATTAAAATATTTTTTGGAAGAACCTCTTCTTTAATTTCATCTGGTAACTCTTGCCTTCTCCATCTATTCCTTAGAGCAATAGCAACAGCCCTTTTCGCTTGTGCCTGCCCTATTACAAAACGGTCTAACTCAGAAACTATTTCTCTTGGAGAGAATGAAACAATTTTTTGGTTTTCTTCCATTAAAGTTTTTCAGTTGTAATATTATGATTTGTGAATACGCAAATATCAGCTGCAATTTCTATTGATTTTTTTGCAATTTCTTCTGCAGATTTTTCCGAGTCTATCATGGCTCTAGCAGCTGCTAATGCGTAGTTTCCGCCAGAGCCAATTGCTATAATTCCATGTTCTGGTTCTAATACATCGCCATTGCCACTAATAATAAAACTATTATCTTTATCTGCTACTGCCATTAATGCTTCTAGTCTTCTTAAATATTTATCGGTACGCCAATCTTTCGCTAACTCGACAGCTGCTCTAGTCAATTGGCCACCATGTTTTTCTAGTTTAGATTCAAGCCTTTCAAATAATGTAAATGCGTCAGCTGTAGATCCAGCAAAACCAGCAATAACATTTCTTTTTTCGATTTTACGGACTTTTTTTGCAGTACTTTTCATTACAGTGTTGCCAATACTCACTTGGCCATCACCAGCTACAACAACATCTTTATTTTTTCTTATAAGTACGATTGTTGTACCATGCCAATCTAAACCATCTTTATTTTGCTTCATTTTACTATTATTTGGTTATTAATTCTAAATCTTCAAGGTATAAATTTTATGGCTTATGATATAAATAATTTAAAAGGTAATGAGAAAAGCTTCAATAAATAGAGATACCAAGGAAACCTCGATCAAAGTCGACATTAACCTTGATGGGACAGGTAAAGCTAGCATTAAAACCGGTATTGGTTTCCTAGATCATATGATGGAGCAAATAGCTAAACACTCGCTCATTGATATTGACTTAAAAGCTAAAGGCGATTTACATATTGATTTACATCATACTACAGAAGATAGTGGAATTGCATTCGGGGAGGCCTTAAAAAAAGCTTTAGGAGAAAAAAAAGGAATTAAAAGATATGCAAGTGCCACTATTCCTATGGACGAAACGCTGAGCAGAGTTTCATTAGATTTGTCAAATCGCCCTTATCTAGTTTGGAACGTAAAACTTGCAGTAGAAAAATTAGGTGAAATGGATACAGAACTTTTTAAAGAGTGGTTTCACGCATTTTCACAAAGTGCTGGTATAACATTACACGTTGAAAACATTTATGGTGATAATTCGCATCACAAAATAGAATCTTGTTACAAAGGTCTAGCAAGAGCTTTGAGAGAAGCTGTGCAAGTTGATCAAAGAGCAGAAAACATAATACCATCGACCAAGGGCACTATTTAAGATTTAATGAAGATTGCTATAATCGATTATGAAACTGGCAATTTGAAGTCAGTTTCAAAAGCATTAGAACTTGCATCGAATAATGTCTTAAAAAAATCTAATATTGAAATAATAAATTCAACAAAAGATTTAAATAATTTTGATAAGGTTGTCTTACCAGGACAAGGTTCTTTTAAACAATGTTTCCAATCTTTAAATTCAATTCATGAAATTCTTGATGGGTTATCAGATTTTGTTATGGTTCGAAAAAAACCTATTCTTGGAATATGCGTTGGCATGCAACTATTTTCTTCCTATGGAGACGAGGATGGTGGCAGTGAGGGCCTAGGATGGATTGAAGGAAAAGTAAAAAAAATAAATTTGAAAGATAAATCATTAAAATTACCTCACATGGGTTGGAATAATATTCAAATTACACCAAATTCAAAATTACTTAATGGAATTGATAACGATAGTCACTTCTATTTTGTTCATAGCTT
Source organism: Pelagibacteraceae bacterium (assembly GCA_002684895.1). Taxonomy (GTDB): domain Bacteria; phylum Pseudomonadota; class Alphaproteobacteria; order Pelagibacterales; family Pelagibacteraceae; genus HIMB114. Next base: position 26,071 of record NYVZ01000004.1, read on the forward strand.
TGCTTTTGATGTAAATGAAAAAATGCATGTATCGGCAACAACAAATTATTCAATTGAAATCGTTTCTGCAATTGAGAAAGATAATATATTTGGAACACAATTTCACCCAGAAAAAAGTCAGGCCAATGGCATAAAGATATTGGAAAATTTTGTGAGAATATAATGATTATATACCCAGCAATAGATTTAAAAGATGGAAAGTGTGTAAGACTGACTAAGGGAGATTTTAATCAGGAAACTATTTATTCAAGATCTCCATTGGAGCAAGCAAAAGTTTTCGAGGAAAAAGGTTTTCAATATTTGCACGTAGTAGATTTGGATAGAACAATTGATAAATCTAAATCAAATTTATCTACTATAAAAACTATTATTCAAAACACCAGTCTAAAAGTTCAAGTTGGTGGCGGTTTAAGAACAAAGGAGACAGTTGAAGAAGTAATTGACTTGGGTGTTGAAAATATTGTTATGGGGACTGGAGCTGTAAATAATCCTGATCTTTTACTTGAAGCCTCTCAGAAACACCAAAATAAAATTTCTGTAGGTCTGGACGTTAGAGAAAAAATGATTGCTTTAAAAGGGTGGAAAGATCAAACACAGATTTCATGTTTTGATTTTTTAGAAACAATAAAAAATTTGCCACTTCGAAGTATAATTTTTACTGATATTAACAAGGATGGTATGAAACAGGGTGTAAATATTGAAGATACTTTAAGGATGGCTGAAAGCTCAAACATTCCTGTAACTGCCTCTGGTGGCGTTTCTAGTATTGAAGATATAAAAAATATTAAAGAAAAGAAAAAAATTTATGGTGTTGTTGTCGGTAAAGCGATTTATGACGGGTTAATTAATTTAAACGATTTAGTAAAACTCAATGCTTAAAAAAAGAATAATTCCATGCTTAGATGTTAAAGATGGCAGGGTTGTTAAAGGTATTAATTTTGTTGATTTGATCGATGCTGGTGACCCAGTTGAACAGGCATCTATTTATAATGAAAACGGTGCTGATGAAATTTGTTTTCTAGATATTACTGCGAGTAGTGATAAACGAGATATTTTATTGGATACAGTAAAAAAGACAGCTGAATGTTGCTTTGTACCTTTGACTGTTGGTGGAGGAGTTCGATCAATTCATGACATACGAAAACTTTTATTAGCTGGTGCTGATAAAGTATCAATTAATACTGCAGCTATTAAAAATCCTGATTTAATTAAAGAAAGTTCAAATAAATTTGGTTCACAATGTATCGTTGTTGCGATTGATGCAAAAAAAACGAAGAATAATACTTGGGAAGTTTTTACACATGGAGGCCGTCAACCTACCCAATTGAATGCTCTTGATTTTGCTAAACTAGCAGAAGAGAATGGAGCTGGTGAAATCTTGCTTACATCAATGGATAGAGATGGAACCAAAGAAGGCTATGATATTGAATTAACTAAAACAATATCAAGTAGCTTAAATATTCCTGTGATTGCTTCAGGTGGTGTAGGAACTTTGAAACATCTTAAAGATGGCATTGTAGAGGGCGGTTCTAGCGCTGTTCTAGCAGCATCAATATTTCATTTCGGCGAATATTCTATTCAGGAAGCAAAAGAGTATTTAAAAAAAGAGAATGTTCCTGTAAGATTGTAATATGTTTAATGTCTTTGAAGCATTAGTCAAAACTATTAGAGATAGAAAAAGTTCATCAGAGCAAGAGTCTTATACTAAAAAATTATTAGTAGATAATAATCTTTGCAGGGAAAAGGTTATGGAAGAAATTAATGAATTAGTAGATGCTTTAAGTAAAAAAAAAAATGAAGTACATGAGGCAGCTGATGTCATTTACCATCTTTTAGTTTTATTAGAAGCAAATGATATTAAAATTGAAGATGTTTTAGGTGAACTAAAAAAACGTCAAGGTATTTCTGGTTTGGTCGAAAAGGCAAATAGAGAATAATGACTTACGACACGAATAATATTTTTGCAAAAATTTTACGAAAAGAAATTCCTTGTAATAAAGTTTATGAAAATGAACACGCATTGGCTTTTAATGATATTAACCCACAAGCAAAGGTACATATTTTAGTGATACCTAAAGGATCATATGTCGACGTTGATGACTTTTCAAGAAATGCCTCAAAAGATGAAATAGCTTCATTAATGCATGCAGTAGCTGAGGTTTGTAAGATCACTAAAGTTTCACTAACTGAAGGCGGCAATGGATTTAGATTAATTGCTAATACTGGATCTGATGGAAGTCAGGAAGTTCCACATTTTCATTATCATGTTATGGGAGGTGAGCCTATGGGTTTACGTGGCCTACGAAAAGCTTCAAATGAATAAAAGAAGTTTTCTAAAATTAATTTTTAGTACTACATCACTATTATTCTTTTCTACATTTTCATTATTTGCAAGCGGTCATAAAAGATCTGGCAAAGGCAGAGGTAGAGGTAGAAGTAAAAAAAACAAAGAGGGTCGTGGTAAACCTGAAAGAGAGGAGTTTATTGGAACACCCTACCAAGGAAAGATGTATGATGCGCATGCTCATATTACCTCTAAGGTGAGTATTAAAACATATATAGAAGCTTATAAAAATTCTACTTTTGATAAAGCGGGTTTATTTACAAAAAGCATTAAATCTAAAAGTTTAGAAAAAATTAAAAATAAATTAGGTAAAAACTTTTTCTTTTTTGTTGATTTGCACAAAAGAGAAAAATCTAATTACCAGTTTGTGAAAAGTAGAGCCAAGTCATTGAATATGGCTAAACAAAAAAATCTTGTTCACGGAGTGGGTGAACTTTATTATAATTTAAGTTTTGCACCATTCGCACCACAAGGTATTAAAACAAATTACAAGTCAAAATCTGAAATAGGAATATTAGAGAAAGCTGCTGAATTAAAGCTTCCAGTTTTTATTCATGATGAAAAATTTTATGAGCATCAAGATTTATTAGATATTGTAAAAAAAATTCCTAATTTGAAGGTCGTGTTAGCACATTTGGGTTATATTAAAAGTCCAAGAAAAGTTGATAAATTACTTACCAATAACAAACAGATTTATACAGATTTATCTTTAGTAACTAATTCTAGATTTGGTCCATTTAAAAGAAAGGGTTTAATTATAAAAAGGGTCCCAAGTAAGAAATGGATTGAAATTTTAGAAAAACATGATGATAGAATATTGGTTGGGTCAGATATTGGAGCTGATGTGCAAAGGGTTAAAAGATTATCCAAAGTAGCAAATGATTATAGAATTTTACTTAGTCATTTAAAAAAGAGTAGTGCTGAAAAAATAGCTTACAAAAATTTTGAAAAATTATTCTCAATATAATGAACGTTCAAAGATATTTCCTAGACATGAATTCTAAAATAGATCTTCTGCCAGCTGAGTGTGGTATTGCAGGTCTTGTGATTGAAGAGAGTGACAAATCAGATCCACAATATTGTAAGTTTCTTTACCAAAAAATTGGTGAGGATTTTCATTGGAAAGATAGGTTAGCGTGGTCGCTAGAGCAATGGGGCACCTACTTAAATCAAAAGAATTTGAAATTTTTCATAGCTAAAATTGGAAATGATGTTGTAGGATTTTACGAATATCTTCATCACGATGAAAAAAAAGAGGTAGAATTAACTTATATGGGAATTTTTAAAGAATATTTTGGAAAAAAATTAGGTGGATATTTATTAACACATGCTTTGAGATCTGGTTGGTCACATCGGCCAAGCAGAATATGGGTTCATACTTGTACTCTTGATCATCCAAACGCTTTACGAAATTATATTGCGCGCGGAATGAGTATTTTTAAAAAAGAGAATGTTAATGTTTAATTACTATAATTTGGTAAAATAAATTTCTCTTTTAATTCTGAGTTAATTACTGGATTTAAAATATTAAATATTACTGGTTCTTGATTGTAACTTATGGTTTCCCAACCTTTTAGCATCTTATTTTTCTTTCCAAAAAAAATTTTTACATAGATTCTTTCATTTGCTCGAATTTCATAAAAATATTTATTAGATGTTTCTTTGACATCAGATGAGTCAATTATTTTTAAATTTTCTAAAATTTTTTTCTTATTTAAAATTATATTAAAGGCGGAGTTTTTTATAGGATATCTATAAGATCTTTTGAATTTATGCTTTATGATGTACAAACTTTTATTTGTAACTAATATCTCTTTACCATCTTCACTGTTATAAATACATTTTAATTTTCCTGGAAAAACTAATAAACATTTACCATTTTCATTTTGATTATTACTAATTTGTTCAAATTCAAAAGTAATATTATTTGTTTCATCTAATTTTTTAATAATCTCATTAGTAATATTTGCTAATAAAGTGTTAGAATAGAATAAGAGAATAACAAAATTAATTAATAGTTTCATCAAGGGTAAATTTCTCTTTTACCCGTATGATTTGCTGGACTAATGATTTTTGCTTCTTCCATTTGATCAATTATTCTTGCAGCTCTATTATATCCTATTTGTAATTTTCTTTGTAAAAAGCTAGTTGAAGCTTTTCCCTCCGATTTAATTAAGTTCACTGCTTGATTAAATAACTCGTCTTTTTCTGACGTATTATGAATACCATTTGTATCAGTATCATTATCTTCAATTTTTGTAATATCATCAATATAAGTTGGTGAGCCTTGGGATCTCAAAAAGGTACTTACTTTTTCTATTTCCGAGTCAGAAACAAATGGACCATGTATTCTAACCATCCTACTTGCTGATGACATAAATAACATATCACCTTTCCCAAGTAATTGTTCTGCACCCTGTTCACCTAAAATCGTTCGACTATCAATTTTAGATGTAACTTGAAATGAAATCCGAGTAGGAAAATTTGCTTTGATAGTTCCAGTTATAACATCAACACTAGGTCTTTGAGTTGCCATAACAATGTGGATTCCTGCCGCCCTAGCCATTTGTGCTAGTCTTTGAATATAGTTTTCAACTTGCTTACCGGATACCATCATTAGATCTGCCATTTCATCTACGACAACAACAATATAGGGCATAACTTTTTTACCTTCTTTTTTAGCCTTTTCATTAAAGCCTGATATATTTCTCACACCTTCCTCTGTCATTTTTCTGTACCTTGTTTCCATTTCATTAACAGTCCATTTAAGTGCAGAAGTTGCTTTCTTTGGTTCCGTAATTACCGGTGAAAGCAAATGTGGAATACCCTGATAAACAGATAACTCTAACATTTTGGGATCAATTAAAATTAATTTGCATGTTTCGGGCGTGTGCCTGTAAAGAACTGAAAGGATTAAAGTATTTATACATACTGACTTTCCGGATCCGGTTGTTCCAGCAATAAGTAGATGAGGCATGCTTACTAGGTCCCCTACAATCGGGTAGCCAGCAATAGTTTTTCCTAATGTAATTGGAATATTTATTTTTGTATTTGCAAATTCACTACTTTCGATAATTTGTCTGTAATTAACAGGGTCAATTTCTTTATTCGGAATTTCAATACCAATTGTATTTTTTCCAGGAACAGGGGCAATTCTTGTAGAAATTGAACTAGTACTTCTAGCAATATCATCAGTGAGATTAATTATTTTAGATGTTTTGATACCAGCAGCAGGTTCAAATTCATATAATGTTACCACAGGTCCAGGGCTTACTTTTTTAATTTTACCCATAATACCAAAGTCTAGAAGAGTGTTTTCAAGAAACTTAGAAAGTTCTTTATGATCATTTGTAAGAATATCGGAGTTTTTATTTGCTTTACTTTCATTTAAAAAATTAATTAATGGAAGTTTGTATTCACCAGGTTTAAAGTTCACACTATTTATATTATTGAATGGAAAACTAGTTTGAGTTTCCATTGATCTAGGTTTAAAACTCTGATTTATTGTTGGAACGTGCTCATCCGGCTCCTGAATAGTAGCTTGATCGATGGAACCAGCTTTTTTAAAAATTATTTTAATTATTTTAAAAGGTAAAATTAAAACAATAACAGCTCTTTTAAAAATTATTAACCATTGAGAGGCATTTAAACCTAAACTTAATATGAAAAATATTGATGCTAGTACTAAAGAGGTATATGCAAATATATTATTATAATTATAAAATTCTAAAGGAATTAAACCTATTAAGTAGGCACCTAGAAAACCACTATTGCCGTTATCAGGTAACCAAAAATTTTGATTGAATAAAATTTTTAATCCAAAGGTAGATAGACAAAGGTAAAAAACAATAAATAATAGTTTAATTGAAAAATTAGAAACTACTTTTTTTATAACTATCAACCAGCTCCAAATAAATAGATTTATAAAAATTAAAAAGCAAGGAAGACCAAAAGCTTGTAATAAAAAATCTGCGACATAAAAACTATAATTTATTAGAAAGACATCATCTGTTTTACCAGGAGTTATTAATGTCGCATTTTCTGGAGAATATGTAACGATCGAGTAAAGATAAAATATAGAAAATGTAAGAATTATTAAACCTGATGTTTCTATAAGTCTAAGCTTTAAGAAATCTAGTATTTTTTGTAGCATATATCAAATTTTACGAATCAACCTTTGTTACTTTCTAACATTTTTTGTAAGATTGATAAAAATGGATAAAAAAATAATTCAAAAAATTGGTATAATTGGAGATGGTTTGACCGGAAAATTGGTTGCAATTGCCTTATTTAGACTAGGTTACCCAATAGAAATCGTTGGAAAAAAAGGTTCTAAGCGTTCAGCGTCCGCGGCTTCAATTTCGATATCCAATGATAGTTTCAATTTTTTAAAAGAACTTAAGATTTACAAATTAGAAAAAATTAGCAACCCGATTAATACAATTAAGCTTTATGAGAATAATAAGAATTATTTGGATCCTGATAGTATGTTTTTTAATAAAACTAAAAAAACACCACTAAGTTATATCGTTTTAAAGGATCAACTTAATAAAGCTTTAGAACAGAATATTAAAATATTAAAGATTAAAAAGGTTTATGAAAATAAGTCTTATGCTTTAAATATCAATACTGTCGCAAACGATACTAAGTCAAAAAATATAAATTGGGATTATCAAGAAGATGCTTTTACATTCATCATAAAACATGAAAAAGTTTTGAATAATTGTTCAAGGCAATTTTTTCTACAAGATGGACCTCTGGCTTTTTTACCAATATCATCAAATGAAACCTCTTTAGTTTGGTCTTTAGCAAAAAATTCTGAAGTTAGAAAATTGATTTCCGTAAAATCAAATTTAGAGAAATTTTTAAATAGCTCTTTTCAAATGTATAAAGATATTAAAATTAATTCTAAAATTGAAAATTTTCCATTAAGATTTAATTTTTTAACATCAAATATAAAACCAAGAAAAATTATTATTGGTGATATTAGTCATCGTATTCATCCAATTGCAGGGCAAGGATGGAATATGACAGTCAGAGATATAAAACATTTATATGATCTTTATAAATCTAAAAAAAAATATGGTTATGATTATGGAGAATTATCATTATTAGAGCAATATGAAACAAAAGTTAAATATAATAATTTAATTTTTGCATCATCAATAGATCTTGTAAGGAGATTGTTTAAATTCAACAACAAAGAAATTTCAAATTTAAGAAAGAAAGGTTTTAGACAATTAGATAAGTTTCCCGAAATTAAAAGTGAAATTATAAAATTTGCCGATAGGGGTTTATCTTTCTAGAGATAATAACCTTTTTTTTGTTTTGATACCTCCAGGACCAGAGTAACCACCCAATTTTCCATCAGATCGAATAACTCTGTGGCATGGTATTTTTATTGGATATGGATTTTTACCAACTGCGTTTGCTACAGCTCTTACAGCTTTTGGTTTGCCTATTGCTTTAGCTACCTCTAAATATGTTTTAGTTTTACCTTTTGGTATTTTGATTAAGTATTTCCATACTTTAATTTGAAGCGCTGTTCCTTTTAATTTCATATTTGATATATTTTTAACATGAATTTCTATGCACTATCAACTCCACCAGGTATTTCTGGAATTGCTGTAATACGTATTTCTGGAAAAGAAGCATTGCAAATAGCCAATCAAATTACGAGAAAAGTTATTGATCAACCTAGATCCGCTTTATTACAATCTTTTTATGATCAAGAGGGTGATCTGATAGATGAGGGTATTTTAATTTGGTATCCAGAAGGTCAGAGTTACACTGGAGATAATCTAATTGAAATTCATACTCATGGAAGCAAAGCGGTAATTAATAAATTACTGAATGATTTAGAAGCGAGGAAAGATTGCAGATTAGCTGAACCTGGTGAATTCACAAAAACCGCTTATCAAAACAATAGAATTAATTTGTATGAAGCTGAGTCAATTGCCGATCTTCTACAAGCAGAAACTGAAGCACAAAGAATACAAGCATTAAGACTCAAAAACAGTAGTCCAAAGTTTTTAGTGTGGAGAGAAACTATTTTAGATGTATTAAGCAAAACAGAAGCATCAATTGATTTCTCAGAAGAAGACTTGCCAGAAAGTATTAATCAAGACAACGAAAAAAAAATTAAGTTAATTGTTGCAGATATCGATGAGATGTTAGATGAGTCAATGGGTGAGATAATAAGAGATGGTTACAAAATTGCTATTATAGGTCCACCAAATGCAGGTAAATCAAGTTTCTTAAACTTACTTGTGAAAAGGCAGGCAGCAATAGTCTCGAGTATTAAAGGTACAACAAGGGATGTAATTGAAGTTAAATATAATATAAATAATTATCCTGTTATTTTGACTGATACAGCAGGTATTAGAAATACTAAAAATAAAGTCGAAAAAACTGGCGTAGAATTGGCTTTAAATGCCAGTAAAGAGGCTAATTTAGATATTTTAATACTAGATGGAACTGAAAAGAAAATACCCAAAAATTTACAAAAATTAATCACAGATAAGACGGTAATTGTTTTAAATAAAAAAGATAAAAAGAGCTTTAATTCAAAAAAAATTATTAAAGAATTAAAAGAGTATAAATTTAAGGATTTAATAGAGGTGTCTATTAAAGATAAAACTGGAATTAATAAATTAAATTCCAAGCTTAAAAAATTTGTATCACAAATAGACTCCGTTCAATCAACAACTTTGATTTCTAGGGCAAGACACAGGTCATTATTAAAAAAATGTTCTAATAGACTGCATGATTATCTTCAAATCACTAAATCAAATGAGGTAGAAAAAGCAGCTGAAGAATTAAGATTAGCATCGAATAACCTAGGTCACATTGTAGGCTTTGTTGGAGTAGAAGAAATATTAGGTAGAATATTTACAGATTTTTGTATCGGAAAATAGCTAAATCTCTCTTGTAAAATTATCCCTCAGCTATAAATTCAAGTAATGGAAAGTTTTGATGTTGTCGTTATAGGCGCTGGTCACGCTGGATGTGAAGCTGCTGCAGCTTCGGCACGAATGAAAGTTAATACAGCTCTAGTTACAACAAATGAAAATTCAATTGGTGAAATGTCTTGCAACCCAGCCATAGGTGGTTTAGGCAAAGGTCATCTTGTTAGAGAAATTGACGCTTTTGATGGTGTCATGCCAAAAGTTGCAGATGCATCGGGAATTCAATTTAGATTATTAAACAGAAGTAGAGGTCCAGCAGTTAGAGGTCCAAGAACACAGTCAGACCGTAAACTTTATAAGAAATATATGAAAGAGTGTCTAATAAGTCATTGTAATCTAAGCATTTTTTATGATCCAGTAGTTAAATTCATTTTTAATGAGAATGAAATAATTGGCGTTGTCTTAAACTCTGGAAAAGAGCTTAGAGCGAAAAAAATTGTTTTAACTACAGGAACTTTCTTAAATGGCGTTATTCATATTGGAAGTGAAATGAAACCAGGTGGAAGACATGGTGAAGATCCAACCAAAGGGTTAAGTGAACAGTTAAAAAAATTTAATTTAAACATTGCTAGATTAAAAACTGGCACACCTCCTCGACTTGATGGAAGAACTATAAATTTTGAAAATTTGGAAGAACAAAAAGCTGATGACAGTCCTTATTTTTTTTCTGTCGACACAAAAAAAATCAATGTGAAACAGGTCTCATGTTTTATGACTTATACAAATGATGAGGTTCATAAAATTATAGAAAAAAATTTAAATCGTTCTGCGATGTATAGTGGTAATATTAAAAGTGTTGGACCTAGATATTGTCCATCTATTGAAGATAAAATTGTAAAATTTAAAGATAAATCTAGACACCAAATTTTCTTAGAGCCAGAAGGACTCGATGATCATACTATTTATCCAAATGGCATTTCAACATCATTACCAGCCGATGCACAACAAGAAATATTGTTTAAAATCAATGGCTTATCTGATGTTGAGATGATTAGACCTGGTTATGCAATTGAGTATGATTATGTTGATCCAAGGGAACTAAATGCTACTTTAGAATTAAAAAAAATCAAATCTTTGTTTTTAGCCGGCCAGATAAATGGAACTACTGGTTATGAAGAAGCAGCAGCGCAAGGTTTAATAGCAGGTATCAATGCAGCACTTCAAAGTCAAAATAAAGAGGTATTTACCTTAGATAGATCACAGGCCTATATCGGAGTAATGATTGATGATCTTATCACAAAAGGTGTTGCTGAACCTTATCGTATGTTCACTTCTCGAGCAGAGTATAGATTAACCCTAAGGGCAGATAATGCTGATTTAAGATTATCATCACTTGCGAAAGATTTGGAAATATTAAGTGAATCAAGACTGAGAGATTTTGAAATTAAACTTAAAAATATTAATAATCTTAAAGTGCATTTGTCTTCCAGATCTATGACCCCTAATCAAGCATCGAAACATGGAATTAAAATCTCAAAGGATGGAGTTAAACGAAACGGTTTGGAGTTATTGAAGTACAAAGACGTTAATTTTGAAAAATTAAAATCAATATTCGATTTAGATGATTTTGACAGCGATGTCATTGAGCAAGTAGAGATAGATAATCACTATTCTGGTTATTATGCCAAGCAGGAAGATGATATCGAAGTTTTTAAAAAGGATGAAAATCTCAAAATACCTGAAAATATAGACTATTCTAAAATAAGCGGTTTATCGAACGAGATTAGGCAAAAACTAGAGCTCATTAGGCCTAAAACCTTCGGTCAGGCATCAAGAATAGAGGGTATTACTCCATCAGCTATAAATCTTCTTTTAACTTATTCTAAAAGGTATAATTTTAAGCATACAGCTTAAATGATTCGATCCAGTTATTTTGAAAATAGTGTTTCACGTGAAACATTCCAAAAAATCAACAAATATCATGAATTTTTAATCGAAAATAACCAGAAATTGTCGCTTATTTCAAAAAAAAGTGAAGAAATTGCAGTAAAGAGACACTACGAAGACTGTGCACAAATAATTAAATACTTAGATAACACTGACAAAAAAATATTGGATATCGGTAGTGGTGCTGGGCTTCCAGGAATTATACTTGATATTATAAAAAATGATCATAATTTAGAGTTTTCAACACATTTGGTTGAAAAAAGCCCAAAAAAGGGGAAGTTCTTAGAAAAAGTAAATAGTTTTCTTGATCTAAATGTGAAAATACATAACTGTGATGTTAGTTCGATGGAAAATAAAAAATTTACCACTCTTGTCACCAGAGCTTTTAAGCCAATGAATTCTTTTTTTAAAATTATTACTAATGCTCAACTTAGTTTTAACAAAATTATAATGCTGAAGGGTGAAAAATTCCTAGATGAATTTAATGAAGCAAAAACATATTTTGAAATAAAATGTGATATGCACGAAAGTACAACAAATCCTGGTTCGAAAGTTTTTGTAATAAAAAGTGTAAGTAAATTATAAATGACAAAAATAATTTCGATAATTAATCAAAAGGGTGGTGTTGGTAAAACAACATCGACAATTAATTTAGGTTGTGCATTAGCAAATCAAGGACAAAAAATTTTACTAATAGATCTAGACCCGCAGGGTAATGCTTCAACTGGTTTAGGTATAGAACCTGAAACAAGATTAAAAACAATTTATGAATTTTTGTTAAACCCAGAATTAGATCCATCCGCTTTTATAATAAATTCAAACATAGACAATTTGGATATTATTACTGCAAATGTTGACTTATCCGGTCTTGAAACTGAAGTTGCTGAAAATAACAAAAGAGCATTCTTTTTAAAAGAGATTATAGCCAGAATAAACGAAAAAAATGAATATAATCAGATACTTATAGATTGCCCTCCATCTTTAAGTTTGCTCACTATTATGGCCCTAGTTGCATCAGATACTGTCATTATACCACTACAAACAGAATTTTTTGCTCTGGAAGGGGTTTCTCAGTTAATAAAAACTATAGAAAGAGTTAAGCAAAATTTAAATAAAGCTTTAGATATACAAGGTGTGATTTTAACCATGTATGACAAAAGAAATAAACTTTGTTCGCAAGTTGAAAGTGAAGCGAGGAGATATTTTAATAATAAGGTTTATAAATCTGTTATACCGAGAAATGTTAGAATTTCAGAAGCACCATCCCACGGATTACCTGTAATTAAATACGATAAAAACTGCACGGGAACTCTTGCTTATCAAAATTTAGCTAAAGAAGTTTTGGAACAGTATAAGGATAGTGTAGCTGCATAATGGTAAAATCCAAAGGCTTAGGTAAGGGACTATCAGCTTTATTAGGTGACAATAATGATGACGAAAATATAGTTGATCTTAAAAATTTTAAATCTGATAAAACTCCTATTCACCAGTTGGTTCCAAATAAATTTCAGCCTAGAAAAAATTTCGAAAAAAAACAATTGGAGGAACTTGCTGTATCCATTAAAAACAGGGGTATTATACAACCAATTGCTGTTAGAAAAATATCAGATAATAAATTTGAAATTATAGCCGGTGAAAGACGTTGGCGGGCAGCACAGCTGGCCAATATGCATGAGGTTCCAACAGTTATTTTGGATGCCAATGATGAATTAGCCGCTGAATTCGCGGTTTTAGAGAACGTTCAGCGAGAAGGTCTAAATGCTCTAGAAGAGGCCGAAGGTTATCAGACTTTGATCAATACATTTGGATATACTCAGGACAAAATTGCTGAAATGATCGGTAAAAGCAGAGCATATATAGCTAATATGTTGAGATTAAAAAAACTACCTAATGAAATACAAAACATGGTTACCAACGGATTACTTACAGCAGGTCATGCAAGATCATTAATAGACGTCGATAAGAATATAGAATTGGCAAAAGTAATAATTAACAAGAATTTGTCTGTAAGACAATCCGAGCTATTATCAAAGAAGAATCCAAAATCCTATCAAAGCGATAAAGAAAAAAGCATAGATCCAAATGTTAAAGATTTACAAAATTCCTTGGAATTGAAAACTGGAATGAAAGTCAATATAAATTACAAAAAAAACAATACTGGAAAAATAACTTTTGAGTATAAAGATCTTGATCAGTTAAATAAATTTATAGCTAATGTGAAGAGTAAGTATTAATTAGGACTTTCTTCGTAATTATATCTAGTAAAAACTTATTAAAGATTGTTTCTGAAACCTCATAGTTTTCTTTACATAAGATTTCAATGTGGTTGATTTTATCTAGCAAGGTATTTAGTTGGTCTACATTCCACATTGACATTTGAGTTTGAACTGAGCTTTTTTCCTTCCAAAAAATTGGCGGTTTATATTTTGTTAATAAAGATGAGATACTTTTTTCTTCTTTATCAAATTCATAAATACTTATTAATCTTTTTATTTTATATTTTAAGGGTCCCAAAACTTCGTTAAAATTAAATGAAAAATGATAAAAGCTGGATAATATTTTTTTTAATTCTTTTTTATTACAAGACAGAAGAATATCTGAAATCTGAAAAGCGTCAAAGGATGATGTTGTATTAAATAAAGATGATAATATTCCATTGTCTAAAATGTTGTCTTTTGAAATTAATTGTAATTTCGTAAGTCCGCTGTTTATATCGCTTCTGTTTAATTTGTTTATACTAAATAGCTGGTCTATTGTTTCGTTAGAAACTTTTAATCCAAGAGAATTAATACCGTGCCGAAGTAAGCTTTGTAGAGTTTTTTCATCATCATCATAACAGGGAATGCATGAAATTAATTTATGCTTTTCCGCGATACTTCTTAATTTGCTATTTTTCTGTAAACTTTCAGAGATTATTATTAGTTTATTATCTAAATTTTCTAAATCTATGTAGTTAAGTAATTTGTCGGATGTATCTTTTATTATAAGTATTTCTTTTTCACCAAATAAACTATCTTGGTTTAAATAATTATCTAATATATCGATTTTATTTAACAGCTCATCTTGTTTTATGAATGTGTTCTTATAATTATTTTTTTTATAAATATTATTAAGTTTTTCAACAATTTCATTTTTCAAATAATAATTTTCACCATATATTAATATAACTTTATAATTATTGAACAGTTTTTCATAATCTATAGAAAAACTTTTAATTATCATTTTTTGTTTGAAATAATTTTTGCTCTTATTGCAAATGTGAGTTCTTGTACTAGATTTGTAATGATATTTTCTTTTTCAATTCTTTTAGTTTCTGCATCTGTCGATATATTGTTTGTTACACTAACTCTTTTACTTCCACTCAAACTTTCTTTTCCTATTAGGATTTTATTTTCATCAAAAATCTTCATAGTTATAGTGACAGTAATTTCCTCTCTTGTAGTAACACCAGCGGTATCTTTTGTAACTGACGTTGCACCTTCTTGTAAATTTATTTTTACAAGATACGAGTTTTTAGCTATTTTTGTGATTGGAATATTTAGGTTACTACGTAAAAAATAGGCCAATTCATTTGGTCCAGAATATTCAATTTTACTGATTTTAATATCTGCAAGATCTACATTTTTCAGCATAGGCGTAAATCCACAAGCGGGTATTAATAATATAACTATAAAAAATATTACATGATTAATTTTTTTCATTTTACTACAATATTAACTAATTTGTTTTTTACGTATATTTTTTTTACAATATGTTTACCAGCTAAGAGTTTTTTTACACTCTCTATTTCTAAACATTTTTGAATAATTTCTTCTTGATCCTGATCTGACTCAGTATTTAACAGCGTCTTTTTTTTACCATTTATCTGAATAACAATATTTACCATTTCTTCTTTGATCATCTTTTCATCAAACGTAGGCCACTTGGCTAAATGAATTTCTTCTTTACCATGAATTTTTTCCCAACATTCGGATGCTATATGGGGGGTAAATGGATAAATTAAGATTAGAAAATCTGAGAAGATTTCTTTAAACAATTTCATTTCAGCTTTTTTATCGTGAAGCATTTTGGATAGAAAATTTAAAAATTCATAAAACTTAGCAACAGCTACATTAAAGTGAAAATTCTCAACATTGTATGTGATTTCTTTAATGAGTTTATTTGTTATTTTTTTTGCTTGTTTTATGTCTTCTAAATTTATTTTATTATCGTTGTCAATATTTTGGATCATTTCAGAAATTGTCCAAACTTTTTGGATAAATTTATATGACCCTGAAATTCCCTCATCGCTCCATTGTATATCTCTTTCCGGCGGACTATCTGACAGCACAAACCACCTTACTGCATCTGCCCCATAAAGATCTATGACAGTTTTTGGGTCTATGACGTTTTTTTTGGATTTAGACATTGATTCTGAAGGACCAACTTTAACGATTTGTTTTGTTTTTTTTTCAAAAAATTTTCCATTTTCTTCAATAACGTCATCAGGAAAAACCCATTCATCATTTTGATTTTTGAATGTTTTGTGACATACCATGCCTTGAGTAAATAACCCTTTAAAAGGTTCTTTAATTTCAAATTCAGTGTTTTTAGTTATCGCTCTAGAAAAAAATCTTGAATAAAGCAGGTGAAGAATTGCATGCTCGACACCTCCAATATATTGATCAACCGGCATCCAATATTTGGCATCTTCTAATGAAAAACCTTCTTTATTATTATCGCTAGAGCAAAATCTTAAAAAATACCAAGATGAATCTACAAAGGTATCAAGGGTGTCGGTTTCTCTTATTAATTCTTCTCCAGTTTTCATGCATTTAATATTTTTCCAATTTGAATGATGATTCAAAGGATTCCCAGGCTTAGTGAAATTAATGTCATCAGGAAGTTTTACTGGAAGATTTTCTTCAGAAACAGGAATGACCTCTCCTTTCTGATTATACATCACAGGTATTGGGCAACCCCAATATCTTTGCCTAGAAATTCCCCAGTCTCTCAACCTAAATGTTGTTTTAGATTTTCCTAATTTGACTTTTTCAATCTCCTGAATAATTCGAGATTTACCTTTTTCGACACTCAAGTTATCAAGAAAATGAGAATTAATTATCTTTCCATCACCAGTAAAGGCCTCATTAGTAATCTTAAATTTTTTAGGATCTTCGTCTTTTGGTAAAATCACAGGCGTAACTTCTAGCTTATATTTATTTGCAAAATCTAAATCTCTCTGATCGTGCGCTGGACAGCCAAATATTGCCCCTGTCCCATATTCCATGAGAACAAAGTTAGCAAAGAAAATTGGAAGTGTTTTACCTTTTATAAAGGGGTGTATTGCTTCATATTTTAATTTAAAACCCAATTTATCTGTTTTGGCAATCGCCTCATCGGTATTTCCGGTTTTATAACATTTTTCTTTAAACTCTGCGAACATAGTGTCATTTTCGTATTCTATTGATAATGGATGATCGATAGCTAATGCTATGAAAGAAGCACCAAAAATAGTATCTGGTCTTGTAGTAAATACAGTAATTTTTTTTTTGTTGTCTTTAATTTCAAAATTTAATTCGCACCCAGTGGATTTTCCAATCCAGTTTTTTTGCATAATTTTAACTTTTTCTGGCCACTCATCTAGCGTGTTTAGCGATGAGTCTAACTCATCAGCGAATGCTGTAATTTTAAAAAACCACTGAGATAATTTTTTTTGAGTAACCGGAGCGCCAGATCTCCATCCTTTACCGTCTATTACTTGTTCATTAGCTAACACAGTGTTGTCAACTGGGTCCCAGTTTACTAAACTTTCTTTTTTATAAACTAAACCTTTTTTCAAAAGGTCTAAAAAAAACTTTTGTTGATGAGTGTAGTAGTTATCATCGCACGTAGATATTTCACGGTCCCAATCTATAGAAAATCCCAGCAATTTTAGCTGATTTTTCATAGTTTTAATATTATTAAGCGTCCAATCTTTAGGATGCAATTTTTTTTGTATAGCAGCATTTTCTGCAGGCATACCAAATGAATCCCACCCCATTGGATGAAGAACATTGAAGCCTTTCAGCCGTTTATAATTTGCAACTACATCGCCTAATGTATAATTTCTCACATGCCCCATATGAATATTGCCCGAAGGATAAGGGAACATTTCTAGGCAGTAGTATTTTGGTTTTTTTTCTACTTTAGAGCATTTAAATATTTTATTTTCTGCCCAATATTTTTGCCACTTTTTGTCAACTAAAGAGGGATTAAACTTTTCGAAATCCATGCAGTAAATTTACTTATTTAGAGATTTCTAGCAATTAAATTAAGATAAGAAATGAGAGTTTTATTCATTTTTTGTTCAATCATTCCTTTTGAAGAAAATCCCTTGCCTCCAGAAGAAATTATCTTACCAAGATTTTTTTGGTCGACACCTCCAAGAGCATGAATTTTTATTTGTTTAGAGAACTTTTGCAGTAGGGGACGATAAAAAGCTAAGCCTTTACCTGGCATATCATTGTGCGATTTCGTAGTAAATATCGGTGAAATAAATATTTCTTCACAACCCTGCTTTATTTTTTCTCTAATTTCTATTTCATTGTGGGCTGATCCGATCACATTTAGGTTTGTTTGGGAGAAACAAACTCGACTATTAAAACTCGGAATATACAATCCATAAGAGTTAATTTGAGTTGCTAACTGTTTATCATTTGAAACATAAAGTTTAAAATTCATCTTTTTGCAATATTTTTTAAGTTTTATTACATTCTGATAATAATTTCTTCTTTCATAATTTCTGTATATAATATTAATGTTTCTTAATTGATTAAGATTTTCTTTTTGAATATCGTTTAATTCGTTAATATAAAAAAAAATTTTAAACATAATTTATGAGTATAGTACAAAATTTAGAAAATATAAAAAAAGAATTAATAGACAATAATGTTGATTCTAAAGTTATTGCTGTAAGCAAAACATTCGAGCTATCGCATATTCGTCCCTTAATAGATCACGGCCATTATATATTTGGGGAAAATAGAGTGCAGGAAGCTCAAAAAAAATGGCAGGAATTATTAACTACAAATGAAAATTTAAATATTCATTTAATAGGAGGCCTACAAACCAATAAAGCGAAAGATGCTGTTAAATTATTTAGCTGTATTCATTCGGTAGATCGCGAGAGATTAGTTGATGCTCTTGCTGTTGCAGAACAGAATTTAAATTTAAAACGAGACTATTTTTTGCAAGTTAACACAGGCAATGAAGAACAGAAATCTGGTATAAATATTAAACAAACTGAACAACTTTATCATTATGCTAAAGATAAATTAAATATCATAGGTTTAATGTGCATTCCTCCCGTAGATGAAGATTCCAAAAAACATTTTGAAATTTTACGTGAGTTAGCAAAGCAACTTAATTTAAGTGAACTAAGCATGGGAATGAGCCATGATTATTTGCAAGCAGGATTAGCTGGGGCGACATATGTTAGGGTAGGAAGTAAAATTTTTGGCTTAAGAAGTTAAGCAATAATTTTAATTTTTGTTCGTTTTTTAACTGTTTTAAGAATGTCTAATAAATCTTTTTTTTTTAGTCCTATACAACCCATTGTTCCACTGTAATTTTTTCTTGCTAAGTGAATAAAAATTGCACTACCCTTATTTTTTATTATAGGTTTAATATTATAGTTAATTACTACTATGATATTGTATAAATTATCTTTTCTATAAAGTTTTTCTTTTGATTTATCATTTGTAAAAGTTAATTTATTATAAAATTTATTATTAGGGTCATCGCACCAAGCCATTTTTTTCTTAATTACTATCTTTTTAAGATTAGTCTTTAAGTTTCTAATTTTATCTTTTCGATAGTAGACTTTTCCTAATGAAAATAGGCCAGCAGGTGTTTTTTTATCACCTTCCTTTTTTCTTTTGGCTATACCATTTTTGCCTAGTGCGCATTTATAACGTTTTTTATTGTGAATAAGCGTACCGTTTTTATTTACTATAATCATATAAATTTATATTTTACTAATATGCAAAATTACTCAATCATTACCGTGGGGTCACCTATTTTTTTTGAATGTATGAAAGAGCAAAAAAGTGAGTATAATTTGCAAAATCTAAAAAGTTTTAAAGAAGTAAAGGAAATACTCAAATCTCCATTAATAGATATTTACGTTTTCCTGTTTTTTATTGATGATTTGGAAAAGCTAGATTTGAAAGAATTGAAAAAAGTTAAGTATCCTAAAATTTTTTTTTCGAGTAATAGCGAAAATTTTAAAAATATTAAAAAGGACAATGTTTTAAGCATTTTTCTTGAGCTACCTGTAAATTACCAAGATTTAGAAAAGATTATTAAGTTATCAATTTTAAAATTTAAATTTTTATTTCAGTCAAAATTCGAGATAGGAAAATATAATCTTGATAAAAACGAAAGAGCCATCACGTATGGTAAAAAATCAGTAAAGTTAACTGAGAGGGAACTTGATATTATTTTATATTTATATGGGAAAAAAGAAGGAGCGAGCAAACAAGAGATCATGAAAGATATCTGGTCACATGGAGAGGAAATAGATTCACATACTTATGAAACACATTTATATCGGCTACGCCAAAAGATTCAAAATAAGCTCAACGATAAAAAATTTATTACTGTTATGAATGGCAAGTATTTTATCATATCATGAATGAATTATTTATCGTTTTAGGTAATCAGCTTTTTAATTCAAAATACTTAAAGCCTTATAAGTCATCGTCGTTTTTTTTAGCTGAAGATTATGAGCTATGTTCTTTTGTGAAACACCATAAACAAAAGATCATTTTTTTTTTATCATCAATGAGATCCTTTAATGATGAATTAAAACAGAATAATTTTAAAGTTATTTATAAGAAAATAGATGAAAAGGATTTTAAAAAAAACTATTTAGAAAAGCTTGCTGAAGTAATCAAATCTAAAAAAATTTCAAAAATTAGATTTTTTGAGATAGAGGACAAATTTTTTGAAAAAAAAATAGTTACATTTCTTAAAAAAGAAAAATTAGATTTTGAAATCATCAAAACACCTATGTTTTTAAGTAGTCGTGAAGATTTTAAAAAGTATCTTTCTAAAAGTAAAAAACCATTTATGGCGAACTTTTACAAAGAACAAAGGGTTAAACATGACATTTTATTAAATAAAGACAAATCGCCAAAGGGAGGTAAGTGGAGTTTTGATAACGAAAATAGAAAAAAACTTCCAAAAAATATTAAGTTACCAAAACAACCTATTTTTAAAGAGACTAAACATACGAGTTTTTTAAAAAAAGTTGTCGATAAAGAATTTGCCAAGCATCCTGGTGATGCCAAAAATTTTTGGATCGGAACAACCAGAAAAGATGCTCAGAGTGTATTAGATAATTTTTTAAAAGATAAATTAAAATTATTTGGCGATTATGAAGATGCTGTAGACCAGAGAGATAATATTTTATTTCACAGTGCGTTAAGTCCATTTATTAATAATGGCCTTCTAACCCCACTCGAAATTTTAGATCAATTGAAAAAATATGAGAAGAAAGTTACGATTAATTCTTACGAGGGTTATGTAAGACAATTAATTGGATGGAGAGAATTTATGCGCGGTATTTATCAGAATTATGACGATCAAATGCAAAAATCTAATTTTTTTAATCATAAAAATAAAATGAAAAAAAATTGGTACGATGGCACTACTGGCCTGGACCCTTTAGATCACGCAATCAAAAATGCTAAAAATTATGCTTGGTCACACCATATAGAAAGATTAATGATCCTTTCCAATATTATGAACTTATGTGAAATATCACCAAAACAGGTTTATAGTTGGTTTATGGAAATGTTTATGGACTCTTCTGATTGGGTTATGTCGCCAAATGTTTATGGAATGGGTTTGTTTAGTGATGGTGGGATTTTTGCAACTAAACCATACATATGTGGTTCTGCATATTTCTTGAAAATGATGGATTTTAAAAAAGGGCCATGGTGCATTATTATGGACGGTTTATATTGGAGATTTATCGATAAAAATAAAAAATTTTTTCTAAAAAATCCTAGACTTTCCATGATGGTAAGAATCTTAGAAAAAATGAAGCCTGACAGAAAAAAAGAGATTTTTTTAGCTGCAAATTCATTTATAAAATCAAATACCTTATGAAAAAACGAAATCCTTTCGCACAGGATTTAAGATCTCCAAAATATAAAAAAAGAGTTATCAAGCCAAAAAAAGGAAAAGGTAGTTTTAAGCGCAAACAAAAATAAGTTAGTATTAATTAAATCTACTGGACTTTTATGCAAAAAAAATATATTTATTTTGCAGTTTTCAGGGGCGGCTAAGCCTGAGATGTACCCTTTAAACCTGATCCAGGTAATGCTGGCGGAGGAAGAAAACATATGAATACTATTTTAATAATTTCACTTTTTGTTGTTTGCTTAGGATTTATGTCCTTCGGTTATTATATTTCTAGAGGTAAAATTTCTCGTTCTGCATTTTTAGTAAGTGATAGAAATATCAATGTTTACGGTATAACTTCTAGTTTAACGGCATCTTGTTTTGGTATTTGGATTTTAATTGGACCCGCAGAAGCTTCAACATGGGGAGGCGTGGGTGCAGTGATAGGATACGCGGCAGGTCAAAGTTTTGCATTATTATATTTTACAAAAATCGGTATAAAAATTAGAAAAATTTTGCCAAGTGCAAATAGCTTAACGGAGGTAATTGAAAAAAGATATGATCAGAAAGTTTTAAAACTGATAATCACTTTAACCATTCTATATTTATATGTTTACTTTTGTGCTGAAGTTACCGCTATTGCAAAGGTCGTTAATTTAATTTTAGGTATACCTCTATGGTTAGTAGCAGCATTAACTATCGTTTCGACATTAATTTATTCACTCAAAGGAGGTCTTAAAATATCCATCATAACAGATAAATTTCAATTTTGGATTATTATACTTTTTTTAGTAATTATTTTTATTACATTAAATCAGCAAATTAATTTTCTTGTCCCAGATGTTATTTTTAAAGAACCATCTAAGTTGAGTATTGGTCTTGGTGGTTTTACTGCCGGATTAACATTTTTTATTGCTGTATTTGCAACAAATTTATTTGATCAAGGAATATGGCAAAGAGTATATGCATCAAAAAATATTGATGTTTTAAAGAAAGGATTTATTTGCTCTTTTTATATTGTACTTATTACAATTTTACTTTTAGGCTTTGTGGGAATTTATGCTTCTTTGAATGGAAAGATTAACGATCCAAGTACTATTATATTTTCATTGTTAATTAATAAGGAATTTTTATTTCTAAATTTAATAGTATTAATTTTATCTTTAACATTAGTATTAAGTAGCCTTGATACATTAATTGCAAGTGTCTCAAGTCTTTTTATAATACACACCAATAAATTTATACAAAAAAGAAATGTAAATAATTTCTATATTATAGGAGGAATGATTTTAGCTGGATCAGCATTTTATATATCTTCAAAAGGCTTAAGTGTTTTATATTTATTTTTATTAGCTGATTTACTATGTTGCGCGGCTGCGATACCAATTTTTTACGGGTTTTATAATAGGAAAATTAACTCTGAAAATGTATTCAAATCTATTATTTTTGGAATTTTTTTTGGTTTATTGCTTTTCCCAAGTTTAGATTTTTCAAAAAGTATATTAGTTGGGTTTATATTTGAAAAATCACTGTTCCCTATGATTTTATCAAATCACTTATTATTTTGGTCTTTTATAGTAGCTTTATTTTCACCCATATTATTCATTAAGAAAAGTTAATAACCAATTTGCTTATCTGTACTTATCAAAAAAATTTAAAGATAAAGCTATAGCATGATCAAGCTTTGCTCTATTTTTTTCTCCTCCAGCAGCCTCTTTTGTAAAACATTTAAATCTTCCACGTCTATCCGATTGAGTGCCATCCTGAAATTTAAAAGATCCGTCTGCATATCGAATAAGAATATTTTTAGAGCACCCATTCACTGCTACACCCTTAGAAATTTTTCCGTTTAAACTAAAAAAATGATTTACCTTAGGTATTGATATATACTCAATTTTATTACCAACTTCTTTAATCATTTTATAATAATTTTCGCATGCTATTGGATAATAGTGACTTTCTTCACCTTTTATTATCATGGTTGCAAAATTTGTTTTAGCTGGGTTAGATACAATATTGCAACCAGGCTCTCCAGCTACACCAGCTTTAAAGGGATTTTGGGATTGAATTCTAGCATCTTGAAATTTTAAAACTTGTGAAGCACCGTAACTAAAGCCGGTAAAAAATATTTGAGATTTTTCTATTCTTTTATCTTGTGAATAAATTCTTGCCAAATTTATCGAGACAAAAACTGCATTAGGAAACTTACTTTTATTCTGTGGCTGTAGCTTTCTCTTATAAAATGCGTCAACAACAGCAACAGCATATCCACGGTCTAACCCTGCCTTTATTAAACGTTTTCCCCATTCATCAGTTCTACCTCCCCATTTTTTAAATTTCATTCCATCACGAGAACTACCGTGCTGGTGAATTATTAATGGTACTTTTGTGGATTTTTTCTTTGGAAAATGAATTTGTGCTACGACATCATTTTTGCCTGGAAATTTTCTGTCTGGTACTTGAAATTTAATAACTTCAATATTTTTCTTTTTGAAATTTTTTATTTCAATCTCTGATAAAGCATTTGTTGATAGCAACAAAATTGTGAGTAAGGTTAAAATTTTATTCATAGCTTAGTCTAAGCGAGCTCCAATTTTTTGTATAATTTTAGATGCCATTGCTGTTCCGAGATCTAAACTTTCATTATAATTTTTTTTATTTACTAGTCCATGTAAAAAGCCTGCAGCAAATAAATCACCAGCGCCTGTTAAATCAATAATTTTGAGATTTGATTTTGCTTGAGATTCTACGACTTCAGGTCCATAAATCGCAATACTTCCCTTGTCTGATCTCGTAACAACAATTAACTTGTTTAAATTTTTGGCAAAAGTGATCACTTCATTAAAATCATTTGCATCAATTAAAGACATAGCTTCCTTTTCATTAGCAAAAACAATATCAAGTTTGTTTTTTACTAAATCTAAAAAACTTTTTTTATGTCGGTCAACACAAAATGGATCAGACAGAGACATAGCAGACATGCTTGCTAAAGACATAGCCTTCTCAAAAGCCTTTTTAGGGTTACCTTCATCCCATAAATAACCTTCTAAAAAAGTAATCTCAGCACTTTTAATCGCCTCGTCATCAATATCTTCTTCACCAATCTTTCCCGCAATACCCAAAAAGGTACACATTGTTCTCTCAGAATCTGGGGTGATTAAAATCAAACAAGTTCCAGTTGGGATTGCTTCCTTTTTTATTTTGTAGAAATACTTTACATTTTCTTTTTTTAAACCTTCAATATATTTTTGCCCAAGTTCATCGTTATTTACTTTTCCAATGAATGATACATCATCACCTAATTGCGACATTCCAACAATTGAATTTGCAACAGAACCGCCAGATACCGTATCTTCAATTTTAAGGTTAGATAAAAGATTTTTAAATTCACTTTCATCAACCAGCTTCATAGTACCTTTAGTAAGCTTGTGATCTTCAATAAATTTATCATCTACTTTGCATAGTACGTCTACAATCGCGTTACCTATTCCTATTACTTTCATCGTCTAAGCTTTCTTTGTTACAATTGCCCTTTTTCTATTTGGATTACAGATCCTACATATTTTACATTTTAGTCCAAAGCAATCCCTTGCTTTACAATATTCACGTCCATAAAATATAATTTGTAAATGCAGTTTATTCCAATGTTTCTTTGGAAAAATCTTTTTTAAATCTTTTTCTGTTTGAACAACATTTTTACCATTTGTTAGACCCCACCTTTGCGCCAATCTATGAATATGTGTATCAACTGGGAAAGCTGGAAAACCAAAACCTTGCGACATGACTACACTAGCAGTTTTGTGCCCAACACCTGGTAACGCTTCAAGTTCTTCAAAAGTTCTAGGAACTTTACCTTCATATTTTTCAACTAGAATTTTTGATAATTTATAGACACTTTTTGATTTCATCCTAAATAAACCAATACGTTTGATTAGTTTTTCAATTTTCTTCTGACCTAACTTTATAAAATGTTCAGGCTTATTATATTTCGGGTAAATATCATCTGTAACATTATTTACATTCAAATCTGTGCATTGAGCCGAAAGTAACACTGAGATTAAAAGTGTAAAATTATTCGTATGAGTTAGTGGCGATGGGGTTTTAGGATAAAGTTTATTTAGTTCTTTTAGAATTATTTTTGCTTTTTTATTCTTTTCCTCAACTTTCACAGATATTATTTAATACCTAAAACATGGTGCATATTATAAAGACCGGGCCTTTTTTTTGCTAGCCACTTTGCAGCACCGATAGCACCTTCAGCAAATAAATCTCTAGAGTGTGCAGTATGTTCAATTTTTAATTTTTCTTGCTTGTTTTCAAAGGTTACTGAATGTGTTCCAGGTATTTTTCCTTTCCTTACAATATAAAAGTTTAATTTGTTCTGACTACCTTTGCCTTTTTTATTAAGATAAATTTTTCCTTGAATTTTTTTTAATGTTTTAGATTTTCCATCAGCAATAGCGTGACCAAGCATAAGAGCAGTGCCAGAGGGGTAATCTATTTTTTTGATGTGGTGTGCATCACATATTTCCATTTGATAATCATTCATAAATCCTCGAGATAATATCCTAGATACAAATTGCATTAAATTAATACCAAGACTCATATTACCTGATTGAAGTATAGATATTTTTTTTGAAGCTTTTTTTATAGCGTCCCAATGTTTTTTTCTAAAACCTGTTGTTCCAATAATAACTTTTTTTTTATATTTCACTGCAAATTTCAAAATTTCAAGCGTACAATGAGGTCTAGTAAAATCAATTATAATATTTGTGTTTTTAAAGGCTTTGTCATTATTTACCTGGTACTTGATTTTACCTTTTTGAAATTCTTTATATTCGGTTACTGAATGTAGTTTGAAATTTTTATCTTTATTTGTATGCTTTATAAGTAACTGTCCCATGCGACCAAGACCGCCAGCAACTGTTATATTTATTTTTTTTTTCATTAATTAATATTTTCCCAAAATTTTTTAGCTTTTTTAATAAAACTTTGATTTTCAGGATTATTTTTAGAATCTTCTAAATCTTTAAATTTTTCAAGCAATTCTTTTTGTTCTTTATTTAATGAAACAGGTGTTTCGACTTTAACTTGCAGATATAAGTCTCCATATCCTCCTCCCCTCAACATTGGCATACCCTTATCTCTTAATCTAAGTTGTTTGCCGGATTGAGTACCAGTGGGAATTTTTACCTTCGATTTTGATCCATCAATATTTGGTACCTCTATTGACGTACCAAGCGATGCGTCCGCTAATGAAATTGGAAGTTCGTAATACAAGTTTTCCTCTTCTCTTTGAAAAAGTTCATGCTTTTTGACTTGAATATAAACGTACAAATCACCGTCAGCACCTCCCTTCGATCCTGCTTCACCCTTGCCAGCTAATCTAATTCTTGTTCCATCATCGACACCTTTAGGTATTTGAATGGATAAAGTTTTCTTTTTTTTTCTAGTTCCAAATCCACTACATTCTTTGCAGGGATTACCAATGACCTGACCTTCTCCTCTACAATCAGGACATGTCTGTTGTACTGTAAAAAATCCCTGTTGAGACCTAACTCTACCATCACCTCCACATGTTTCGCATGTTTTAGGATTTGAACCTGGCTTAGCACCGCTACCTGAACAGGTGTCACATTTTTCTGAAGAGTTAATATTAAAAGCTGTTTTCTTACCATTGTAAGATTCTTCTAAAGAAATTTCTAAATTAATTTTTAAATCTGAACCTCTCTGACCTTTTGAACGCCTTCTACCTCCTGTGCGACCTCTACCTGATCCCATGAAGTCACCAAAAAAATCATCAAAAATGTCTGAAAAGGATCCAGAGTCAAAACCTCCAAAATCGTTGAAACCACCTTGACCGCCACCCATATTTTCAAAAGCTGAGTGACCAAATTGATCGTAACTATTTTTTTTATTTGGATCAGATAATATTTGGTAAGCTTCAGTAGCGTCTTTAAATTTGGTCTCTGCAGACTTATCACCTGGATTACGATCCGGGTGATATTTCATGGCTAATTTTCTATAGGCACCTTTAATCTCATCTTTTGAAGCATTACGGTTTACGCCTAACGTTTCATAATAATCGGCTTTAGACATGACTTATATCCTATCCGCTTAGAGTTTAAGCGTTACTTTTTATCTTTGTCGTCTTTTACTTCTTCGTACTCAGCATCTACAACATCGTCTTTTTTTTCACTTCCTGTTTCTGCTTTTCCCTCATCACCTTGAGCTTTGGCGCTACCAGCTTTTGCTTGTTGTTCTTTATATATTGCTTCACCAAGTTTCATTGATGATTGAACAAGAGTTTGAGTTTTTGCTTTAATGTCCTCAATTTTATCAGCTTTGATAGCATCTTTTAAATTCTGAAGATCTGTTTCGATGGTTTTTTTATCAGCATCACTTATTTTACTACCATGTTCTTTTAAACTTTTTTCTGTAGATGCTACTAATGCATCGGCTGAGTTCTTAGTGTCAACTTCTTCTCTTTTCTTTTTATCAGCCTCTTTATTCGCTTCGGCATCCTTAACCATTTTTTCAATTTCATCATCTGATAATCCACCGGATGCTTGAATTTGTATTTTCTGCTCTTTTCCTGTTCCTTTATCTTTAGCAGAAACACTAACTATTCCATTTGCATCTATATCAAACGTTACTTCAATTTGAGGGACACCTCTAGGAGCTGGTGGAATACCTGTTAAATCAAACGTTCCAAGTAATTTGTTGTCACTTGCCATTTCTCTTTCTCCCTGGAATACTCTTATTGATACGGCAGGGTGATTATCTTCTGCGGTTGAAAACACTTGGCTTTTTTTTGTTGGAATAGTTGTATTTTTTGTAATTAATTTAGTTACAACGCCTCCTAACGTTTCAATACCTAATGATAAAGGTGTTACATCTAATAGTAAAACATCTTTAACATCACCTTGTAATACACCGCCTTGAATTGCTGCACCCATTGCAACTACCTCATCTGGATTAACACTTTTACTAGGATCTTTTCCAAAAAAGTTTTTTACAGTTTCAATAACTTTGGGCATTCTCGTCATACCGCCAACAAGAATAACTTCTCCAATTTCACCAGCTGATAAACCAGCATCTTTTAAGGCTGTTTTGCAAGGTTCTACAGTTTTTTCAATTAAATCGGCACAAAGAGATTCAAGTTTTGCTCTTGTCAATTTAATGTTTAAATGTTTTGGCCCAGTTTTGTCTGCGGTTATAAATGGTAAATTGATTTCAGTTTGTGTTGAAGATGATAATTCAATTTTTGCTTTCTCAGCAGCTTCTCTTAGCCTTTGTAAAGCAAGTTTGTCTTGTTTAAGATCGATTGCATTATCTTTTTTAAATTCACTAGCAAGGTAGTCTACAATAGTAGCATCAAAATCTTCACCACCCAAAGTCGTATCACCGTTAGTTGATTTAACCTCAAATACACCATCTCCCAGTTCAAGAATAGATACATCGAATGTACCTCCACCTAAGTCATATACAGCAACTGTCTTTGCATTTTTTTTATCCAAGCCATATGCTAATGCAGCAGCAGTTGGTTCATTGATAATTCTTTCCACTTCTAGTCCTGCAATTTTTCCTGCATCTCTCGTAGCTTGTCTTTGTGAATCATTAAAATACGCAGGAACTGTAATTACTGCTTTCTTTACTTCACTGCCTAAATATTTTTCAGCAGTCTCTTTCATTTTTTGCAAAACAAAAGCAGAAATTTGGCTTGGCGAATACTTCTCGCTCTTAGCTTCAACCCAGGCATCACCATTTTCAGCTGCAATAACTTTATATGGTAATCCATCTACATCTTTTTTAACAGCTGCGCCGTCAAATTTTCTACCAATTAATCTTTTTACAGCATAAAAAGTATTTTCAGGATTTGTAACTGCCTGTCTTTTTGCTGACGCACCAACTAGTTTTTCTGTTTCCGTAAAGGCTACAACGGAAGGAGTAGTTCTTGCTCCTTCTGTATTTTCAATAACTTTTGACTCTTTGCCATCCATAATGGCTACACACGAATTTGTCGTTCCTAAATCAATACCTATAATTTTTGACATAATTTTTATTAGTCTCCTTTTCTCAATAAAAATTATATGGGTATATTTTTTTTAATTGCAAGACAGACGTTTCAATTAATTTTAGAGTAAAAATGTCTATTTCTGAAGCTTTTTTGATACATAAACCATCGAAGGCCTTAAAAGTCTATCGTGCATCAAGTAGCCCTTTTGCATCTCTTCCAAAATGATACCTGGTTCTTTTTTACTTTCTTTTTCGCCGATAGCTTGGTGCAGATTTGGATCGAAAGGCTTGCCCAAACAGTCTATGTATTTGATTGCATTTTTACCAAGCGTTTCTGTAAGTTCTTTTTCGATCATTTCAATACCATTTAAAATGTTTTTAAATTCATCATTTTTAAATTTCTCGTCATTTTTAAATATTTGAAATGCACGATCTAAATTATCAGTAAGACCAAGAATCTGTTGAGCAAAAGAGAATGATCCATATTTTAAAATATCTTCTTTTTCTTGTTCATGATTTTTTCTAAGGTTTTGGTTTTCAGCCAATAATCTTAAATATTTATCATTTAGCTCTTTAAATTGATTTTCTAAACTTTTTTCAGCTATATTTTGCTCAGTATTTTCTTTTAAATCTTCAGACTTTTCAATATCAGTGTCTTTGGATTCTTCTTTTTTTTCGCTCATAAAATAATATGTTTGCAAGCTATATAGTGATAGATTAATAAATTCCAAGACTTTATGAGAAATAATCGAAAAAATTCAGAATTAAGACCAATTGAGATAATTCCTAATTATCTAAAAAATGCTGATGGATCGTGTTTAATAAAATTTGGGAATACACAAGTTATTTGTACTGCCTCTTTTGACACAAAGGTACCAAGGTGGCTGAAGGGAAGCGGTAGTGGTTGGGTTACAGCAGAATATGGTATGTTGCCTAGATCTACGAATGAAAGAATGAGAAGAGAGGCTTCGTCTGGTAAAATTGGTGGACGAACATCAGAAATACAAAGATTGATTGGCAGGTCATTAAGAGCAGGCGTAAACCTAAATCTTCTTGGTGAAAATTTAATAACAATAGATTGTGATGTAATCGAAGCAGACGGGGGAACTAGAACCGCTTCTATAACAGGCGGATTTGTTGCTCTCAAACAATGTATTAATATTTTAAAAGATAAAAAAATAATTCAAACAAATCCAATTAAAAATCATGTAGCAGCTATCAGCTGCGGTGTTGTAAGTGGAGACGTTTTGGTTGATCTTGATTATCAAGAAGATAGTAATGCTGATGTAGATGCAAATTTTGTGATGAACGAAAAAGGTGAAATTATAGAATTACAAATGACCGGTGAGAAAACGACTTGCTCTGAAAAACAATTAGCACACATGTTGGAATTTTCAAAAGAATCAATTCAATTATTAGTTAATAAACAAAAAGAAATATTAGGTGCATAAACTTTACTCTCTCAAAAAAGCGAAAAAAATATTAATTGCAACAAACAATCTAG
Organism: Pelagibacteraceae bacterium; assembly: GCA_002684895.1. GTDB lineage: Bacteria > Pseudomonadota > Alphaproteobacteria > Pelagibacterales > Pelagibacteraceae > HIMB114. The sequence goes on from NYVZ01000004.1 coordinate 56,945, forward strand.
GGAAATTTAAAGAACTCAAGGAAATTTTACCAAAAAAGATAAAATATTTTAAACCTAGGGATTTCAACCTTAAAGAACCTATTGAAAACGGTAAGACTTTTAAAGCTAACGCTAAAATTAAATCATTATTTGCTGCTAAAAAAACTGGGATTATATGTATATCTGATGACTCAGGTTTAGAAGTTGATTCCTTGAATAAAAGGCCTGGAATTTTTTCTGCAAGATGGGCAGGGCCTTCAAAAGATTTTAATATTGCAATAAAAAAAATTTATAATTTATTAAAAAAAAAAAATAAGCTAAATTCAAAAGCAAGATTTGTATGCGCAATATCTATTGCCTTTCCTGATGGAAAATCATTTGAGTATCAGGGTAAAGTTGAAGGTAATATATCTTTTCCCGCTAAAGGCAAAAAAGGTTTTGGATATGACCCTATATTTGTTGCAAATGGAGACTCCAAAACATTTGCTGAGATTTCCAAAAAAAAGAAAAATAAAACATCTCATCGATTTAAGGCATTTTCAAAGGTTAAAAAATTTTTTAAATTTTCTTAAATTGTTTATTATTAATTTTATACAATAATAAATTTCTATTAGTTTTATTTTCTTTAATTGAAAAATTACCTGCCTTACCTTTGTATGAACCATTAAACATTGATGTCTTCAATTTTTGTTCTTTTGTTCCAAACCAGGTCGCTGCAATAAGAGGGATCATATCAAATGTTAATACTTCTAAATGATAAATATCCCTATTAAAACTTTTTTGATACTTTCGGTTTAATTCTTGGTATGCCTGGTAATTAATTGAAGGAAATATTATATTTTCTAATGAAGGCTCGTTAAGATATTTTTTTTCAAACCATAAATTTAACGTTATAAATTGTACATCTTTATAATTTGCATCATAAAAATCCAAATATGATAAGGAAGCTATTAACTCTTCGTTGAAAGAAGATAAAAAAACTTTTTTAAACCTAACTTTTTGAAGTGTATCGTGTTTTTTTAAATTTTCGATATATTTAGCGTGAAGAGCAGCATCCTCAGTTTTTTCAGCATCTTTTTCTTTTTGTATTTTTTCAAGTCTTTTTATTTCCCTCAGGTGTTTTTGTTTTCTAAAAGTAAAATTTGTAACTTTTTTTGTTTTTGCATCAATGTCTTGATAATTTTTATATATTATAGTTTGTATTCTTTTTGATTTTAACTTTTTAATTTTATCAGAAACCTTTTTTGTGAAATTACTACTATCGCCAAAAAATATATATTTTTCATTTTGATTAAAAACTCTCTCTAGAGCATTAACTTGTGAACTTAGATTAATTCCAAAACTTATAACATTTGGCAAATTATCATTTTCATTATTACTATATGAAAAGAAAATTTTATCTTTAAACCCTTCCAAATTTTTTATTTCAGATAACGTGCTGTAGAAAATTGGGCCCACGAATACATCGACTTTCTCATCTAAACCTTTCTGGAAAGCTAACTTCGCACCTGGGTTTGTACTCATAGTATCTAAAGGAATGATTTTTATTTTAAGATTTTCAAGTTCAAAAATAGTAATTAAGATGCTCTGATAAATATTGTTTCCTAGAAGAGCATTCTTGCCACTCAATGGTAACAATGCACCAATTTTTAATTCTGTTTTGGCATAAACATTGCTATTTAGAGAAAAAATTAGCGCTATTAAAATTAAAATTTTTTTCATTTTTTTACGAACAGTTATACATAAATACAACATTTGTTTAAATTATGAATAATCATTACTCAAAAATAGAGCCAGCATTATATGTTATTTCAACACCAATAGGTAATATGCAAGATATATCAAACAGATCACTAAAAATGTTATCACTTTCAGATTATATTTTATGTGAGGATACAAGAATAACATCTAAATTACTTAATTTTTATAATATAAAAAAAAAATTAATTTCTTTCAATGTGGTAAATGAAAAACAAAAAATACATAAAATTTTAGAGGATCTGAAAAATCAAAAAGTCATATCGTTAGTTTCAGATGCTGGCACGCCAGCAATAAGTGATCCTGGATCAAATTTAATATCAAGATGTTATGAGATTGGAGTTCAAGTAAGACCAATACCTGGAGCTTCTGCTATCTTATCAGCAGTATCCGTTTCAGGATTCTCAGATAATTTTTATTTTTGTGGTTTTTTACCAAAAAAACAAACTGAATTGGAAAAGTTTTTAGCTAAAACAAAGTTAGTTAAAGCAAGTTTAGTATTCTTTATGCCAGCAAGGGATCTTGGTAAAAATTCTAAATTTCTTACAAAATATTTTCCTAAATCTAATTTTTTGATTGCTCGTGAGATGACAAAGGTTCATGAAACTTACATTAAAGATACTATTGTTAATATAAAAAAATATGTTCAAGATAACGATAAAGGTGAAATGACCTTGGTTATTGATAATTCTGTAGAAGAAAAGACTGATATTAATATTGATAAAGAAATTAAATTGCTTATTGGCAAGATGACGTCTAAAAATATTGCTCAATATCTTTCGAAAAAGCTGGAAATAAGCAAAAAGATAATTTATCAAAAAGTTATTGATTTGAATGAGTAGATTTTTACTAATTTTTTTATTTGCACTATCACTTTACTCTTGTGTACCCTTAGTGGGAGTCTCTACAGTTGGTATCGTAAAAACAAGTGTTGAAATAGCAGATGATCCAAGAACTTTAGGGAGAATAGTTGATGACAGTGTTATTGAAAAAAAGTTTTTATTTAAAATTTCCCAAATTGACGAAAAATATTTGTTAAAGATAAATTCTAAATCAATTGATGGACGTTTCGTATTAAAGGGTAACGTTGATACAATTGAAGAAAAAATTCAGATGACAAAAATTGCTTGGGAAACGAGTGGAGTGAGATCTGTTGAGAATATTATTAAAGTTGATGACCAATCTTCTTGGAAAGATAAAGCTAAAGATTTGATAATTACCTCTCAATTTAAAGTAGCTATTTTTGCAAATAGCAACATTAAATCAAACAATTTTAACTTTACGACTATTAATAAAAATTTATATATTTTTGGTATTGCAAGAGATGAGCAAGAAAGAAAAATAGTAATTAATGAAGCAAAATCAGTTCAGGGTGTTTCAGAAGTTATATCAAGTATTTTTTTAAAAGAAGATCTTTCAAATAATCAAAGAATTGCAAATTAATATTTAATTACTTCTGAAGAGTAAGCTGCTATTGAAGCAAGATTCAATATTTCAGAACTAGATGATCTAAGTGGAGCAACTTCTATTGGTTGTGCTAATCCTATCAGCAAAGGTCCAATAACTTTTCCACCACCAAGTTCTTTCAACATTTTAGTAGATACCGCTGCGGCATGAATAGATGGCATTACCAGTACATTTGCATTTCCAACAATTTTTGAGAATGGATAAGTTGATTTGAATTTTGAATTAAGAGCAACATCTGGCTGCATCTCTCCATCAAACAAAAATTTAACTTTTTTATTTTTAAGCATTTCAACTGCTTGCCTCACTCTTTTTGTTCTGTCAGTTTCTGGTTGGCCAAAAGTAGAATGAGATAATAAAGCAACTTTTGGCTCAAAACCTAACATCTCGGCAATTCTTGCACTAGAGATTGTTATATCAACAAGCTCTTCAGATGTTGGATATTCAATAACATTTGTATCGGCAATAAGAATGGTTTTGCCTTTTGATACATATAAACACAAACCAAAAAGGATTTCTTTTTCACGTGTTCCAACAGACTGTGCAAGTTTTTCTACAGTAGCAGAAAAGTGACGAGTATTTCCTGCAACCATTCCATCGGCATCGCCACACGCTACCATGCAAGAACCCCATGTGACACGATCTGACTTGACCATTTTATCACAATCTTTTTCCAAAATTCCTTTTCGTTGTAATTTTTCATAGAGATAATCCTTATATCTTTCAGATTTTTCTTTATCAGTGGAGTTTGTGATTTGAATTTTAAAATTTTCATCTAATCCTATTTTTTTCAAGGCTATTTTTAACTTATCTTCATTTGCAATTAGAATTGGTTCTCCTAAACCATAATTTTTGAATGCAATTGCTGCCTTAAGACTTTCCTCATCATCGCCTTCAGCAAATACTATCCTTTTTTTTGCTTTCTTAATTTTAGAATTGATTCCTTGCATAATTCCTACAGAAGGATCTAATCTTGCTTCTAATTCATTAACATAAGCATCAAAATCTTTAATGGGTTTTTGTGCAATCCCACTGTCCATTGCAGCTTTAGCCACTGCTGTTGGAATAGTAGTAATTAATCTTGGATCAAAAGTTGAAGGTATAATGTAATCTTTTCCATAATGTGGCCTATCTCCTCCATAGGCAGCAACGACCTCGTCAGGAACATCTTCTCTCGCAAGCTTAGCAATCGCTTGAGCTGCAGCCACTTTCATTTCTTCATTAATTGTTTTCGCTTGAACATCAAGTGCACCTCTAAAAATATATGGAAAACCAATCAGGTTATTGACTTGATTTGGGTAGTCTGATCTGCCAGTCGCAATTATAGCATCATTTCTTACTTCAAGAACTTTTTCTGGTCTTATTTCAGGTTCAGGATTAGCACAAGCAAATATAATTGGATTTTTTGCCATTGATTTTATCATCCCTTGCGTGATTGCCCCCGCAGCAGACAATCCTAAAATTACATCTGCACCTTTGACAGCATCTTCTAGAGTTCTGCATTCTGTAGCAATGGCGTGCTTGGATTTCCACTGACTTAATTCTCCAGGTCTTCCTCGATATATTACACCTTCTCTATCACACATAATTACATTTTCATTTGGTACGCCTGAATTTTTAAATAATTCAGTACAAGCTATTGCTGATGCTCCAGCTCCATTAACAACAATTTTTACATCCTTAATTGATTTGCCTGAAATGTCTAAAGCGTTTATTAATCCAGCAGTTGTGATTATTGCTGTTCCATGTTGGTCATCATGAAAAATTGGAATATCAACTAATTCTTTTAATTTCTGTTCAATTACAAAGCATTCAGGTGCCCCAATATCTTCTAAATTAATTCCACCAAATGAACACGCAATATTTTTAATTGTATTAATTATTTCATTAGTATCTTTTGAGTCTACTTCGATATCAATTGAGTCTATATCGGCAAATCTTTTAAATAATACTGATTTGCCTTCCATTACTGGTTTAGATGCAAGAGCACCAAGATCACCCAATCCTAAAATTGCAGAACCGTTACTAATAACAGCAACCAAGTTACCTTTACTCGTGTAGTCGTATGCGGTTTGAGGATTTTTGGATATTTCAACCACAGGCACGGCAACACCCGGTGAATAAGCAAGTGATAAATCACGCTGAGTTGAAAGTTGTTTAGATGATATTATTTCAATTTTACCAGGCTTGCCCTGAATATGAAAATCTAAAGCTTCTTTATCAGTATATTTTTCAATAGTTTCTTTTTTTTTGCTCATACAAAGTTTTGTCGCATTATTGTAGTGGAAGAGTAATAATGTAGAAGATATGAGGTGTAAACATATTATATGAATATTCTTAAAGCCGTTGGATCATTTGGATCACTAACCCTGCTTAGTAGAATCCTTGGCTACTTTAGAGATATTCTTATAGCAATATTTATAGGTACATCGTCATTAGCAGATGCATTTTTCGTAGCTTTCCGTCTACCAAATACATTTCGAAGATTATTTGCTGAAGGAACTTTCAATGCTGCATTTATTCCAATTTATACGAAGCTAAGCATGAAAAATCGATCGGAGAATTTTACTAATTCTGTTTTTAATTTTTTATTAATTATTCTTTTGCCACTTACTATCATTGCGGAGGTATTTATGGGGGGGTTTATTTTTTTAATTTCTCCTGGTTTCGCAAGTGAACCTGAAAAGTTTAAACTGGCAACTGACTTAAGTAGAATTACCTTCCCTTTTCTTTTGTTTGTTTCTTTATCATCTTTTTTTTCTGCGATTTTAAATTCAAGAGGCAAATTTGCTGTTGCGGCCGCTGCACCCATTGTTTTAAATATATTTTTAATTTTTTCAATTTTTTATGCAAAATCTTATGATCAATCATTTGTAAAAAGTATGTCACTCGCCGTCTTTTTCGCAGGGTTAGTACAGATGTTAATTTTGATTTTTTATTGTCGAATATATTATGTTCCAAAAATAAATTTAATTATAAAATTTACTAATCAAATTAAACAGTTCTTTACAAAATTATTACCAAGTATTTTTTCATCTGGTGTTATGCAAATAAATATTTTAGTTGGAACCATTATTGCCTCTTTTGAATCAAGCGCAGTATCCTACTTGTATTATGCTGATCGAATTTATCAGTTGCCTCTTGCAATTTCAGGAATAGCCATTGGAACGGTAGTACTGCCTGTTTTAAGTAAATCTATTATTAGCGATAGCAAAGAAAAGGTTTTTTTTATTCAGAACAGGTCAATTGAATTATCTGTATTTCTGTCTGCACCAGCAGCCGTCGGTATAATTGTTGGTGCTAAAGAAATAATATCTTGTTTGTTTGGTTATGGATCTTTTAATGAAAATAGCGTTATAAACACTGCAAACGCTTTAATTATTTTTGGCTTTGGCTTGCCAGCTTTTTCACTCTTAAAACTCTATTCTAATTTTTATTTTGCTAGAGGTGATACAAAGTTTCCATTTAAGGTTTCTGTTTTTACAGTTTTGATAAACATTATAATTAGCATTGCTTTTTTTGAAAAGTATGGATTTTTATCTATTGCAGCTGGCACAACAGTTTCATGTTGGTTAGCTACCTTTATTTATAAATATAATTTAAAAATAGATAATTTTCACACCTCAGACAGAATTTTTTTAGAGAGGTTTGCAAAAATTTTTGTTTGTTCATTAATTATGGGCTCTCTATTATATTATCAATTTTTTTATTTTCAGCATTATTTTGTAGATAGTGATTTAATTAAAGTTATGTATTTATTTTTTATAGTAGGAAACTCAATTATTGTTTACTTTATTATGGCCGTGTTGTTTAAAGCTTTTAGTATTAAAGATTTTAAGTTAAAAAAATACAAATGATTAATAAAAGAGTTTTATCTGGTATTCAGCCTACTGGTAATTTGCATCTTGGAAACTATTTAGGCGCAATTAAAAATTTTGTATCGATGCAAAATGATTATGAATGCTATTATATGTTGGCTGACTTGCATGCAATAACAGTTAAAACAGAACCAAAAGTTTTAAGGGAAAATATTTTAAATACCGCAGCTTCATTTCTAGCAGCAGGTTTAGATACCAAAAAAAATGTAATTTTTTGTCAATCTAATGTAAGTTCACATACACATTTATCTTGGATACTAAATTGCATAGCTCGTGTTGGGTGGTTAAATAGAATGACTCAATTCAAAGAAAAGGCAGGTTCGAATAAAGAGAAGGCCAGCGTCGGACTTTATACTTACCCAATTTTAATGTCTGCTGATATTCTTATATATAAAGCAACACATGTTCCAGTTGGTGATGATCAAAAACAGCATTTAGAATTATGCAGAGATATAGCGACAAAGTTTAATAATGACTATGATAACAATTATTTTATTTTACCCGAACCAATCATTCCGAAATTTGTATCAAGAGTGATGAGTTTACGTGATGGAACAAAAAAAATGAGCAAGTCTGACGAGTCTGATCTTTCAAGAATTAATTTAACAGATACAAAAGATCAAATTATACAAAAGATTAAAAAAGCTAAAACCGATAATGATCCGATAGATGAAAAAATATTCGATGAGAAATCTAAAAGATATGAAGCACAAAATTTAATTAAAATATACTCTAATTTGAACTCAGAAACTCCTGATAAAGTTTTAAATAATTTTAATGGTAAAACATTTTCTGATTTTAAAAAATATCTATCCGACTTATTAATTGAAAAAATAAGTCCAATTTCAGAAAAAATTAAAAAATATAGAAGTGATGATAAAGAATTAATAAATCTTTTAACTATTGGCTCTGAGAAAGCTAATAACAATGCAGAAAAAACTATGCTAGAAATAAAAAAAATTGTAGGCTTAGTTTAATGAAGAAGAAATTTTTAGTAGTTATTGATGATAGCAAAGAATTAAAAAATGCGATTCATTTTGCTGCACAAAGGGCAAAAAATACTGATGGTACTTTATCAATGCTATATGTTGTAGATCACGCAATAAATGCTCAATGGTCAAAAGTAGAGCATCTAATTGAGCAAGAAGAAACTAGCGAGGCTAAAAAGATTTGTAGAAATTGGGTACAGATAATTAAAGATAAATTTAATATTGATACTGAGATAATTATTAAATTAGGAAAGAAAAAAGATGAAATAATTAAGATATTGAAGGAAGATAAAGATATAAGATTTTTAGTATTGGCCACGTCTGGCGATGGTGAAAACCCAGGACCAGTAATAAAATCACTTTTATCAAGTAAAATGAGAGATTTATCCATACCTATCGTTTTAGTTCCTGGTTCAATGAATGAAAAAGATATAGATTTAATAGTATAGCTATTGAAAAATTAGTTTAAAAATATTAATTAAACTACTATGATAAAAGTTGTTGATACACCCAATCCTGATACTAGAAAATTTGTTTTTGATAATATAATTGTTGCTGAAGGATCAAAAGAATTCAAAAAGAAAGATGGCAGCCTAAATTTAGTCGATAATTTATTTGATATAGGAAACATCGAATTAATTTTTCTAGATAAAAATTTTATATCAATACGTAAATCAAAAAATTCATCATGGGAAAATCTTACAGAAGAAGTGTTAGATATCTTGAGCAAAAATATTAATAAAGATTTTAGTCCATTAATTTTTAAAGAAGAAAACGAATTTACAGACGATGTATCAATACGTATTGAAGAAGTATTAAATGAAAAAATCCGTCCTGCTGTAGCGATGGACGGAGGTGATATCAGGCTAAAATCATTTAAGAATGGAGTTGCAGAGGTTATGCTGAAAGGTGCTTGCGCTGGATGTCCAAGCTCTACAATAACATTAAAACATGGTGTTGAAAGAATGATAAAGCATTATGTGCCAGAGGTTACTTCAGTCGAGGCAATAAACATTAATGAATAAAAGAAAATATAATTATCTCGATCACCTAATTTTGACAGCAAAGAAGTATGAGGTCGAAGAATACCTTTACTATGAACAAAAGGGTAGGAAATTAACAGCCAAACAAATGGAATTAATTTTACTAAGAAATGGAGTAAAAATACCGAAGGATGAAACGCCAAAAATTTCTAAGGAGCAAATAAAACAAGATGCTTATTCAAGCCTTCTTCAAGCCGGAGGTCTAGTTGCAACTATTTTTGCTTTTGTTCTGTTGCCCGGAGTAATTAAAAAAAACACTGCACTAGTTAAATCTACTTACAGTCAGAAGCAAATGGCTTCATTAAAAATTGAAGATAACAATAAAAATAAAACTGATCGCTTTTTTGATGAAAAGGATACTAGAGGATTTAATACACCTCATGCAAAAAGTGTTTTGGCTTTATTTAATGAGCTTAAATACAATCTTAATGATATTAGAGATGGCAAACCTGTAAAACCAGTTTTTTTTACTCAATTACCTAGAGGTATAAATGAACTAGATAGTATTAAAAATAGAAAAAAAATATTTATCCAAATAGTTCTTCCGTTAGTACTTTCTGAAAATGAAAGTATAATAGCCGAGAGAAAAAGAATTACTTTTTTATCAAAATCAAGAAAGATATCCAAAGCAGACAAATTATGGCTAGATAAGAAGTTTAAGTATTACAAAGTAAAAAATAGAAACTTTGAAAAACTATTAAGTAAAGTTGATATAATTCCTCCATCATTAGCAATAGCGCAGGCAGCATATGAGAGTGGATGGGGAACTTCAAGGTTTGCATTAGAAGGAAACTCATTGTTTGGACAAAGAACATGGGCTTCAAAATCTGGTATAGTTCCATTAGACAGAGGAGAAGACCAAACTTTTAAAGTGACTAAATTTGATATTATAAGAGCTTCGGTTAAAGCATATAAGAAAAATTTAAATACGCATAAATCGTACGAGAACTTAAGATTAGAAAGAAAAAAAATGAGAGATGAAAATAAAGTAATCTCCGGAATTCAATTATCACAGCACTTGAATAGCTATTCAGAGATTAAAGAGAAATATGTTTTTTATTTACAAAAAATTATTGAGCAAAATTCATTAACTGATTTTGATAAATCAATATTACTTCCAACAAAAAAAATTAATTTAGCGTAAGCTAAATGCCTTTAACAAACTGTATATTTTTTGACTTTTCATTAGATCAAAAATATATTTTAATTTTATCGCAAGATAAGCTTTATAAAAAAAAATTAGACTATTTAAAAAGATCAGAAAATATAGCTAATATTTTTTTTGAATTTATTAAAGAAAATCAAATACAAATTGATAATAGCTTCTCATTATTTGTAAATGTAGGACCAGGTAATATGATAGCTATTAGAAATTCTGTTGTATTTACAAAAATACTAAGTTTAATTTTAGGCTGTAAATTGTTAGGTTTTTCAAATTATCAACTGTTAAGATTTAATACAAAAAAGCTCACCAAAGCTCTGCTGTCTACAGGAACTAGGAATTTATTATTAGATATATCATTGAAAAAGACAAAAAAATTATATGACAATGAAATAAGTAAATTTAAGAACTATAAATATAAAATTTCCTATAATAAAAAAATATTGAAAAATCTAATAATGTCTAAAAATTTGGTAAAAAAAGTTTTTCCAATTTCTTATTCTGATGTATAAACAATATTGATGAGCAAAGCTTCGCCATTTGCAATAAGTTTGGAAAAGATATGTCAGGATAGGGGTCTTCGGCTAACGGAGCAAAGAAAAGTAATTGTAAGACTTTTAGAAGAAACAATATCAGATACCAAATTTCATCCTGACGTTGACGAAATCTTCAACAGAGCAATTAAGATAGATAAAAAAATAAGTGTTGCTACAGTTTATAGAACGGTAAAACTGCTGGAAGAACATGGTATAATTGAAAAGCATGAATTTAAAGCTGGCAAGGCCAGGTACGAAGTGTCTACTGAAAATCACCATGACCATTTAATAGACATTAATTCAGGTGAAATAATAGAGTTTATTGATGATGAAATTGAAAAATTAAAAAAAAAAATAGCAAATAAACATGGCTACGAATTAATTGACCATCGCTTAGAATTGTATTGTAAAAAAAAATGAAATCAAAAAAGTTTTATATCAAAACATTTGGTTGCCAAATGAACGAATATGACTCTAATAAAATTTCAGACTTACTAAAATCAATTTCATTTGAAAAAATTGACAAAATGGATGAAGCAGATTGTTTTGTATTTAATACATGTCATATAAGGGAAAAAGCAACGCAAAAGGTTTATTCTGATATCGGAAAAATAAAAAAAATTTATAGGAACAAGCCTAAACCTATCTTCGTCTTAGCCGGCTGTGTTGCACAAGCGGAGTCGTCTATTGTTTTTGAAAAAAGTGATTATGTTGACATTGTTGTAGGTCCACAAGCCTATCATAAATTACCCGAGCTGATTGAACAATTTATTGCGAAAAAAAAGAAACAAGTTGATACAAATTTAAGTGTAGATGATAAATTTGATACTTTACAGCATTTAAATAGCAAAGGGTCTAAAGTATCAAGTTTTGTAACTATTCAGGAAGGTTGTGATAAGTTTTGTAAATTTTGTGTTGTGCCGTACACCAGAGGCCCTGAATATTCTAGAGACTCAAGAAATATAATTGATGAGATTAAGGCTTTAGCTGATAACGGAACAAAGGAAATTGTTTTACTTGGACAAAATGTGAGCTCTTATAATGACAGCAATATATCTTTAGCAAAATTAATTAAAAAAATTGCAAATCTTAAAGAGATTAAAAGAATAAGATTTACGACTTCACATCCAAACGACTTTGATGATGAATTAATATCTTTATATAGTGAAGAACCTAAATTGATGCCACAACTGCATTTACCCGTTCAGTCTGGTTCTGATAAAATTTTAAAGTTAATGAACCGAAATCATACTAGAGTTGATTACTTAAATCTTATAAATAAATTTCGATTTCATAGACCTGACATTCAATTTTCTAGTGATTTTATTGTAGGTTATCCAGGTGAAAAAGACTCTGATCATCAAGATACGATTAATCTAATAAAAGAGGTTGGTTTTTCTTTGTCTTATTCTTTTATATATAGTCAAAGACCAGGTACTCCAGCGTCAAATTATGACGAAATACCAAGAAAGACGACTATGAAAAGACTTGAAGAATTGCAAAGCATTTTATTAAAACAACAATTAGAGTTTAATCATTATATGATAAATAAAGAAAATAATGTTTTATTTGAAAACAAAACGCAAGATGAAGAGCAATTTTTTGGAAGAAATCAATATATGGTACCTGTTTTTGTAAAAAATAATCTAATAAAAGCTGGAGAAATAAAGAAAATTTTTATACAAAATGCAAGTAGAAACAATTTATTTGGTAAATTAGCGTAAGTTATTTGACAGCAAATCTTTTTCAAATCATAGAGGGTGGCAGCTTATCTAAAAGTTTATATTTAAACGACAATAAGGCATTAAGTAAAGTTGTTGGAGTGCAAGACTCATTCTTAAAGATTTTAGAAAAACTTTCAGGAACGGTGATAAATTTAAGAGGAAATTTAATAACAATAAAAGGTGAAAATTCAAAAAGTAAACTAGTAATAAGTACCATTAATCAGATGCTACATAAGTCAAATAGTAAAGAACTTGAGGAAGAGGACATTAAATCAATTTACCATTTCGAGCTCACCAAAAATAGTAATGACCTAGATAGTGATGTTATAATTAAGACACCAAGAAAGAATATTTTCGCTAGGACAGAAAGACAAAAAAAATATATTAATAGTTTGTTAAATAGTAATATTATTTTTTCTTTGGGACCTGCTGGAACAGGTAAAACATTTTTAGCTGTAGCTGTCGCGGTTAATAAGCTTATTACGGGCAAGGTTAATAAAATTATATTATCAAGACCGGCGGTTGAGGCTGGTGAAAATCTAGGTTTTTTGCCAGGTGATCTTAAAGAGAAAATTGATCCATATTTAATACCTCTGTATGATTCTTTGTCAGAATTAATTGGGTACGAAAAAATGCAAAAGAAAATTGAAGATGGCACAGTTGAGATTGCCCCATTGGCATTTATGAGAGGAAGAACTTTGAAAGATTCTTTTGTTATATTAGATGAAGCGCAAAATGCCACTGTCACACAAATTAAAATGTTTCTAACAAGATTAGGTAAGAATACTACGATGGTAGTAAATGGTGATCCTAGTCAAATTGATTTACCAGCATCTAAATCGTCAGGCTTGCTAGAATCCATCAATATTCTTGATAACATTGAAGAAATTAAAATAACAAGATTTGAATCTGATGATGTTCAAAGACATCCACTTGTTTCTAAAATAATTGATGCTTATAAAAAAAATCAATAATGCATAAAATAAATATTTGCTTGGGTTCTAAAATATGGATTAGAAATGTTCCTAAAATTGAAAATAAGATAAGGCAAATTTTAAAAAAGAGCATTATGACAGAGAAACTGTTTTTTAAAAAAAAAATAGAAATTACAGTTTTATTAACCAGGTCAAAAAAAATGAGATTTCTTAACTATAAATATCGAAAAATAAACAAGGATACTGATGTTTTATCATTTCCATGTGAAACGCCTATATTTTTTGAAAAGAAAATTATCCATAAGAATATATATTTAGGAGATATTGCTTTATCTTTTGATTATATAGCAAAACAAAATCAAAATTTTAATGACTATTTAAAAAAAATTTTAATACATGGCTTTCTTCATTTAATCGGACATAACCATGAAAGTAATAAGAGTTTTTTAAGAATGGAAAGAGCACAATCTAAAATAATAAATTTATTATGAGCAAAAAAGAAAATATAAATATTATTTCTAAATTAATTAAAAAAGTAAATTTTTTAAATAATAATAATCAAAGTTTAAGAGATAGTATTAAAGATGTAATTGATGAGAAATCACAAGCAGAAAGTTATGATGTAGATCTAAGTAAAAAGGAAAAATCGATATTATCTAACATTTTAAGTATTAACAAATTTAAAGTAGGAGACGCAATGATACCACGCGCTTCTATAATAGCTGTACAGCAAAATTATTCGTTTAAGGAAATTACAAATATTATAAACAAAGAGTCTCACTCAAGAATGCCAGTTTATCGAAAAGACCTTGATGACATTTTAGGAATGGTTCATATTAAAGATATAATAAGGTTTTCGGGGTCACAAAGCGAAACTTTTGATATAAAAAGTATCTTAAGAGAAATTTTATTTGTTCCACCTACAATGCCAGTAATGAATCTTTTATTGAAAATGCAAGCAACCAAATTACATATGGCTCTAGTAATTGACGAGCATGGCGGTACAGATGGATTAATAACAATTGAAGATGTCATAGAAGAAATTGTGGGAGAAATAGAAGATGAGCACGANAAAGACGATGATTTTAATTTTAAAAGAATTAATACAAATACTTTTGAGGCAAAAGCAGAAATGACGATTGATGAGTTTAANAAGGAAACAAACTTTAATATCTCAAACGATGAAGTAGATACAATTGGTGGTTATATATTTTCAAAAATTAACAGAGTTCCATTTACCGGAGAAGTAATAAATATAGAGAATCAATATCAATTCGAGATAATTGACGCAGACCCAAGGAAAATAAAAAAAATAAAAATTATAAAAGACTATAAACAGTAGGTATACTTTGACAAATAGTTAAATTATTTATATTTCACTACATGATTATGAAAGATTACATTTTTACATCCGAGTCTGTTTCAGAAGGTCATCCGGATAAAGTTTGCGATAAAGTCTCAGATACAGTTGTNGATTTATATTTATCTAAATTCAATGAGAGTAGGGTTGCTTGTGAAACGCTTACAACGACCAACAAAGTAATTTTATCTGGTGAAATAAGAGGTCCTGAAATTAGTCCTGATGAAATAGAAAAAGAAGTTAGAAAAACCATNGAAGATATTGGTTACGAGCAGGATGGATTTCACCATGAAAAATTAGATTTTTTNAATTATTTGCATGCCCAATCTACTGATATTGCCCAAGGTGTAGATTCATCTGGAAATGAAAAAGATGAAGGAGCCGGTGATCAAGGAATAATGTTTGGCTATGCGTGCAATGAAACAAAGGAATTAATGCCAGCACCTATATTGTACTCTCATAAAATTTTAGAGGAGTTGGCCAACGCAAGAAAAATTGGAAAAGAAAAGGGCTTAGGCCCAGACTCAAAAAGTCAAATATCTGTTGTTTATAAAAATGGCAAACCGACAAATGTGTCATCAGTAGTTATTTCATCTCAACATGATGAAAAGCTAAACCANGATGATGTTAAAGAAATAGTTAGACCTTATGTAAAGAAAGTATTACCAGATGGTTGGGAGTGTCCAGAAGATCAATTTTATGTGAACCCGACTGGCAGATTTGTTATAGGTGGACCAGATGGNGATACAGGTTTAACAGGAAGAAAAATTATTGTAGATACTTATGGCGGGGCTGCTTTACATGGTGGCGGGGCTTTTTCAGGAAAAGACCCAACAAAAGTTGATAGATCAGCTGCTTACATTTCAAGATATTTAGCTAAAAACATCGTAGCCGCTGGCATCAGTGATAAATGCGTAATACAGCTGGCATATGCAATTGGAGTTTCTCAGCCTCTTTCGATATACATAGATTTATTTAATGGAGATCAGAAGCTATCGGAAAAAATAGAAAGTGNTTTAAGAAAAGAAATTAATCTTAGCCCAAGGGGAATAAGAGAAATGCTAAAATTAAATAATCCTATTTACAAGCCAACAGCTGCATATGGACATTTTGGTCGTGAACCAGGTTCCGACGGGACATTTTCATGGGAGAAAACAGATTTGACTGATTTATTTAAAAAAATATGATAAAAAAACAAAGATTATTCTACGGTCGTTCACAATCAAGAAGTCTTTCACCTGAAAAAAAAAAAATTTAAAAAAATTTATTAAAACACAGAAAATTGATGAACAATTTTTTAAAAATAATAAAAAAATAATCATTGAGATAGGACCTGGCACTGGTGATAATATTATTTTTCTATCTAAAAAATACCCTAGAAAAAAGATTATTGGAATAGAACCTTTTAAAAATGGGCTTGCTAATATTGCGCATATATGTGTAGAGAATAATATAAAAAATATTTATCTATTCCCTTTTGTTTTNCAAAAATTTCTCTCAAAATTTAATAATCATACCTTTCATCAGTGCTATATTTTTTTCCCAGATCCTTGGCCTAAAAAAAAACATAACAAAAGAAGACTTGTGACGTATCAATTTTTAAAAGAGCTATCATCTCGATGTTTGCGAAAAGGAGCAATTTTTATTGCTTCAGACAACTTGGATTATTTTAAAAGTGTAAAAAAACACGTTAACTCTCTAAAAAAAGAGGTAAAATTGTCAGTAAAATTTTCAAAAAAAACGCCTACTATTGTTACAAAATACCACAATAGAGCTATAAAACTNAAGAATAATATAAATTTTTTAAAGATTGATAAAATTTAATTTATCGTTTAATTACAGTATAAATTGTTAAAATTCAAAATGGGCATTAGCCCATTTTTTTTTATACGGGTAAAAAATGTTAAATAACAGAATTGATAGTACAGAATTAATTAGAATAGCTGATGCAGTAGCAGCAGAAAAATCAATAGATAAAGACTTAGTTCTCACGTCTATGGAAAGTGCTATAGAAAAGGCAGCTAGAACTAGGTATGGATCAGAAAATGATATATATGTAAGTATTGATCGTGAAACAGGAATTATAGAGCTAGGAAGAAAACTTAAAGTAGTTGATAAAGTTTTAGAAAGTCATTCGGAAATAAGTTTAGATGAAGCTAAACAAAAGGATCCAACAGTTGAAATTGGAGGTTTAATAAAAGAAGAGCTGCCACCAATTGATTTTGGAAGAATAGCTGCACAAACTGCAAAACAAGTTATTTCAGTACAAATTAGGGACGCTGAAAGAGACAGACAATTTAGNGAGTTTAAAGATAAAGTTGGTGAAATTTTAAGTGGAATAGTAAAAAGATCAGAATTTGGAAATGTCATTGTAGATTTACAAAAATCTGAGGCAATCATAAGAAGGGAAGAGTTAATACCTAGAGAAAATTTAAAGAACGGTGATCGTGTAAAGGCGTATTGCTATGATGTCAGAAGAGAGAATAAAGGTCCACAGATATTTTTATCAAGAGCACATCCGCAGTTTATGGCTAAACTTTTTCAACAAGAAGTTCCAGAAATATATGAGGGCACAATTTTAATTAAATCAGTTGCTAGAGATCCAGGCAGTAGAGCAAAAATTTGTGTTCAATCTAAAGATAGTTCAATTGATCCTGTAGGTGCTTGTGTAGGAATGAGAGGAAGCAGAGTTCAAACAATTGTAAATGAACTTCACGGCGAAAAAATTGATATTATAAATTGGACAGAGGACGTAGGTTCATTAGTTGTTAGTGCGTTNGCGCCAGCAGAAGTTATGAAAGTTGTCTTAGATCAAGAAAATAGAAAATCAGAAGTTGTTATAGATGAAAATAATTTAAGTAAAGCTATNGGTCGTAGGGGACAAAATGTTAGATTAGCTTCAAAACTTCTTGATTATGAAATTGACATTTTAACAGACAAGGAAGAGTCAGAGAAAAGACAAAGTGAATTTAAAGAAAATTCGNCTAAATTGATTAAAAGTCTAGAGATTGATACGACGATGGCTCAACTATTGGTATCAGAGGGATTTAATAGTGTAAGAGATATTAATAATTCAAATATAAATGATTTTTTAAAAATTGATGGTTTCGATGAAGAGACAGCGAAAGAATTGCAAGAAAGAGCAAAAGAGTTTCTAGACGAGGAGGAAAAAGAAATTGCAAGTAAAGTTCAGGAATTGGGTATCAAGGAAGAATTGGCGAGCCACAAGGGTCTTACTTTAGGAATGCTTTTGACCTTAGGAGAAGAAAATATTAAAACACTTAAAGATTTTGCTGAGCTATCAACAGACGAAATAATTGGTGGCTATGATGAGATAAAAGGTAAAAGAGAAAAGTTTGATGGAATTCTAGAGGAGTTTGATATTCCAAGAAAAGATGCTGAAGATTTGATTATGCGTGCAAGAAAAAAAGTTTTTAATTTTTAACAATGATTGCCGAGGCTAAAAATGAGCAAAGAAAAGAAAAAAAAATTAACTTTAAAAAACTTCAAAGGTACACCTCGAAAATTTAATGATAACAGCTCAAAAACAAGAGGAAAAGTTGTTGTCGAGCAAAAAAGTCCTACTTTTAAGCCAAATAAATCAAAAACTGAAAAAAAACCAATAAAGGCTTTTGCTCCAAAGGTAGCATTACCATCTGATGACAAGCAAAGAAATGCTAAAGAATGGGCAAAGAAAAAAATTCAGGAAGAATTATTTAAGGGTAAGAAAAAAACTGAGAAAAAATTTGAAGGAAAAAGACGAGATAGCAAGTTAACCTTAAGTCGTGCACTTTCAGACAGTGATNTTGAACGTCAGAGAAGTTTTGCATCTGTAAAACGCGCTAGAGAAAAGCAAATTAAAAGAACAGACGATGAAGGAGATAATCAAAAAATTGCACGAGATGTTAATATTCCAGAATTTATTACAATTCAGGAATTAGCGAATAGGATGGCCGAAAAAGCGAGTTCAGTCATTAAATATTTATTAGGCAAAAATGTCAAAGTAACAGTAAACCACAGTATAGATGCAGATACCGCAGAGTTTATTGTTGGAGAGTTTGGGCATAGACCAGTACGNGGCGATGTTACTGAGGATAAAATTAATAAAATTGTTACTGAAGTACAGGATGAGGGGAATGATCCAAGACCACCAATTGTAACGGTCATGGGTCATGTAGACCATGGAAAAACATCTTTATTAGATGCATTAAGAAAATCTGATGTGGTTGCAACAGAACANGGGGGCATTACGCAACATATTGGCGCTTANCAAGTTAAGGTAAATGATAAAAAATTAATAACGTTTATAGATACACCAGGTCATGCAGCATTTACTGAAATGCGGGCACGTGGTTCTAAAATTACAGACATTGTCATATTAGTAGTTGCAGCTAATGATGGTATTAAACCACAAACCATTGAGGCAATACAACACTCTAAAGCAGCTGGTGTTCCAATTATAGTGGCTGTAAACAAGTGTGATCTACCTGGCATAGATACTTCTAAGGTTAAAAATCAACTTTTGGAGCATGAACTTATTGTTGAAGAAATGGGTGGTGAAGTTTTGTGNAATGAAATTTCTGCCCTTAAAAAAACGAATTTAGATAAGTTGAAAGATAATATTATACTACAAGCAGAATTACTCGATTTAAAAACAAAAATAAACTCTTTGGCAAAAGGCGTAGTCATAGAATCAAGGTTAGACAAAGGGAAGGGTCCTGTATCAACTATACTAATTATGAACGGAACTTTAAAGAAAGGAGATACATTTATTAGTGGTCATACAAAGGGTAAAGTAAGAGCGATGTTTGATTACAATAACGAACAGATAAAAATTGCTGAGCCATCAACACCCGTTGAAGTAATTGGTTTTGAAGATGTTACAAATGCTGGAGAGGATTTTATAGTTTTGGAAGAAGAGGAAAAAATTGCAGAAATTTTGGAATTTAGACAAACAGGAATCAAAAAAAATAAATTAAAACCAACAAATGAAAGTGATGACATATTTGGCAACGTAGAAAAAGCTGAAACGCTAAATATTGTAGTCAAAGCCGATGTACATGGTTCACTAGAGGCCATTAATGCCGCTATAAATAAAATCGAAATTGAGAAAATAAAACCTAAAATAATATTATCTGCCGTGGGACCAGTAACAGAAACTGACGTAACCTTAGCAAAAGCATCTAACGCTAGAATTCTGGGTTTTAATGTGAGGGCAAANAAGGAGGCTAAGGAATTGGCTACGAGCTATAAAATGGAGATAAGTTATTTCAATATAATTTATGAAGCTATTGATTTCGTGGAGAAAACTATAAAAGGAACTTTAGAACCAGAAACAAAAGAAGAAACAATTGGACAATGTGAAGTCTTAGAAGTTTTCAGTGTATCAAAAGCAGGAAAGGTTGCTGGTGTAAAAGTAACAGAAGGTGAAGTAAAAAATAATTGTCAGGCAAGGTTAGTACGAGATGGTGCCGTGATTTATACTGGAAAAATAGGAAGTTTATTTAGAGAAAAAAATGCTGCTAAAGAAGTAAAATCTGGNCTTGAATGCGGATTAANAATAAGTGATTTTCTGGATTATAAAAAAGGAGATATNGTAGAAGNTTTTGAAATAGTTACNATTGAGAGAGAGTAAGAGAATGAANGATAGTTTTCAAACATACACACAAAGGCAANTAAAAGGTGGTGAAAATNTAAAAAAAATTTTAGCTAGAATTTTTATTCAACAAAATATTATATTACCTGNTATTGACACAAAACTAATTACAATAACAGAGGTAAGAATATCTCCAGATTTTAAACATGCAAAAGTTTTTTTTATGCCCCTAGCTGGAAAAGAAATAAGTAAAATTTCAGAGATATTAAATGACAATTCAATGGATATAAAAAAAAGTGCCTCAAGAGAATGGACGGCTAAATTTATGCCTAATTTATATTTTGTAAAAGATGAGTCTTTTGATTATGCAGAGAAAATTGAAAACCTTTTATTAAAAAGTAAAGATTAAATGATAAATGGTTGGATAAATATTTATAAACCAAGCGGTTATAGCTCAACTTACTGTTTAAACCTATTAAAGAAAAAATTTAAACTAAACAAAATTGGTCATCTTGGAACATTAGATCCGATGGCACAAGGGGTACTACCTGTAGCTATAAATGAAGCGACAAAAACGGTAAGGCTTGTCAACAAATCAAAGAAAACATATTTGTTTGAGGTTGAATGGGGTAAACAGACAAGCACACTGGATACAGAAGGTGATGTGATAAATGAGTCAAATTATATTCCAACGCTTAATGAAATCAAAAATATAAAAAAAAATTTTGTTGGAGATATTGATCAAAGTCCACCTGCATTTTCAGCAAAAAAAATAAATGGAAAAAGGGCTTACGAACTAGCCAGAACTGGACTTAAATTTCAACTAAAAAAAGTNAAAAAAAAAATATATGGTCTAAGAATCTTGGATCATAACAAAGTAAGCAAAAAAACTACTTTTTTAGTAATTTGTAGCAGCGGTACATACGTAAGAAGTTTGGCAAATGATCTAGCTTTAAGTTTAAATACCTATTCTCATTGTACTAAAATTATCAGGTTGCGAGATGGAATTTTTAGTAAAAAAAATTCATATTCCTTAAAAAACCTTGTAAATAATAAAAATACCGAAGATTTTGAAAAATACTTACTTGATATTAAGTCGGTTTTATATCATATACCCACAATTAAAATTAACGATAAAAAATTGAAGCTTATTAAAAACGGTATGAAAGTAAGCATGTTGGAAGAGATTGGTTCTAAAGAGTATAAAGAAATTCTAGCAGATTATCATCAAAACGTTGTTGCTTTGGGTTCCATGAAAGATGGNATTTTTTATCCAAAAAGAATTTTAAATATTAATGATTAAAAAAGACTTAGATAAAAGCAAAGTAATAAAAGCACTTCAAAAATCCGATAAAGACGTCGGATCATCTGAAGTTCAAATTGGTATTTTAACTGAGCGAATTAAATATTTAACAGAACACTTTAAAAATAACAAAAAAGACAAGCACTCAAATACTGGACTAAGTAAGTTAATTATAAGAAGGAAAAAACTTTTAGATTACTTAAATAAAAGAGAACCAAACTTATATAAAAAAGTTATAGAGCAGCTTGGACTAAGAAAATAGTTGGAGCTAATTCATGTTTAACATTGTAAAAAAAGAAATTAATTGGTCAGGTAAAAAATTATCAATTGAAACAGGTAAAATTGCACGTCAAGCGGACGGTGCAGTAATTTTAAGATCAGGAGACACTGTNATTTTAGCAACAGCTGTTGCAGCAAAAAAATCTAATCCTGAAACTGATTTTTTTCCTCTAACAGTTAACTATCAGGAAAAATATTATGCAGCAGGAAAAATACCTGGGGGTTACTTTAAAAGAGAAGCAAGACCTACAGAAGCGGAAACATTAATATCAAGATTAATCGATAGACCAATAAGACCATTATTTCCAAACTCATTTAGAAATGAAACTCAAGTTTTAGCAACAGTAATTTCTTATGATAAAGAAAATGATCCAGAAGTATTAGCATTAATAGCAAGTTCAGCGGCACTGAGTATATCTGGCTTACCTTTTATGGGTCCAGTAGCAGCTTCTAAAGTTGGTTATATAAACAACGAGTTTGTTTTAAACCCAACAAAAGAAATGCTTGAAAATTCTTCCTTAGAATTAGTAGTTGCAGGAACAAAAGATGCTGTTTTAATGGTTGAGTCAGAAACTTCAGGATTGACCGAAGAACAAATGTTAGCTGCTGTAAAATTTGGACATGACGGTTTTAATCCAGTTATTAAGATGATTAATGAACTAAAAAAAGAAGTAAATAAAGAAGAAATTAAAATTGAAGAAAAGAATTTTAAGGACCTTAAAAATAAAATTTCGGATTTAGCTACAACTAAATTAGAAGAAGCTTTTTCAGAAAAAGACAAAAAAATTAGAGGAAGTGTAATTAATGAAGCCAGGGAAATAATCCAATCAAACTTTGAAGGTGATGAAACTTATACTAAAGTTGAAATTATGGACCAGTTCAAAAATTTAGAAAAAGATATCGTGAGAACTAAAATTTTAAAAAATAAAATAAGAATTGATGGNCGAAAATTAGATCAGGTTCGACCAATTCAGTGTGAAGTTGGGATTTTACCAAGAGTTCATGGATCGTCATTATTCACCAGAGGTGAGACTCAAGCAATCGTAGCAACAACATTAGCAACTGCTGATGATGAGCAAAGAACAGAAAGTCTTGAAGGTATGCAAAGATCCAGATTTATGTTGCATTATAATTTTCCTCCATTTTCAGTAGGAGAAGTTGGACGTATTGGAACAGGCAGACGTGAAATTGGGCATGGAAAACTTGCGTGGAGAGCAGTAAATGCAGCTTTACCAAAGAAAGAGGATTTTCCCTATACAATCAGGGTTGTTTCAGAAATAACAGAATCAAATGGCTCATCTTCAATGGCAACTGTTTGCGGAACTTCTATGTCACTAATGCATGCTGGTGTCCCAATAGAAAAGCCAATTGCAGGAATTGCAATGGGATTAATTAAAGAAGGTGATAATTTTTCAGTTTTAAGTGATATCTTAGGTGATGAAGATCATCTGGGTGATATGGACTTTAAAGTTGCTGGTACTAAAGATGGAATTACCTCTCTACAAATGGATATTAAGATCACAGGAATAACATTTGAGATTATGGAAAAGGCTTTAAGTCAAGCAAAGCAGGGAAGAATTGATATCCTAAATGAGATGAATAAGGCAATTAACAAATCTAACACAGAATTATCAGAGTACACCCCGAAAATGGAAAAGGTTAAAGTTGATAAAAAAGATATTGCTGCGGTAATTGGAAAAGGTGGAGCAACAATAAGAGAAATTGTAGAACTTTCTGGTGCAAAGGTTGATATTGATGATGAAGGAACAGTAACTGTTGCTGCTCCTGATGAAGAATCAAGAAACAAAGCAATGCAAATGATAAAAGACATAACAGCAAAACCAGAAATTGGAAAAATTTATCTTGGTAAAGTCGTTAAGATAATGGACTTTGGAGCATTTGTTAACTTTCTAGGTAAGCAAGACGGGTTAGTGCATATTTCACAATTAGCGGAAAAAAGAGTTGAAAAGGTATCTGACGCTGTCAAGGAAGGTGATGAGGTAAGTGTTAAGGTTATCGGTTTTGATAGAGGGAAAGTAAAACTTTCTATTAAAGAAGCTTTAAATTCTTAATAGTTAGCAGTATCGATTTTAAAACGCAANAAATAGCAAAATTGTACCACAAGAAATTGAACCAAAAAGTGATAAATATAAGTTTTTATTTATTTTAAATTTAGACTTATTCGCAAAAAATGCTGCAATAGCAGATCCTGCAAATACAGCAATTAAATTGCCTATACTAAAAGTAATTTGAAACACTAAACTACTACTATGTAAACTTGGATTTTTTTGCGCCAGAAACATTCCAAAAATAAAAAAAAATATAACTAAATAAATAATGTTTTGTTGTTTTGTAAAAATTCGATTAATTTCTTTAATTTTAGAAAAAACATGAATGCCTAGTAGTCCGAAAACACAATACAGAAGAATGCTTATAATTATATCAATCATAAATTTATATTAGTTTTTTTTTATTTTTTACAATTACCTCTTAAGACATATTTTTAGGATCAGGCATACCAACTTTATTATAACCTGCATCCACATAATGAATTTCGCCAGTAACACCACCAGCAAGATCGCTTANCAGATATAATGCTGAATTTCCAACATCATCAATATTTACATTACGTTTTAAAAAAGAATGATCTTCGTTCCATTTGTATAAAAATTTTGCGTCCCCAATTGCAGAAGCAGCGAGTGTTTTGATAGGTCCAGCACTTATAGCATTGACTCTAATACCCTTTTTACCAAGATCTCTTGCTAAATATTTAGTACTTGTCTCAAGTGCTGATTTACATACACCCATTACATTATAGTTTGGAATAGTTTTAGTCGATTCGTAGGTTAAGGTAATCATACTACTACCTTCTTTCATTAAAGGTGCAGCCTCCTGTGCAATTTCTGTGAAAGAAAAACACGATATCAACATACTTCTTAAGAAATTATCTCTTGTAGTACTTAAATATTCTCCGGACAATTCAGATTTGTCGGAAAAAGCTACAGCGTGAACTATAAAATCTAAGCCACTCCACTTGTTTTTAATTTCTTGAAAAGTATTTACGATTTGGTCTTTATTTTCGACATTACAATCTAGTGTAAACTTAGACCCCAAGGATTCAGCTAATGGGATTACCCTTTTTTTTAAAGCATCACCTACATATGTAAATGCTAATTCCGCACCATTTTCTGCAAGTTTTTTTGAAATACCCCATGCAATAGACCTGTCATTAGCAACACCCATGATCAAACCTTTTTTTCCCTTTAGAAGCATATTTATACTTTTTCAAAAACTAGAGTTGCATTTGTTCCACCAAACCCAAAGCTGTTTGACATTACTGCGTTAAGCTTGACATCTTTTTCAACTTTTTGAACGATTGGAAATTTTTTTGCTTCATCATCAATTTCCGANATATTTATTGATGCGGATATAAAATTATTTTTCATCATTATTAAGCTATAAATTGCCTCATGTACCGACGTTGCACCTAAAGAATGTCCTGATAAAGATTTAGTTGAACTAATTTTTGGTACTTCATTTTTAAATACNTCGCCGACAGCCTTTAATTCTGTTATATCTCCTACAGGNGTAGATGTCCCGTGAGTATTNANATAATCTATTTTNTTNNTTGNNGTNNNTAANGCCATNTNCATACATCTNANNGCNCCTTCACCNGATGGAGCGACCATATCATATCCATCTGATGTAGCTCCATATCCTGTTAACTCAGCATAAATTTTTGCCCCTCGTGCTTTTGCATGTTCATATTCTTCTAATACCAAAACACCACCTCCACCAGAAATAACAAATCCATCTCGATTCTTGTCATATGGCCTAGATGCTGATGTAGGTTTGTCATTATACTTTGATGATAAAGCGGTCATAGCGTCAAACATTGCTGTCATCGCAAAATGCACTTCATCACTACCGCCAGCAAATATTATATTTTGCTTACCAAGTTGTATGAGTTCCATTGCATTACCTATACAGTGCCCGCTAGTAGCACATGCAGAACTAATCGTATAATTTGTACCTTTGATTTTAAAAGGAGTTGCCAATGTTGCTGAAGCTGTACTAGCCATTGTTCTTGGAACTATAAATGGACCCATTTTTTTTGGATTTTTCTCTCTAGTTTTATCTGCAGCTAAAATTACATTTTCAATGGACGGTCCACCGGAACCCATTATCATACCGGTTTTAATATTACTTACCTGATCATTTTTTAATCCTGAGTCTTTAACTGCCTCAGACATTGCAACATAATTGTAGGCTGAACCAGCACCCATAAATCTCATAACTTTACGATCAATATGTTCTTCAAAATTAATTTTAGGCTTGCCATGTATATGACTTTTTAGGTTATACTCTTTATATTCTTCACTAAAACTAATACCTGAGTTTGAATTGATTAAAGAATTAAAAACTTCATCTTGATTATTACCCAAACATGAAACAATACCAAGACCTGTAACGACTACTCTTTTCATAATTTAACTTTTAAATAATCCCACTTTTAAATTTTTTGTACTATATATTTTTTTATCATCAATTAAAAGCGTGCCATCAGCCAGGCCTACAGAAGTTTCACCTTTTTTAATAATTCTTTTCATTTCTATAATATATTTTGCTAGTTTATTATTATTTAAAACTTCGCCAGTAAACTTCACCTCACCCACTCCCAAAGCACGTCCTTTGCCCGGATTCCCAATCCAGCCTAAAAAGAAGCCAACTAGTTGCCACATAGCATCTAGACCCAGACATCCAGGCATCACTGGGTCGGATTTAAAATGACAGTCAAAAAACCATAAATTTTTTTTTATGTCTAATTCTGCTTCGATATAACCTTTATTAAATGCACCTCCATTATCAGTAATTTTAGTAATACGGTCAAACATAAGCATTGGTGGTGCTGGTAATCTAGCGTTTCCAGGCCCGAACAATTCGCCGTTAGCACAGGTTATCAGTTCATCGAAATCAAATGAGTTTTTATT
Organism: Pelagibacteraceae bacterium; assembly: GCA_002684895.1. Lineage (GTDB taxonomy): Bacteria > Pseudomonadota > Alphaproteobacteria > Pelagibacterales > Pelagibacteraceae > HIMB114. The sequence goes on from NYVZ01000004.1 coordinate 83,942, forward strand.
TTTCATTAAAAAAAAAGTTATACTTTATGATCTTATTTAATAAAACAAAAATAAAATACTATTACTTCTTTATTCCGTGTTCTTTTATTCCCCAAAGTCGGTCTTTTTTAATCCAACCACTAATTTTAGAATTTTTAACCTCACACCACATATCATTACATTCTTTTATAATTAATACTTGATGAATTTCTAATTTTGCTTTTGGCTTAGAATAATGTGTTGGAGATGAAAAAATAATTTCATTATTTTTTGTTGTTACAGTTGTTTTTGTTTTCGATAATTGAGATACATGTATCCAGCCAGTATCGTTATCGTAATCTTTAGTTTTTCTCCAATTATAATGCTCATCAATAATTACAACTGGTAAATATTTTTTTTCATAGACAAATTTAATTGGATAGGTTTTTGATGGTCCTAGCCTTACGTTTACTTTAGGGTTTTTTAAACTTCTAATCTCTGCAGACACAGGGTTTATAACGAAAAAAAAAAAAATATTATCAGAAATTTATTCATAATTTTTACAGTTTTTACTTTCCTTGATTTTAATTTTTCTAAACATTAGATTTTCTAAATTTATTATAAGGGCCTCATTTTTTAAATTTGATGGAATACCAACTGCATCCTTAATCAGTTCATTAGAAATTATTGTTCCAGCTACACCTGTTACGGTGCCTAGTATCCCATCGTCTTGACACCGGGTAGTATTTTGTGGTTCTTTAGGCATAAAACATCTAAGACAAGGCCCACCTTTTGAAAAGTCGAAAAAAAAAACATGAGCATCAAATTGACTTACTGAGCCGATGAATAATTTCTTTTTTTGTTTTACACATTCATCGTTTATATTTAATTTTGATGTAAAATTATCAGTTCCATCTATGATATAATCATAATCTTTTATAATTTGTTTTAAATTGGTTTTATTAACCTTCGTATTATAAGTTTTAACATTAATTTTTTTATCAATTAGTTGAATTTTTTTTTTTGTTACTAATATTTTCTTTTTACCAATATCATTGTTATCAAACAAAACTTGCCGGTGAAGATTACTTTTACTAATTTTATCAAAATCAACTAATCCAAATGTTAGGACACCTGCTCTAGAAAGAAATAGTATTACGGGGGAACCAATACCACCGGCACCAATAACAAGTACTTTTTGTTGTTTTAATTTTATTTGACCCTGAATATTAATTTTTTTTAAATTGATTTGGCCTCTGTATCTGTCGATTTGATCATTGGTTAATTTCATTAATTTTTCCCCGTTGATCCAAAACCGGATGTGCCCCTTAGAGTTTTAGGCAATTCATCTACTATTTCAAAATTTGCTTTGATTATTGGACAAACTACCATTTGAGCAATGCGGTCACCTTTTTTAATAGTAAAATTATCTTTTCCTAAATTAATTAAAATTACTTTTATTTCTCCCCTGTAATCTGCATCGATTGTCCCTGGTGTATTTAAAACTGAAATCATATTTTTTGCCGCTAGCCCAGACCTGGGTCTTATCTGAATCTCAAGACCATCTTCGATTGCAACAGATAGTCCCGTTGGAACCAATATTGTTTTATTCGGTTTTAACATTAAATCTTCTCCAATAAATGCCTCAAGATCAAGACCCGATGACCCAGACGTTTTATATGTTGGAATATTTACATCGCTGTAAAGTTTTTTAATTAAGACTTTTGTTTTCATTTACAGAGAACTTTTTTAAGATTTTTTTAACTAAGATTGAGGCAACCTCGGCTTTATCGCGCTTAGTAATTTTTTCTATATCATTGCCTTTTTGTATTATTGAAACTTCATTATTATGAGAGTTAAATCCTATTGACTTGTCAGATACATCATTCGCAATGATCCAGTCACAATGTTTTTTTCCCAGCTTATCTTTTGCAAATTTAATAATATCATTCGTTTCTGCTGCGAAACCAACGACCAATTTAGGTCTTAGTGAGTTATGTGTACTAACAAATTTTAAAATATCCTTATTTTCATGTAGTTTAATACTTAATTCATCATTATTTTTTTTTATTTTAAAGTCTTTTTGATTAGTTCTAAAATCTGCAACGGCTGCCGCAAAGATTGCAATATCGACAGGTAAATTTTCTTTCACAGCGTCTAACATTTCATTCGCGGTTGTAACTCTTACGATATCTATACCTTGATCAACTTTTATTTTTGAGGGTCCTAGTATCAGCTTAGTTTGTATACCAGCCTCATTCATTTTTTTGGCAAGCTGATAACCCTGAAGTCCAGAAGATTCATTTGAAATGTATCTCACAGGATCAATGTACTCTCTTGTCGGCCCTGCTGTTACCAAAGCTTTTAATTTTTTATTTTTGTTAAAATGATTTTTAATTGTAAACTCAATTTCATTAATACTTGCCATTCTTCCCTCACCATATTCACCACAAGCTAATTGACCAATTGATGGACCAATTAAAATAAAATTCCGAGACTCCAATTTTGTAACATTTATTTGTGTAGCTTCATTTTCCCACATTTTTACATTCATTGCAGGTGCTAAAAATATTTTTTTATTTGATGCCAAAATTATTGTATTAATGAAATCATTCGCTGATCCATTAGCAATATTTTCTATTATATTTGCGGTAGCTGGCGCTATAAGAATTAGATCTGCCCATCTGGATAAAGCGATATGATCCATCTCCGCTTCTTCATTTATATCAAATTGATTTCGATAAACTTTATTTTTCGACAGAGATGAGATTGATAACGGTGTCACAAACTCTTCAGCAGTTTTCGTTAATATAGTTTTAACTTCAATATTTTGAGAAACAAAACTTCTAATTAAATCCAATATTTTATAAGCGGCAATTCCACCAGTAATAATTAATAAAATTTTTTTTGTCTTTTCCATAAATGATTTAATTAAATATTATTAATAAAGAAATTACTACCAATAAAATAAATATGATAATTTGATTTTGTTGATTTTTAATTTTTAATTTTTCATTTTCAAATTTTTTTGCGATTTCATTATTACTAGCGACTGTGCCTGCAGCTAGCAATTCTAGAGCTTTGGAAGCCCTATCCATCATGATGGGCAGCTCGGGTAATCTATCTATTACTTTAGTTGTGGTTTGAACAACTTGATTAAATTTGGCTTCAGGCCCAACTTCTTTCTTAAGCCATCCCTCTAATATAGGTTTTGAAATTTCCCAGATATTTGCATCTTCATCTAACGTCCTGGCAACCCCCTCTACAACAACCATAGTTTTTTGTAGAAGAAGAAGCTGTGGTTGTGTTGCCATATTAAATTGTTCAGTGATCTCAAACAATTGAGCCAAAAGTCTTCCCGCAGATATATTTTTGATTGACTGACCAAAAATTGGCTCACCGATTGATCTTAAAGCCTGTGAAAATGATTCCCTAGATTGATCTTGTGGCACTAAACCCGCAATAAAATGAACATCTGCTACTTTTTCATAATCTCTTTTAATAAAACCATAAAGGATTTCAGCAAGATATCTTCTATTGTCATTGTCTAATCTTCCCATAATTCCAAAATCTACAGGAATAATATTTCCTTCGTTATCAACAAAAAGATTACCTTGATGCATATCTCCATGAAAAAAACCATCTCCAACAGCTTGTCTGAGAAAATTTTGAATAATATTTTTCGCCAGCTCTTTTTTATCAATATTTTGTTTATCTATTTGGTCGATATCTTTAATACTTATTCCTTTTACCCTTTGGGAGGTTAAAATTCTTTTTGATGTAAAATCCCAATTGATTTCTGGCACCTTAAATTTTGGGTCCGAAATAGTATTTTTTTTAAGTTCACTTGCAGCAGATCCTTCAAACCTCAAGTCCATTTCAATTGTAGTAATTTCCTTTAGAAGATGAACAACTTCAATAAGTCTGAGCCGTCTAGTTTTTGGTAAAATTGACTCTACAATTGAAGCGAATAGCATCAAGGAGTCCAGTTCTTCATTGAATTTTTTTTCAATACCAGGTCTTAATATTTTAACTGCGAATTCCTCATTTTTAATTTTAGCAAAATGGACTTGAGCAATCGAAGCCGCAGCTATAGGTCGAGTAAAATCTTTGATTTGAAGAAATTTTTCCTCTCCAATTTCTTCCCTAATACTTTTCTCGGCTATAAGCATGTCAAATGGCGGAAGATCATCTTGAAGACTTTGCAATTCTATAGCTAAATCTTTACCAACTATATCTGGTCTAGTACCCAAGAATTGCCCAAGCTTGATAAAAGTTGGACCAAGATCCTTTAACGCGTTAGTCAATCTTAAACCAACGCTTTTACTATCTAAGCTCTTTTTTTTAAATGAAGAAAACCCAAATATCTTTATAAATACTCTGATAAAAATATTAGGTTTGTAGATTTCTTGAAAATAATCCAATGTAGATGATTTTGCTAATGCCCTACCTATTTTTAATAGAATAATTAATTTTTTAATCATTTAATTTCCATGCATAATGAATAGAAGCAATACCACCAAAAATATTTTTGAAATTAACATTTTTGAAACCAGCTTTGATTAGTTTTTTTGAAATTTCATGTTGAGGGTAAAAGTCTTCAATACTCTTTACTAAATATTTGTACGGATTAGAGTTTTGATTAAATATCTTACCAAATAGAGGAATGGTTTTGGAGTAAAGTTTATATAAATTGCTTATGACTGACTTATCAACTTTATAGAATTCAAGACAGTAAAAGCCCCCCCCTTTATTTAAAATTCTAAATGATTCATTAAGCGCACGTTCTAAACTTGNAATATTACGTAAACCAAAACTAATTGTATAAGCATTAACAGCATTGTCCATCAATGGAATATTTTCAGCAAATCCACAAATGTTATAAACATTTTTGAAATTCTCAAATTTGGGTAAATCATACCTAAGCATATTTAAATTAGGTTCAACACGATAAATTTTTTGAACTTTATTTTTTTTTAGCAAAAGGTTGGCAATATCACCTGTTCCGGACGCCATATCAATAACAACATCCGATGCATTAAGATCTATACTTTTTACAAATTCTTGTTTCCATAACCTGTGAGCTCCAAAGGACATAATATCATTCATTAAATCATAATTTTCATAAACATTGTCGAAGACATTATTCACATAATCTTTGTTTTTGTAGTGATGAATATTTTTCATAATTTGTTAGATGTTTAGTTTATAAAAAAAAAAATTATATGCCAGAACTTCCAGAAGTNGAGATCACTAAAAGAAGCTTAGCGAAACAGATTTTGCTAAAAAAGGTTAATAGTGTGACAATTATTAATCCCAAGCTTAGATATAATCTCAAATATGAAAAACTAAATATTCTAAAAGGCAAAATTATAAAAAAAATTAAAAGACGTTCTAAGTATATTTTAATATTTTTTAGCGATGAGAGTATTTTGCTTGTACATCTAGGAATGACGGGACGGTTTTATTTTATAAAAAATAAAAGAAAGAAAATTGANACAAGTTTTTATAATAATACAGATATAATGCCACAACACGATCATTTGAAAATTGCATTCAAGAAATTTGATTTAATTTACAATGATATTAGAAAATTTGGATTTATTAAGNGGTTTAATAAAAAAAGTATAACGTCAAACAATCATCTTGCCAAACTTGGATGTGAACCATTGACAAGAAAATTTTGCTTTCATTATTTGAAAAGAAAAATTTATAAAAAAAAATCCTCAATTAAAAATTTATTAATGAACCAATCAATTATTTCAGGATTAGGTAATATTTATGTTAATGAAACTCTTTTTTTTTGTAAAATAAGACCTGATAAATTAGGATCTGATATTAAAGACAANGAAATAAGAAAAATAGTTCATTCTATTAAAAAAATACTCAAAAATGCAATTATAGCGGGTGGTTCTACGATTAATAATTATCACAACTCTGAAGGGAAGGTTGGTTCTTATCAAAAAAATTTTAAGGTTTACGACCGCGAAGGCAAAGGGTGCCTTCGAAATAGATGTAGAGGCAAAATTAGGCGCTTAAATCGCTCTGGAAGGTCTATTTTTTATTGTTCTATATGCCAAACATAGTATTGACCAGAATTGAAAAAATTATATAACCAGCCAATCGAATATAATGGCAAATACTTCATCAGCAAAGAAAAAAACTAGAGTTATTAAAATTAAAACTGCAGTTAACCGAATTAGACTCGGAAAATATCGAAGTGCNATAGCCGAAATAGAAAATGCAATCAAAAGTGGTGATAAAAAAAAGGCCACTAAACTTTTTGATAACTTTCAGTCTAAACTAATGAAAGTTTCCAAAAAAGGTTCTATAAGAAGGCAAACAGTTTCAAGAAAAATTTCNAGAACATCTAAAAAACTTCAATTAATGAAATAGGTTTACTTATAGTAAATATTTCATTAATTCAATTCAACTCAACGTTTTAAAATTCAATCTTAGATTTTAATTTAAATTTTCTAAAAAGCAAAAGCACAAAAGTTTTTTTATAAAATTTTTTAAGAATTTTTTTCACAATCTTAAGTTGATTATTTTTTTTTTTATTTTTTTTTNATCTTTTTTGTTGCTTCAGTTATTAGATTTTACTACAAGATAATTTCATGAAAAATTCCACAGCCTTACAAGTTAATGAAGATATAAAAAAAAATTGGGAAATAGTTCAGCTAAAATTAAAAGAAAATTATGGTTTAGATGTTTATAAGAGCTGGATACAAAATGTTGAAGCAAAAGGAATTGACTTTGCATCACTTATTTTAATTGTAAAAACAAGATTTGTTAGGGACTGGATAGTGTCTCACTATGCTGATAAAATTTTAGATCATTATCAAAAGTTAGATAATACAGTATCAAGAATACAGTTTGAAATTAATGAAATCTTTGATGAAAAAAGATCAACAAACATTCTAGATTTTGGATCAGGAACAAAAGTCATAGATTTAAAAGATACCAATTATGGAATAAATCGTATTGATCCAAGATTAAATTTTGAAACTTTTGTAACTGGTGAAAGTAATCAGCTAGCATTTTCAGCAGCTAAAAGAGTAACAGAAAGCTTAGGTCATTATAACCCGCTATATATTTACGGAGGTGTTGGATTAGGAAAAACTCACATTTTAAACGCTATTGGAAATCAGTTAAAACAACTTGAGAAGAAAGTAATTTATTTGTCAGCAGAAAGGTTCATGTACCAATTTGTAAAATCAATCAAAAATAAAGATACACATAAATTTAAAGAAATTTTCAGAAATGCAGATGTGCTAATTTTAGATGATATACAGTTCATAAGTGGCAAAGAAGTAACGCAGGAGGAGTTTTTTTATACTTTTAATAGTTTATTGGAAAATCAGTCTCAAGTAGTCATTTCATGCGATCGTTCTCCAAATGAATTAGATAGAATTCAAGATAGGATAAAATCGCGTTTATCAGGTGGTCTGGTTGTTGACGTTCAGCCTCCTGACATAGGATTAAGATTGGATATTCTTAAGAAAAGATGTCTAGCTGAAAAAAACCATTTTGGTAATGAAATTATGATTAATGATGAAATATTATCATTTATATCAAATGAATTTAAATCCAGCATAAGAGATATGCTTGGAGTTTTAAATAGAATTATAGCATCCGCTAGAATTCAAAATAAAACCCCAACCTTACAAGATGCTAAGTTAATTTTAAAAGATTTATTAAGTAACATGCAGTCAGTTATAAGCATTGAGGATATACAAAAAATTGTTGTCTCATACTATAATTTATCTATGAATGATTTTTTGTCAGCAAGAAGATCTAGACATATTGCTCGTCCAAGACAAATAGCCATGTATTTATCAAAAAAACTTACAACCAAATCACTGCCTGAGATAGGAAGAAAATTTACCGGAAGAGACCATACTACTGTAATTCATGCAATTAANAAAATTGAGGAATTAATGTCGAAAGACAGGCAATTTGAGTATGAAGTTCAGAGTATTACTGACAGAATAATCAAAAGATAATATGGAATTTAAAATTGACAGGGATGTTTTTTTAAAATCGTTAGCTCATGTTCAAGGAGTAGTGGAGAAAAAAAATACGCTTCCAATTTTAGGAAATGTAATGTTGGAGGCTCATGATACCTTTCTTAAAATTACTGCAACTGATTTAGATATAATAATTACTGAGAAAATTACATGTAATACTGTGATTGAAGGATCAACTACTACTACAGCTCAAGTAATTTATGACATTGTAAGAAAATTAAAAACNGGATCAACATTGCATCTTACTCTTAAAGAAAATAATAGACTTAAATTAATTTCGGGAAAGTCAGATTTTAATCTAACATGTATTTCACCTGACGAATTTCCTATTTTAGAAGATAATATGGACGAGGAATATTTAGAGGTACCATCATTCGAATTTTTAAAAATTGTTAACAANACAAAGTTTTCAATATCAAACGATGAAACAAGACATTATTTAAATGGTATTTTTTTGGACAAAAAAGAGAGTCAAAACCAGCTAATAGCTGTTGCTACTGACGGGCATCGATTGAGTAAATCAGCAACAGAAATAAAAGGAAGTAGTAATTTTCATCCAATAATTTTGCCAAAAAAAACGGTATATGAGTTGATGACAATAATAGATGAAGACTCAATTAATCTAAAAATTCTCTCAACAAAATCTAAAATTAAGTTTCTCTACAAGGAAATAGTCCTCATATCAAAAGTAATAGATGGAAATTTTCCAGATTATGAAAAAGTTATACCACAGGATGAAAGAGTGGAGGCAAAATCAAATGTGGATGAGTTTGTAAGTGCATTAGATAGATTGAAATCACTTTCATCAGATAGAAAAGGAGTGATTAANATATCGTTGAACAATGGAATTATGAAATTTTTAATTAACGATGCAATTTCGGGAGATGGTATTGAAGAAGTACAAACGCAATACAAAGGTCAGCCCTTAGAAATAGGTTTTAATTCAAATTATTTAATTGATGTAGCGAGTGTTTTAGAAAGTAAGGAGATTGTATTAATGTTGAAGGACGCTACCTCTCCAATACAAATTAAAGACGAAAACGATTCTTTAAGTACTTATATAATTATGCCAATGCGTGTACTGTAATGTATTTAAATGACAAGCATTGAAAAAGTCTACATTGAAAACTTTAAATCTCACAAAAATTATTCTCTTTATCTAGATAAAAAATACAAACATATTGTTATCTATGGAAAAAATGGAGTTGGAAAAACTAATTTATTAGATAGTCTATCTTTTTTTTCTAACGCCAAGGGTTTAAGGGGAAGNAGCTTAGAAGAGATTCTTCCTAAAGATAAAGAAACAAATTCTTTCACTAAAATCAAAATTAAAATCCAATCTATTGATAATGTTTACGATTTTTCTTTAAAAATTATTAAAGAGGATAATAAACTTAAAAAAAAAAATTCTTTTAGGTGATAAAAAAATTTCTTTAGCAGATATAAAAAAACACATTAAAATTATATGGCTATCGCCATATATGGACAAAATTATGTATGAAGGTCAAACTTTAAAAAGAAATTTTATTGATAAAATGATTATACAAAACGATAACAGTTTTAATAAAATTATCATTAGTAATAAGAAAGATATTGCTGAAAGGTTGCATGTTTTGAAGAATGCGAAAGATGAAAAATGGTTAGATATACTGGAAACAAAAATTGCAAANGATTTTTATGATATTTTTGTTATTAGAAGACAATATGCTGAAGAACTTAATAATATTATATCTTCAAAACTTAAAAATTTTAGAGAGGTTAAAATTCAATATAAAAATACACTTTTTAAAGATTTAATTAATAAAAAAGATGAGTTAATAGATTTGTTCCTCAAAGAGTTAAAAAATAAAAGAGAATTAGATGAAATAACTAAACGAACAAATTTTAGTATTAATTCTGATGAAATTATTATTTTAGATAAAAAAAATAACATTAACACTGATGCTTGCTCTACTGGTGAGCAAAAATCCTCATTATTATCAATAATTTTAGCAAATTGCTGGAAATTGAAGAACAGCAACAAAAAATTTATACTTTTATTGGACGAAGCTACATCACATATAGACGAACCAAATTTTAAAAAATTATTTNATGAAGTTGATAAATTTGAAACTCAAATTTGGTACACTGGAACTAATAAAAATCTATTTCAAGTCATTGAAAATAAAGGATTTTTTATACATTTACAGTAATCTATAACTCCATTTTTTACGTCAAAAATGGTATAAATAAGCAATATTTAAGATCTAAAAAAATAAAATGTCTACAGCAAAAACGAAAAATAATAATTACGGCGCTGACTCAATTAAAGTTCTAAAAGGCCTTGATGCTGTCAGAAAACGTCCAGGAATGTATATTGGAGATACAGACGACGGATCTGGTTTGCATCACATGGTGTTTGAAGTTGTAGATAATGCTATTGATGAAGCATTAGCCGGTTTTTGCAATACAGTAGTTGTAAAAATTAATAAGAATAATTCAGTAACAGTTTCTGATAATGGCAGGGGAATACCAATTGANATACACAAAACAGAAAAAATTTCTGCAGCAGAGGTTATTATGACACAATTACATGCTGGTGGAAAATTCGATCACAATACGTATAAAGTTTCCGGCGGCCTTCATGGAGTTGGTGTCTCAGTAGTAAATGCATTATCTGAAGATTTGAAAGTGGAAATATTTAGAGATAGTAAAAAATATTTAATAGAGTTTGCCAATGGAATTACTAAAGCACCATTAAAAGAAGTAGGTAAGACAGACAAAAAGGGCACCGATGTTACCTTTTTACCATCAAACAAAATTTTTTCGAATACTAATTTTAATATATCTATTTTGGAAAAACGTCTGAAAGAATTGGCTTATTTAAACAAAGGTCTTAAAATTGAGCTACATGATAATAGAAAAGAAAAAGCAAAAAATTTAGTTTTTGAATTTAATGGTGGTATAAAAGAGTTTGTACAAGATTTAAATAGGTCAAAAAGTAAAATTAAAAATGAAGATAATGGATCTGTATTAGATGATCCTTTGTATTACCAAGGAGATAAAAATAATATAAATGTAGAATGTTCTTTACTTTGGAATAATTCTTATAATGAAAATGTNNTGTGTTTTACGAATAATATTCCACAAAAAGATGGCGGTACACATTTAATTGGCTTTCGTAATTCAATAACAAGGTTAGTAAATAAATATGCAAATGATTACGGCTTGCTAAAAAAAGANAAGGTTACTATTGTTGGAGATGATGTAAGAGAAGGGTTAATATGCGTGTTATCTGTAAAAGTTCCTGATCCAAAATTTTCATCTCAAACCAAGGAAAAGCTCGTTTCATCTGAAGTAAGGCCTGTTGTAGAAACAATTACAAGTGAAAAAATTTCACTTTGGTTCGATAAGAATCCAAAAGTCGCAAAAATAATTATTGGAAAAGTAATCCAAGCTGCAGTGGCAAGAGAAGTAGCAAGAAAAGCTAGAGAAAATGTAAGAAGAAAAAATGCTATAGACATAACAACTTTACCTGGAAAATTAGCTGATTGTCAATCGAATGATTTAAATAAAACNGAATTATTTATTGTAGAGGGAGACTCAGCGGGAGGCTCAGCTAAGCAAGCAAGAAATCGTGAATATCAAGCGGTCTTACCATTAAGAGGAAAAATTCTTAATACTTTTGTAGAGAAAAAAAATAACACAGTAAATGGAAAAAAAGTTTTTGCCAAAATGCTATCGTCAAATGAGATTGTTACATTAATAAATGCCATAGGTACAGGTGTAGAGCCCTTCGAAATAGATCGGTTAAGGTATGGAAAAATTGTGATTATGACTGATGCTGATGTTGATGGATCTCATATTCGAACATTATTACTAACTTTTTTTAATAATAAACCATTTAATGAATTGATAAGAAAAGGGCGTATATATATTGCTCAACCGCCTCTTTATAAAATAAAAGTAGGGAAAACTACCACGTATTTGGGAAACGATAAAGATCTTGAAATATTAGCAATTAAAAATTCAATAAATAGAATTACTAACTTAGAATTTAAAAAAAATAAAAAATTTGTTTTTGACAAAGATTTTATCAACCAATGTTATAATTTGTATGATTTGATTAAATCTATCGAAGGTGATCAAGAAATACTTGAACAACTCATAACTGTAGGAGCATTTACTGAAAAAGACAAAAAAATTTTAATTTTAGATGATAGTAAAAATAAGAAAAAAGAGGGCGCCATATCCGTTGTTGCACAACAATTAAATACCCTGTTAAAAAAAGATGAGGCAAGATGGGCAGGCTCATTTGAGGATAATTGCTTTATTTTAAGAAGAGAATTTTATCACGAAAAAATAGAAAAAAAGTTAAGTTCTAAATTTATGGATAATGATGCTTTGATAAAAAAAATATCTTCATTTAATCAAATTGCCAAAAATTTTGAAAATACTTGTAAAATTAGCGAAAATGATAGGATCNATGAATCNAATACTTTTTTAAAATTTGTAGAGAATATAATTGAGATTGGTAAACGAAACTTGTCTTTACAAAGATTTAAAGGTTTAGGAGAAATGAATCCTGATGAATTATGGGAAACAACACTAAATCCTGATAACAACACATTGCTAAAGGTGAATTATTCAGATGTAAATGGTGAGGGTTCATCACCTTCAGAAGCGGATGANGAAATCTTTTTTACTCTTATGGGAGAAGATGTTTCAAAAAGAAAAAATTTTATAAATTTAAATGCTATAAATGTCACTAATCTAGACATTTAATATATGTTTTTTAAAGAGCAAATAAATCCAAAAAATCTTAGAATTACTCTAGAAACACTGATTAATATAAGGTGGATTGCAGTAATAGGTCAATTTTTTACCGTCTCATTTGTTTATTATATTCTAAAATTTCAATTTCCATATTTTGAAACTTTGATACTTATTTTTCTGTCTGTACTCGTAAATATTTTCTTAGAATTAAATAAATCGAAATTTATAACAATCAATAATTACTACGCAACAATTAGTATTTTTTATGATTTAATACAGCTAATTCTATTACTTTTTATGACTGGTGGATTATCTAATCCGTTTTCAATTCTAATTATAGTACCAACTACAATATCGGTTACTTATCTTTCCAGGGGAAGTAGCCAATTTATTGTTATATGTTCAATAATTTTTTCGACTGTAATTGCCTTTTATCATATGCCCCTTCCAACTCCGCAAGGAGGCAATTTAAATTTACCAAAGTTTTATGAATTTGGTGTGTGGCTATCACTCACCATAGGTATTATTTTTTTAGGAAATTATGCTTATCAATTAGGTAGGGACAATAGAGTTAGAGTTGGAGCCCTTAACAAACTCGAAGAGGAATTAACAAATGAAAAAGTTGTAAATTCTGTTGGAGGAATGGCTGCAGCGGCTGTGCATGAACTTGCAACACCTCTTGCAACAATATCCCTAGTTGGAAAAGAGTTACAGAAGCAACTTANAAATAACAANTCTACAAAAGACGATATTAATCTTTTAATAAATCAAGCCTCAAGNTGTAGTTCAATATTAAAAGATATTGCTGAAAGAAAGCAACAGGACCAATTTATTTNTAAAGTTTCTCCAAAAGAGCTTATAAACGAAATTATTTTTTCACTAGAAAATAAGCTTAATAAAGAAATTACTGTTGTAAACAAATCATTTAATGAAAGATTAAAAATGTCAAAGAAAACAGAAATAAGTTATGCTTTAAGAAATTTTATTGAAAATGCAATTAAATTTTCAAAAACAAAAATTAACATTGAGATCAATCAGCAAACAAAAAAAACTACAATTACCATCGATGATGATGGTATAGGTTTTGATGAAAATATAATATCTCGTCTTGGTCAGCCCTATGTTAGTTCTGAAAAAGTTAAAAAAAATGACCAAGGAATGGGATTGGGTATTTTTATATCTAAGAACTTATTAGAGAGATGTTCAGCAAAAGTTACCTTTCATAATAAAAAAAATGCAGGAGCAATGATACAAATTGAGTGGACGAATTCTCAATTAGCAAATTTATAAGTCAATATTTTATAAACTAATTTAGCTACTAGAAAATCGCACGAGTGTAAGTTTGGTTTTGGTGATAATTCATTAACATCTGCTCCAACTACATTACAGTTTTTGAAAACAACCTTAAGTATCTCAAGAGTCTCGTTCCAAAATAGNCCNCCAGGTTCNGGCGTACCTGTTGCTGGCATTAAACTACTATCGAAACCGTCGACATCGAAAGTNAAATATACATTTTTATTTTTAATCAAATTTTTTATTTTTTCNACAGATTGCTTAGATATGTCTTTTGCCCAAAATATTTTAACTTTNTTTCTGTTTTTTTTTGCAAAATCAAATTCTTCTTTGCATATGTTTCTGATACCAATTGCAATAATATCGACATTTTTATTATCCAAACATCTCCTCATTGCTGTTGCATGAGAATTTTTATTTCCTAAGTACTGATTTCTTAAGTCAGCATGAGCATCGATTTGAATTATAGTTAATTTTGAAAACTTATTTTTAAAAGATTTTATAATCGCTGGAGTTATTGAGTGTTCACCGCCAAGTGTCAAAGGGAAGCATTTCATATTTAAGACTTGAGTAATTGTTTTAGTAAGGTGTTTGAGAGCATTATTTAAACTTTCTTTTGGAATATCTATTTTTAAAGTTTTTAGGTTAAATTTTTTGTACGGTTCGTATTTTAATTCTTCATCAAATAATTCTACTTGATGCGATGCTTTGATAATTTTCTTAGGACCGAGTTTTGTGCCACTTTCATAGCTAACTGTTTTTTCAAGACCATAAGGTATAATTAAAACCTTATTTTTATTAGCAACTTCTTTTGGCAAACCCAAAAATCCTTTTGATGATTTAAGTGTTTTCATTTTTGAAAAATTTGTGAAAATTTTTTTTTAGGTCTATTTTTCCANAAGCCTCTGTGATAAGCATCACTTGCAATAAGAGGCATAACTGATGTTGCCTCTGCAAAAACCATCTGCTCTTCTGCAGTATCAACTTTACCCCATGAACTTGCTTCTTTTAAAGTCGAACTACTACAAGCACCATCCCGACTATCTGCAACAGTAATTTGAACTGCATATTTGTGCATGTCTGCTTTTTTATTTAATAATTCAGCACATATTACAGTATCTTGAATAAAGTTTTTTGGAACACCTCCACCGATCATCATTAGACCAGAGACATTCGATTGTATTTTAATTTCAGTTAATTCTCTAAATTCTTTTATAGAGTCAATTGTAATATGTTTTTCTGGATTTCTTTCTTGATGCATTACTAGTCCGAAACCTGCTGAACTATCAGTAAAAGCTGGACAGAAAATTGGTACATCATTATCATATGCTATCTCTATTAATGAGTCTGTTTTTTTGCTATTTGACTTCAAATATTTTCCAAGCTCGTGAATAAATTCTCTTGATGTATATGCTTTTGGCTTTAATGAATCGGCAATTTCTCCAATTGTTCGATCACAATTTTGAAGCTCATCTTCATCTATGTAAGTATCATATATCCTGTCGATATAATTTTTTCTTAAAACACTATCATCTTGAAACTGTGAACCTTGATAATGTTTAAACCCTAATGCTTCAAAAAAATCCATGTCAATTATAGAAGCTCCTGTTGCCACGATAGCATCAACCATATTATNTTTAACTAGATCTGCATAAAGCTTCATGCATCCTGCCGCAGAAGTCGATCCTGCTAGAGTTAAAAAAATTGTACAATCTTTGTCAGCCAACATATTGTTATAAATTTTAGCGGCATTAGCTGTTTCTCTAGATACAAATGACATTTTAGACATAGAGTCTAGAATTGGGCGTGCATCAAAAGATTTGATATCAATATGTTCAACAGGTTGTTTTAAAAAGGTTGATTTATTGTGGCCCATATTTAAGCATATAAAGTCTTTACGTTATAATTCTCGTCGGCTTCATAAATTGACATTAAAGGCTTATCTTGTACTTCATGAATTTGATTAGAGTAAAATCCGTTGAAATTAGTTCTAAAACTCATGCCGTAGGCACCAAGTTGTCCAATCTCGATATAATCTCCAGTCTTAATATTTGACGGCAACATGAATGGACCCTTCATATAATCTAATCCATCACACGTTGGACCATAAAAACTATAAGGAATTAATCTTTTTGAAGAAGCTACATTAATTTGAATTGCTTTAGTTGGAAATATAAATTTAGGTGTACCTGCATCAAATAAAGAACCGTAAGTTCCATCATTAATATATAAATTTTGTTTTTTCTTAAGTTCCACCCTTACAATTGTTGACCCACTTTCAGCTACTAATGCCCTACCGGGTTCACATATTAGCTTCGGTTGTTTGCTTAAATTCAATTTTTTTATCGCTCTTGATATTTCTAAAAAATAATTTTTTATTGGTTGAGGATAAAGATCTGGATAGGTCGTGGGAAAACCACCACCAACATTTATAATATCTGGAATAATATTTGACTTTTTTATAATATTTCCTAAATCCTTAATTGCTTTTGAATATGCTATTGGGTGCATACATTGTGATCCAACATGAAAACTCAAACCAAATTTTTTGGATTTTGATTTAGCTATCTTTGAAAGAGAAACTGCCTCGTTGATACTCGCACCAAATTTTTTTGATAAATCAATCTCCGCATGTTCGTTAGATGTTTGTACACGTAAAAAAAGCTCTAGGTCTTTGGCATTCTTTGTAATTTTAAGAATTTTTTCCAATTCTTCTTTACTATCAAAAGCATATGCTTTTACATTATATAAAAAATAAGCTTCATAAATACTTTTCTCTTTTTTTATGGTGTGCATGAAATATATTTTTGAACTAGGAGAAATTTTTTTAATTAATTTAATTTCGTCAATTGAGGCAGTATCAAAACTATTAATTCCATTTTTTATTAGAGTTTTTACTACAGTTTCAGTTGGATTACATTTGACAGCATACAATACATCACCAGGAAAATTGTGGTTAAACCAATTTGATGCTAATTTTAAGCTTTGTTTTCTAAAGCAGTATACCGGATCTATCGGCTGTAAAGCTTTGACCAACTCGTTGACACACTGAAATTTTGCCATCTCATAAAACCTCTCGTTAGTAAACAGTCGATCGTTTTTTTAAAAAAGATCACGTAAAAAAACAACCACTTTTGCGGAATAAAGTATTTTGAATTTATGTAAAGAAAAAAAAGCACAAAATTTTATTGAAAATCAAGAGCAGTTCTCTGGATTATTTACCCTGCAATAGTTGTAAAAAGGAGAATGGCTCTTATATATATTATATGAAAAATAGCCCAGGCAAAATGAATATTGACAATTTTAGCGATAAAACCTTGCTTATTGTTGATGACGATGACCCATTCAGAAATCGTCTTGGTAGAGCCATGGAGACCAAGGGTTTTAAGGTCTCTCTAGCTAAAAGTATAGAGGAAGGGTTGATATCGGTTAGAAAAGCACCGCCAGGATTTGCGGTTGTCGATCTAAGGTTACTAGATGGTAATGGTTTAGATGTAATCGAGGAAATTCATAAGTTAAAACCTGACAGTAGAGTTGTTATGTTAACAGGTTATGGAAATTTACCCACAGCGGTTTCAGCGGTTAAATCTGGAGCCATAGATTATTTGGCCAAACCCGCAGATGCAGAGGATGTTGAAGCTGCATTGTTAGCAGAACCTAACAGTAAAGCACAACCACCTGAAAACCCAATGTCTGCTGATAGAGTTAAGTGGGAACATATTCAAAGAGTTTTTGAATTATGCAACAGAAACGTTTCTGAAACAGCGAGACGTTTAAAAATGCACAGAAGAACTCTGCAGAGAATCCTTTCTAAAAGATCACCTAGATAGTTCTATAATATTTTGCAAAGATACTTAAATTTTTCTTTGGACCTTTAATTTTGGTATAAATTGTAAAAAAATTATTGGATATTATTTTAAAGTTAGCAAAGTATAAATCTTTTTTACAAAAGAAAAATGACCGACAATTTTTTTTTTCTTTCAAATTTGTAGAGCAGATTATTCTTAAGTTGACCGGTATTGTAATAAAAAATCAGATTATTTCTCAACTCAAATATTTTAAATAACTGATGGCCTAAAATCAACTGGTTATTAATTTTAGTTTTAACATCCTCTTTAAGCTCATAATAATGTTCAGATATATTTTTGATAAAACAACGACCTTTAATAGATGTATTTTTATCTATCGTTTTTTTTACAATCCAATTACCTTTTAGATATTTGATTTTACTCAAAATAATTTATAATTTGAAAATTTATAAATAATAAATGTTAATAGAGTAATTTTAAAAAACTCACCAAGAATAAAAGGATATAGACCAAATTCAAGTATCGGCTTATCCCATCCCAAAATTGCACCAAGCCACAATAACCCAAATAAATATACAGGTGTTAATGCAATAAATAATTTAATAAAAATAGAAATTAAATTCTCTTTAATAGTATATTTTATCAAAAATTTTTTATTAAAAAATATTTTTCTTGAAAATAAAATACCAGCAACAAACGCAGAAAAAATAAACCCAATTAAATACCCACCTGTTGGCCCCATCAAATAAACTACGCCTATTCCTTTCGCTGGAGTACCTTGAAAAACTGGTAAACCAATGGCACCTTCAAACAAATATAAACTTAGAGTTATAAAAGCATATTTTGGACCAAGCATTACTCCACAAAGCAGTATAACGAAGGTCTGCATTGTCATTGGCACAGGATAAAAAGGTACACTTATTTTTGAGCTTAAAGCAATTAAAATTGTACATAAAAAAGAGATTAAGATTTTTGTCGAAGTGTCTTTAATTTTGTATTTTGAGATCAAGTATGTCATTTAATTTTTTGTTAAATCTATAAAGACTTCCTCTAAGTCTGAATTGTTTTTTAACAGTTCTTGAGTTGAATTTAAAGCTACTAATTCACCTTTATTTACTATCGCAATTCTATTACATATATCTGATGCTTCCTTTAAATAGTGAGTTGTGTAAATTATGGTAACACCCTGTTTATTCAAAGTACGAACTGATTCTAATAATTTTCTTCTTAAGTCGACATCTACGCCTGCTGTCGGTTCATCCAATATTAAAATAGGAGGTTGGTGAACCATTGCTTTGGCTACCAAAAGTCTCCTTTTCATTCCGCCAGATAAACTTCGTGAATAAGCATTTGCCTTATCAGATAAGTTTGTTAATTCTAAAATTTCTTCAGTTATTCTGTCTTTTTTTTTTATTCCATACAAGCCAGCTTGTAGATTCAATAATTTTCTTGGTGAAAAAAAGGGATCAACATTTATTTCTTGAGGCACTATACCTATGGACGCTCTCACCTGTCTTGGGTTTTTATCTAAGTTAAATCCCCAAACATTAACATAACCATTTGTTTTATTTACAGTACCAGCTAAGATATTAATAAATGTGGATTTGCCTGCGCCATTAGGACCTAACAGACCAAAGATTTCTCCAGTTTTTACTTCAAATGAAATATTTTTAAGAGCATTAATGTTTTCATTACCCTGCCTATAAATTTTATTCACATTTTCTACCTTTAAGGCGATTGAACTATTCATGCTGATCGGCTTGTAATAACATTAAAATTAAAAATTTATATAAAAATTTATGAAAAAAGAAAAACACTTATTTTTAATAGATGGTTCAGGTTATATCTTTAGAGCATATTACGCATTACCGCCTTTAACAAGAAAAAGTGATGGCCTACCAGTAGGAGCTGTAAGTGGATTTTGCAATATGCTTTATAGTTTTTTAGAGAGAGCTAAAGCTGGCAATTCAATAGATATTCCTACTCATTTGGCGGTTATATTTGATAGTGCAAGAAAAAATTTTAGGAATGATATTTATAAAGATTATAAAGGTAACAGAAGCGATGCACCTGAAGATTTGATACCGCAATTTGATTATATTAGAAAGGCGGTAAAGGCTTTTAACTTGCCATCTGTTGAACTTATTAACTATGAAGCAGATGATCTAATTGCAACTTATAAAGCTCAAGCAAAAAAAGAGAAAATTAAAGTTACCATTGTTTCTTCAGATAAAGATTTAATGCAATTAGTTGATAAAGATACATTTATGCTAGACACGATGAAAGATAGACTTATTGGAATTGATCAAGTCAAAGAAAAGTTTGGAGTGCCCCCAGAAAAAGTAATTGATGTACAATCATTAGCGGGGGATTCCGTTGATAATATTCCAGGGGTGCCTGGTATTGGTATAAAAACAGCTGCAGAGTTAATTAATAAATTTGGTTCATTAAATAAGCTTTTAGAAAAAGCCGAAACCATTAAACAACCTAAAAGACGACAAACACTATTAGATAACAAAGATAACGCATTAATTAGTAGAGAGCTTGTAACTTTAAAACAAGATGTTGCATTAAAAGACAGAATTGATGATTTTATTTTAAAACCTTTAGATAAAACTAAAATTTTCAATTTTCTAGATGAAATGGAATTTTCAAAGATAAAAAAGCGAATAGAGCAAAATTACGGTAAACTACCAGCTACTGAGGATCAAAATCAAGAACAAGCAAATAACAAACAGCAATTAGAAAAAATTAATCACGTCGCTGGTTTTCATATAATTTTTGACACAAAAGAAATTGAAAAAATTTTAAATATTGCTGACAACCAAGGTTATTTTGCTGTAGATACGGAAACAAATTCACTAAATACTCAAAAAGCTGAATTGGTAGGCGTTTCAATTTCAATTAGAGAAAATGAAGCTTTTTATATACCTGTAGGACATAAGAATAATGAAGATAAGAATTTAAAAAAACAAATTGAGCTCAAAAAATTAATCAATCTACTTAAACCGTATCTTGAAGATGAGACTATTAAAAAAATTGGTCAAAATATCAAATATGATCTAAAGATTTTTTTGAAGCATGGAATCAACATTAAAAATTTTGAAGATACTATGCTCTTATCCTATACATTAGATGCAGGAGTAAATAGGCATAATCTTGATCTACTAGCAAAAATTCATTTAGATCATACTAATATAAAATTTAAAGATATCGTAGGAACAGGAAAATCTGAAATAACTTTTGATCAAGTGTTGATAGAGAATGCATATAAATATGCGTGCGAGGATGCAGACATAACTTTAAAACTTTATAATTTATTTAAAGACAGAATGGTTAAAGAAAAATGTTTCTTTGTATATGAAAATTTAGAGATTCCATTAATTAACGTTCTTGTTAGAATGGAAAATTGTGGTATTAAAATTGATGAAAAAATCTTAAAAAATCTATCTAAATCTTTTGAAAAAGAATTAAAGGTTCTTGAAAAAAAAATTTTTAAAATCTCTGTTGAGAGTTTCAATATTGCTTCTACGAAGCAACTTGGTGATATTTTGTATGAAAAATTAAAAATTTCAGGAACAAAAAAAACAAAAAAAGGGAATTTCGCTACAAACGTAAATGTTCTTGAAGATTTAGCAAATAAAGGTCACGAATTTCCAAAACTAGTTTTAGAATGGAGACAAAAATCAAAATTAAAAAATACTTATACAGACTCATTACCACAATATATTGATAGTAACTCTGAAAGGATTCATACATCATTTTTACTTGCGGCAACTAGCACAGGTAGATTGGCTTCGTCAGATCCAAATTTACAAAATATTCCAATAAAATCAAAAGAAGGAAAAGAAATTAGATCTGCTTTTGTTACCGACAAAGGTAAATCAATTATTTCAGCAGATTATAGTCAAATAGAAATGCGTGTTTTGGCACACGTCGCAGATGTTAAAGAATTAAAAAAAGCTTTCACTAATAACGAAGATATTCATAATATAACTGCATCTCAAATATTTGAGTGTGATATTAAAAAAATCTCTGAGGATATGAGGAGAAAAGCAAAAGCAATTAATTTTGGTATTATTTATGGAATTTCATCTTATGGCCTTGCTAAACAAATTTCAGTTAGTAACAATGAGGCAGAACAATTTTTGTTTTCTTATTTCAAAAAGTTTCCTGAAATCAAAGAATTTATGCAAGACACTCTAAAATTTTGTAGAAAAAATGGTTTTGTTAAAACGATGTTTGAACGAAAATGCCATTTTCCAAATATTAATGATAAAAACCATACCTTAAAATCTTTTCAAGAGAGAGCTGCAATAAATGCTCCTATTCAAGGCGCAGCTGCTGATATAATAAGGTTTGCTATGATTAATATTGATAAAAAAATAATTGAGAAAAAAATTGATGCTACTCTTTTAGTGCAAATTCATGATGAATTATTATTGGAAACCAAAGACGCAATTGTTAATAAGGAAATCGTAAAAATTAAAAGCGAGATGGAAAATGCTATAGATAAAGATTATAATTTTTCCGTACCCTTAATTGTAGACGCAAATAGTGCCAAAAACTGGAATGATGCACACTAATAATTTAGTCTAATTTTAGACTTTTTTTGATAATATAGATGCGCTTATGACAAAAATAATTGCTTTAGTTGATGATGATAGAAATATACTTACGAGCGTATCTATTGCACTAGAAAATGAAGGTTATAAGGTACAGACTTACGTAGATGGAGAAAGTGCATATATTGGTATCACTAGAACTCCACCCGACTTAGCGATCATCGATATTAAAATGCCAAGAATGAATGGTGAAGAACTTTTAAAAAAATTAAGAAAAAAAACTAATATGCCGGTAATTTTTTTGACATCCAAGGATGAGGAAGTTGATGAATTATTAGGATTAAAATTAGGTGCAGATGACTATGTTAAAAAATCTGGAGGATTCTCAATAAATGTATTGATTGAAAGAGTTAAGGTACAATTTAGAAAAAAAGATCAAGTTACACCCGAAAGTAAAAATATTATCAAGCAGGGAAAATTGACGCTTGATCCTGAGCAACTTGAATGTACTTGGAATGATCAAAACTTGCCTGATAAGTTAACTACTACGGAGTTTCAAATAGTTTATGAATTAGCAAAAAGACCTGGAGTAATTAAAGAAAGATCGCATCTTATGACAATAGCATATAAGGAAAATAATGATATTGAAGATAGAACTATAGATAGTCATGTAAAAAGAATAAGAAAAAAATTCAAAAAGATTGATAAAGAGTTTTCAGCCATTGAAACTCGATATGGAAGTGGTTATCGTTGGAATGCTAGTCCATAATGATTACAAATTTATTATCTACAAAGTCATTACTAAGACANTTTTTAGTATTTAATTTATTTATATTTTTAATCTTAGGATTTTTTACTTTTTTATATTTATTAGCGATTGAGCCTGAATTAATTAATANAAAAAGTAAAAAACATCAAAATATTATNGAAAATATAAAGTCAAATTTGGTAAANTTAAAAATAGAACCAGATGTAAATAACTTGGAGAATTTCTTGTATAAATCGAACTTTATTTTAGACGAAGTTGATCAAATTAGATTTTTTGATATTAATAAAAAAATTATAGTTGATAGTTCTATTATCGATATTAACAAGAGATCCTTATTTACAACTGAGCGTATAGAAACTCTTGGTATAAATGAAACATTAAATCAGGATCAAAGTAAATTAAAATCTAAAAATATTGCCGTAAATACAATGCCTTTTTTAAAAGATATTAATTTAAAACTAAATCAAAAATTTTTTATTACTTCAGAAAATAAAAATAATAATTTAGTTNTACATACAAGTTCTATAATTAATTTTTCAGATGAAGATATAATTATAACTATAAGCGAAATATCAAATGAAATAAGTATTGCTGTTGAAGAAAGAAAAAACTTTGTGCTACGTTCAGTATTAATTGCTGCAATTGTAATAATGATATTTTCGCTTTTTTTAAATAATTATATTATTAAACCAATTAGATCTTTAAATTTTTTCGCAAAGCAAATCTCATACGATAACCCAAAAAATATGAGTAAACTTGGAATTGAATTTAATAAAAGAGATGATGAAATTGGCAACTTATCCAATTCATTAAGTGATATGACAAATAAACTTTATCAAAGAATTGAATTAGCTGAGAGATTTTCCTCAGATCTTACGCATGAAATACGCAATCCACTTGCTTCACTAAAAGGAGCTTCAGATTTGTTAAATCTCACAAAAGATGAGCAGCAAAAAGATAAACTTTTAAAAGTTTTGTCAAACGATGTTGAAAGAATTGAAAGATTAATAACTGATTACTCTCAAGTACTTAAGGATGAGGCTACTCAATCAAGAGCGGTTGCNAAAGATTTTGACCTTGTAGGTTTGATTGAAAGTATTATTGAAGATTTTAATTTAGATCCAAATAATCAAAAAAAAAATATTAGATTTATTTTTGAAAATCAAAATAAAATCAATAAAGCTATTATNTTTGGAATTGAAAGTCGTATAGAACAGGTAATAGCTAATTTACTTGATAATTCAGTTTCATTTAGTCCATCAAACGCGGTTATAACGATAAATTTATNTATGGATAAAAATACCTATAAAATTNTAATAAAGGACCAAGGACCTGGTTTTGATGAAAACAACCTAGATAAAGTATTTGAAAGGTTTTATAGCGATAGACCAGATGACCGAGAAGGATCTCATTCAGGTTTGGGCCTTAATATTGTTAAAAATATTATAGATTCACATAAGGGACTTATTAAAGTTTACAATAAGTTAGATGGTGATGGNGCAGTAGTAGATATCACTTTACCATCAGTATAATTTCAATTGATTATATTGGTCAATACTGCTAGTTGGTGCGGTTATGGATGATTTTAAAGTAAAAAATATCAATGAAGCAGACTTTGGGGATAAAGAAATTTCTCTAGCCGAAACTGAAATGCCTGGCTTAATGGCATTACGTGATGAATATAAAGCCTCAAAACCATTAAAGGGAGCAAATATCGTTGGATGTTTGCACATGACAATACAAACTGCTGTGTTGATAGAAACTTTAAAGCATCTTGGTGCAAGCGTAAGATGGTCTTCTTGTAACATTTTTTCAACACAAGATCATGCAGCAGCAGCAATTGCAAGAAAAGGTATTCCTGTTTTTGCCTGGAAGGGTGAAACAGATGAAGAGTATTGGTGGTGTATTAAGCAAACNATTGAAGGAGATAAAGAATGGAAGCCTAATATGATTTTAGATGATGGCGGTGATCTTACAGCTTTAATGCACAAGAATTATCAAGAATTACTTAAAAATATAAGAGGTGTTTCCGAAGAAACAACAACAGGAGTGAAAGAATTAAAAAAAATGGAAAAGGACGGATCNTTGATGGTTCCAGCATTTAATGTGAATGATTCTGTTACAAAATCNAAATTTGATAATTTGTATGGTTGTAGGGAAAGTCTTGTAGACTCAATTAGGAGAGCTACAGATGTTATGATGTCAGGTAAAGTAGCTATTGTAGCGGGATTTGGGGATGTTGGCAAAGGAAGTGCTGCATCACTTAGACAAGCAGGAGCTAGAGTGATGATTACGGAAACAGATCCAATATGTGCATTACAAGCTTCAATGGAAGGTTACGAAGTTGTTCTTATGGACGAGATGATTAGTAGTGCTGACATTGTTGTAACTGCTACAGGTAATAAAGATATAATNAATGCTGACCATATGAGAAAAATGAAGGATAGATCAATTTTGTGTAATATCGGGCATTTCGATAATGAAATACAAGTAGACGCTTTAAGAAATTATAAATGGAATGAAATTAAGCCTCAAGTGCATGAAATTGAATTTCCAGATAAAAAAAGAATTATTTTATTGGCTGAGGGTCGATTAGTTAATCTCGGCTGCGCCACTGGTCATCCAAGTTTTGTTATGAGTGCATCATTTACAAATCAAGTCATGGCGCAAATTGAATTATGGAATAATTCAGAAAAATATCAAAAAAAAGTTTATGTACTACCAAAACACCTTGATGAAAAAGTTGCAGAATTACACTTGGCAAAAGTTGGGGCCAAGTTAACAAAACTTTCAAATGAACAGGCAGATTATATTGGTGTTTCACCGCAAGGCCCATTTAAAGGTGACGCGTATAGATATTAGAGTATGAACTATACTCTTAAAGAGTTNAAAATATTTGTAAAAAAAATTTCAATTAGAGTTAAAATTGGTACAGTAATTTACCTTAGAGGTGAGTTAGGAACAGGCAAAACCACTTTAACAAAATNCTTTATAGAAAACTTATTTCAAAAAAATAAAAAAAAAAAACCAATAGTTACAAGTCCTACATTTAATATTGTTCAGTACTATTTAGTAACCAAAAAATTAATTATTGCTCATTATGATTTATATCGGTTAAAAAAAAGTAGTGATATAAATAATATTGGTCTTTATGATTTAGAAGATAAGATGATAAATATCATNGAATGGCCAGAATTAATTAAAAAAAAACATAAAAATCGAATAGAAATTATACTTAAATATACAAAAAACAAAGATGAAAGAAATGTCTCAATCAAATATTTTGGAACAGCTAAAAGATAAAATTTATTTAATAGCTGGTGATGCATCACCAAGAAAATTTTATAGGTATTCTAATAAAAAGCAATTACTCGTTTATTGTACAAAAGATAAAAAAAATAATTTAGAAAATTACTGCAAAATAAATAATTATTTAAATTTAAATAAAATTAAAGCACCAAGAACAATTAGGAAAAATATAAAAAATAATTATATTATTATTGAGGATCTAGGGAACAATCTAATAAAAAATATAATAAAAAAAAAAATAAACAAATCTTTCTATTTTAAGAAAATTATAAATGAACTTTCAAAGCTACAAAAAATTAAACATAATAAAATTTTACCANATTACACTAAAAAATTAATGATAAGCGAGCTCAATTTATTTTATAAGTGGTATCTACCAGAGTTTTTTAGCATAACAAAGATTAAAAAAATTAAAAAAGAAATAAATTTAATTCTAATTAATCATATAGAAAAAATTGTTAAGTTTAATAAAGTTTTTGTGCATCGAGATTTTCATATTGAAAACTTAATATTGTATAAAAATAGAATATGTTTTCTCGATAGTCAGGATGCAGTAATTGGACATCCAGGCTATGATTTAATGTCCTTAATAGATGATGTAAGGATTAATTTAAAAGAAAAGGAACAGCAAAAAATTTATNACTANTACGTCTCAAAAAATAAAAAAAAAACTAATGAATTTAATTTTCATTTTCATGNACTTTCAATTCAAAGATTATTAAAAATTTTAGGTATATTTTTAAGACTATATAGAAGAGATAAGAAGAAAAAATATTTACAATATTTAGGTAGAACCTGGGACCTCATTGAACTACGCTTAAATCACAAAAAATTAAAGGATTTAAATACCCTGTTTAATAAATATTTTACAAAAGATATACGTAAGAAAAAATGGATTTAAAAAAAGCAATTATTCTATGTGCAGGATTTGGTAAAAGAGTATTGCCGTTGACCAAAACTTTACCCAAGCCTTTNTTNAAAGTTAATCAAGTTCCTCTTATTGAATATTCTATAAGAATTTTAAAAGAACTTGGAATAGAGGAAATTGCCGTTAACGTACATCATTTAAAAGATAAAATTATAGAGTATTTNGATAGTTATCATCCTAATATAAAAATTTTTAATGAAGAAATTATTCTGGATACAGGTGGAGCATTAGTAAATGCAAAAAGCTTTTTATCCGACGATTATTTTGCGATCTTAAACTCAGATACAATTTGGCAAAAAAATTATATTCCTTANATGAAATCATTAATTCACAAAACAATTAAAAATAGNTTTAATGCTGGATTNCTATTAGCTAGAAAGGAAAATAGTTTTGACAAAAATTTAAATCCTGATTTCTCATTAAACGATAATCTTTTAGTGGATAAAAAAGATCACATATACACTGGTTTTCAAATTATGAGATCTAATTTATTAGAAAAAAGAAAATTGGAACCTTTCTCTGTTAAAAAAATTTGGGATGATTTAATAATTGAAAAAAAAATTACGGGTGAAGTATTTGAAGAAACTTTTTACCATACTACTGATTNTCAAATTTATAATAAACTNAAAAAAATTAATATTATTTTTTAATAATAAAATTTTTTGCGCGAGCTTGATCTAAATATTTACAATTCTTAAGTTTCAAATTCTTTTCAAATTGAATATGAATGGGATTGCCAGTTGGTATTTCTAGCTTAACTATCATCTCGTCAGAAATTTCTAAAATTTTTTTACATAGNGCCCTTAAACTATTTCCATGNGCAGAAATTAAAACATTTTCTGATTTTTTTAGTAATGGTTCGATGTGTTGATCATAGTAAGGAACAGCACGTTCGTATGTATCTTTTAAAGATTCACAGTCAGGAATTAATTTTGGATCTATATCTTTATATAATTTTGAATTTACTGGGTGCTCAGGATCATTTTTGTTTTGAGGAGGAGGAGGAGTGTCNTAACTTCTTCTCCAAATCATAACTTGTTCTATGCCNTGTTTTTTTGCAGTTTCNTCCTTATTTAAACCTTGTAGGCCACCATAATGNCTTTCGTTCAACTGCCATGCCTTAATAACATTTGAGATTTCAATATTCGAAGTTTCTAGAATAGCTTCAAAAGTTTTTATCGCTCTAGTTTGATATGAAGTAAAACCGTAATTAAATTTTAGACCTAAGCTCTTAATTAATGAGCCCGCTTTCTCAGCTTCTTCGACTCCAGCCTTGGTTAATGCAGCATCGTACCAACCAGTAAATCTATTTTCTAGATTCCATTGACTTTGTCCATGTCTTACTAAAATTAAATTTATCATAAAATTTTATTATTATGATAGTTAATCAATATGAGCAATTATAAACTTTTGTACATAACATGTGGATCAAAAAATGAAGCTATTAATTTAGGAAAACTAATAGTTAAAAACAAACTTGCTGCATGTACTAATATATTTTCTAATATTAATTCAATTTTCAATTGGAATAATAAAGTTAGTCAATCTAAGGAAACTATATTAGTTGGCAAAACACAAAAAAAAAATATCACTAAAATAATCAAATTTATTGAAAGTAGACATTCTTATGATTGTCCATGTATTCTTTTTTTTGATATTGAAAAAGGAAACAAAAAATTTTTATCATGGATCAGAAAAAATTCATAATTTTTAGCAAAACAATTTTTTTTTGTTGGTTACTATTTGTTTTTTTGGTTTCTATTTACCCCGGAAATTTAATTAAATTAGTTTTAACTGGTGATCCGTCCACATATCCTGGTGGTGATAAAGTTAGCCATTTTTTAACATATTTTATTTTAGGACTTTTTTTCTACCTATCCTTTAAAAATGATAGTTCTTTTAAAATTATTGCAATTTTTTTAATTTTTTTTTCTTTATTAATGGAAATAATTCACTTGGGTATACCAAACCGCTTTTATGAGAATTTCGACTTGTTAATGAATTTTTTAGGTTTAATACTAGGAATTTATATTTCTCGTATTTACAGATTATTTAGTAGATCTTAACTGTTTCTGCANTTCAATTTCAACAGCGTCAATTCTTTTGGTATTTTTACCAATTAAAAGATAAATTGTAGGTATTACATACAAAGTAAAAAATGTTGAAAAAATCATGCCAGAGAAAATTACTACTCCAACGGTTAAGCGGCTAGCTTCCCCTGGTCCAGATCCTATTATTAAAGGAGTTACACCTGCAATTGTTGACAATGAAGTCATTAAAATTGGTCTCAATCTTATTTTTGCAGCTTCAAGAATTGCCCTCTCTATCTCCTTTCCTTCAGAACGAAGTTGATTAGCAAACTCTACTATCAAAATACCATTTTTTGCTGAGAGACCGATTAGTATAATTAATCCAATTTGACTGTATATATTCAGTGAACTGCCTGCAACAAGCAACCCAATTATTCCACCAAAAATAGCAAGAGGCACGGTTAGCATAATCGTAAACGGGTGTCTCCAGCTTTCAAATTGTGCTGCCAGCGAAAGATAAGCTGTTACCAAAGCCAGCACAAAAATTAAGTATATGCCTACATTAGTTTTTTTATATTCTTCAGACTCACCTTTGTAATCGACNCGAACTTCATCAGGAAGTTTATCTTCCACAATATTATTTAAATAATGAAGCGCCTCTCCAATTGTATAGTTACCGATTAATCTTGCTGATATTGTTATTGCTTTCTGTCTTTGGTATCGACTTAAAAAAGGAGCAGCCGCACTTTCTGAAATTTTTATTACATTAGAAAGNGGTATAAGTTTTTTTGTTATTTCCGACCTNACATAGACTTTATTTAAATTAGCAGGTTCTGTTCTATCTTTTAAATCTGCTTGTAAAACAATTGAGTATTCTTTACCATTATTAGTAAATTTGGTGACTTTTCTTGATCCGAAAATGGTCTCAATAGTTCTGCCAATTTGTTCAATTGATACACCAAGGTCTGCAGCTTTTTCGTTATTTATTTCAACCTTTAGTTCTGGTTTCGTAAGTTCATAATCATCACTGATATTAATTATTTTTCCGTTTTTTCTGGCTTCATTTTTTAAAATATTTTTCCATTTTTCTAATTTTTCATATGTGCTACCTAGTAAAACAAATTGAACAGGCTTTTCTACACCTCCTCCTCTAATAGATTGAGGCATAACTGGAAAAGCTCTTACACCTGGTACAGAAGTTATGATACCAAAAGACTCTCTTAAAATACGTTGGCCACTTCTCTTTCTTTTCGACCAATCTTCTAAAAGAACAATAATAAAGGCNGAGTTAAGTTGCTTACTNCTTTTTCCAAAACCTGGAACTCTTAATAATAATCTCCTGATTTCACCTTTGCCAACTTTTGGTAAAAATTTACTTTCAATATCTAGAGCTTTTTCAGCAGTATAATTAAAACCAGAGCCTTCTGGTGCTTGTATAATTACAAAAAAAACACCCCTATCTTCTTTCGGCATTAACTCTTTTTTTGTAAATTTAAATAATAAAAGAATACTTATTAAAATAAATNTTAAAAAAATAAAAATACTCTTTCTTCTTTTAAGCATGTAATTTAGTGTTTCTTCATAAAATTTTTGAAATTGATTTAAATATTTTGAAAACGATTTAATTGGCTTTGNCTTATTTTTACTTATCTTTAAAAATTTAGATCCTATCATTGGCGAAAGACTTAATGCTACAAAACTCGAAATAACTACAGCAAAAGATAGTGTCAAAGCCATTTCTGAAAATAATTTACCTATTAAACCTTTAATAAAAATTAGTGGAATAAAAACTGATACAAGCACAACTGTAGTTGCTATAATCGCGAAAGCAACTTGTCTTGATCCACGATATGCGGCAACAAGTGAAGTCTCTCCCTTTTCAAGTCTTCTCGAAATATTTTCTCCCATTACAATTGCATCATCAACAACAATTCCTATTGCAAGAACCAAAGCCATTAATGTAAACAAATTTAGGGTAAAACCAGCAAGATATATTGCGAGAAAAGTAGATATCAAGGCTACAGGAATTGCAACAGCAGGTATAATTACACCTGTGATATTACCTAAAAATAAGTAGATAATAAGAATGACCAAAATTATTGCAATAAACAACGTTTTATAAACTTCATAAATTGCAGTTTCGATATAAGTCGATCTATCGAAAGATATAGTCAATGTAGAATCTTCAGGTAGAGAGGGTTTTATCTCTTTAACTTTTTTTTTAATTGCCTTAGCAACTTCAATAGTATTAGCAGTTGATTGTTGGTAAATTCCAATACCTACTGTTTGATTTCCGTTTCCCTTAAACAATGTATTCGANTTTAAGGCTCCAAATTCCAACCTTGCTATATCACCAAGTTTAATTAATGAACCGTCATTAGCTCTTTTCAAAACAAGGTTTTTATAATCCCCAAGTTTTTTGTAGGCTTTTTCAACTTTTATTACCAAGTCAATATACTTTGACTCAATTTTTCCAGCAGGAAATTCAACATTNTCTTTTTTAAGAATAGACTCAAGCTCTAACACTGTTATGTTTCTTGCGGCCATTGCAATAGGATCTAGCCAGATTCTTAACGAAAATTCTCTTTCCCCACCAAGCCTTATATTTCCAACTCCTGGAACTGTAGAAAATAAATCTTTTAAGTATCTATCGGCGTAATCTGTTAATTCGAGATCTGTCATGCTAGGGCTCTGAAAAGCAAGCCACATAGTTGTAGTTCGAGCTGCTGAAGATTTATAAATTTCTGGAGGTTCTGCNCCATCAGGTAGATTATCTACAATTCTAGCTAATTTTTCCCTTACGTCATTTGCAGCAACATCTAAATCAACGTTAAGATCAAATTCCAATGTAATGGAAGACCTTCCATCTTCACTCGTAGAATTAATAGTAACAATTCCAGGCGTTCCTCCAATACGGTCTTCAATTTTTTGAGTAATCTGTGTATCAATGATTACAGCGGAGGCACCTGTATAATCCGTTCTTATATTTATTTTAGCAGAATCAACATCAGGTAATTCTCTTAAAGGAATTTTATTGAAAGTTACTAAACCAAAAATGACNAGTACTAAGCTCATCACGGTTGCAACAACCGGTCTTTTAATTGATAAATCTGTTAAATACATAATTCAGGAATTACTTTTTAATTTTTACCTTAGCTTTGTTTCTTACTTTATTAGTTCCTTCGGCAACAATTTTGTCGCCAATTTCAAGTCCTGATAAAACCTCAACTTTTCCAAAGTTTCTCAAACCAATTTTTATGTTTTGTCTTTTAAGAACATTATTATCAATTAAATATACAAATTTATTATCACCTTGGATGATCAAAGATTCTTCAGGAATGGATAATGATTTTCTTTGGTCGTAAATTACTTTAATATTCAGCAGTATACCTGGGATGAGCTCTAGCCTTGGGTTAAGCACTTCTATTTGCGCAAGAATAGATCTTGAAGTAGGATCCACTCTAGAACTAATTGTTTTTACTTCACCATTAAATATTTTATTAAACGCATCGGTTGTTGCCTGTACTTTTAATCCATTCTTTAAAATACCGACATAATTTTCAGGTAACTTAATATCAACTTTCAACTTTGTACTATCATCAAGTGTGGCAATTATAGAATTATTATTCCCAAGTATACCAGGTGTGATCTCTCTTTTCCCAAGTCGCCCTTCAAATGGAGCTACTATATTTCTATCTTTTAATGATGCTATAATTGAACCTTTTTTTATTATTTGTTGTTTATTAAAATCTATAGATTTTATAATATCTTCTTTTTTAATTCTTATTGAAAAAGATTTGTTAGCTATAGCTGTACCAAAAGTTTCAATACTTTGATAAAAGTCAGATTCTTTGACCGTGTACGATATTACACTAATTGGTCTACTCTTAGCTTTTTTAATAGCTTTATCAATTTTGGAATTAATAAAAGCTCTGGCACCAATTATTGATACAATTATTAGAAAAAAAATTGACAGAAAAATTATAATTTTATTTTTAGTTTTCATTTGGCGCTATTTAACAGCTTTTAAAATAAAAGGCATTAGATAAAACGTATTTAATTTTTTAAATTATTACGCAAAGCCCACTCTGTCCATGATCCGTCAAAAAGATCAAAGCCATCTTCATGACTTAAAGTATTATAAGCCGAACCAACGACACATGCAGCGACTCCAGAGCCGCAAGAAAAAACAATATCATCNTTTTCTTTAACTTGATTTTTATCAAATATTTTCTCGAGTTCTTCCTGATCTTTAAAGCATCCTGTTTCTGAATTTATAACTGAACTAAAGGGTATATTGATGCTATCTTTAATATTTCCACTTTTAATTTCAATTCTTGGTTCTGGATCAATTCCGTTAAATCGTCCGCTAGGTCTTGCATCAATTAATTTAAATTTTTTATGTTTGATATTATTTTCTATATCCTCAAATCTTTTGATTTTAGAGCGGTCCAGTTTTGCAATATATTGCGATTTTTTATTTTTTTGTGGCTCAGAGGTTTCTAATTTTTTGTTATTTAATTTCCAGTATTTCAGACCACCATTTAAAATAGAAATTTTTTTATGACTAAATTGTTTAAACATCCAATAAACACGGGCAGAGCTAAAAACACCNAGTGTNTCATAAGTAATAATATGATGATTATTTAAAATTCCTAACTCACTTACTTTTTGTGAAAAGTAATTTTCATCTGGAATCATATGTGGATATGGACTTTTTTTGTCACAAATTTCATCTATATCAAAAAAAATTGCGCTCGGTATTCGTTCTTTTAAAAATTCTTGAGTTCCGGAACGGTTTGTATTTGGTAAATGCCAGCTACAATCTAAGATAATGACCTCGCTATTTTCAAGGTTTTTCTCCAACCAATCTATGCTTACTATATTCATGATTTTTATAACTTAACATGATACTAAATTTTTTATGATCAGTAAAAACCAAATCGGTATGATTTACATGATTTTTAGTGTTATTAGTTTTTCTTTGATGGATATATCTGTAAAATTAATGTCATCAAATTATCCAATAGGTCAATTAGTATTTTATCGAGGATTTTTAGGTTTGATACCTCTTCTATTTATTATACCGATTAGCAGATACAAAAATCTCCTGGTCACTACAAAATTAAAATTACATATTGGAAGAGCAGTAGCCGGAACATTTGCAATGATAAATCTTTATCTAGGGTTAAAGTTTTTACCCATTGCTGATGCTATTACAATAAGTTTCGCAGCACCAATATTTGCTACAATATTTTCTATAATNTTTTTAAAAGAAATTGTTCGTTTTTATAGATGGTTTGCCATTATAATTGGCGTGATTGGTTTAATAGTAGTTTTAAAACCTGGTACAGGAATGTTTAGTTATTATTCATTTTTTCCTATATTATTTTGTATTGGTTTCGCAACAATATCAATTTTAATAAAGAAACTTTCAAAAACAGAGCCTGATTATTTAATATCAATGTATTTTACAATTGTTTTAATTTTAACAGGTGGTGTTTCATATTTTTTTGGATGGAACGAGATAAATAGTAAAGATATTATTTACTTATTTGCAATTGGTATTTTTGGATCTATAGGTAATATTTTATTAACTATGTCAATACGTAAAGCTGATGTCTCCTTAGTAACACCTATAAAATATCTTAGTCTTATTTTTGCAATAATTTCAGGAATTTTTATTTTTGAAGAAGTCGTGTCATATTCTACATTATTTGGTGCTTTTTTAATAATTATTAGTACTGCAATTATTTTTAGAAGGGAAGCAGTAAAAAAAGTGAAAACAACCATTGTGAGACAGATATAATGACAAAACCAAAATATTGGAAACAAGCAAAAATCTTTTTATCAAAAAAAGATAAGGTTCTTAAAAAATTAATTCTAAAATACAAGGGATCTCTTAAAACCAGAAAAGATCCATTCTTCTCATTATGTAAATCTATAGTTGGTCAACAAATATCAGTTCAGGCAGCCAATTCTGTTTGGAGAAAATTGGAAAAGAAAGCAAAGAAGATTGTTCCAAAAAATATAAGTAAATTAAATAATCGCCAACTTTCTTCATGCGGTCTTTCGAGACAAAAAATTTCATATCTTAAAATTTTAGCAAAAAAATTTATAACTAAAGAGTTAGAAATTAAAAAGATGAAAAAAATGTCTGATAAAGATGCAATAAAATATCTAACGCAAGTCAAAGGTATAGGAGTTTGGACAGCAGAGATGTTTCTTTTTTTTAATTTGATGAGATCTAACATTTTTCCTGTTCAGGATATTGGGTTATTGCGGGGTATCTCTGTGAACTATAAAACTAAATATCCACCNTCTGAATTACAGTTAAAAAGATTTAAAAATAAGTGGTCTCCTTATTGCACCGTTGCAACATGGTATCTTTGGCGTAGTATTGATCCAGAACCTGTAAGTTATTAAATATTGAATAAATAGTGCTATTTAATTTAAAGCTTTCATTTACTTATATCTTTTTTTANTTATCTATAGTGCATGAGTAATAAATTAATTATTAGCTGGGATGAATACAATAAAACAGTAGAAGAATTAGCGCTTAAAGTTCATAACTCTGGTTTTAAAGTAGATTTACTCATTGGTATAATGAGAGGTGGTGCTCCAATAATAGACGTTTTGAGTAGGATTTTTAAAATTAAATGTGCATACATGGCTGTGGAATCTTACTCAGGTGAAGAAATTGAAGACCAGCAAGGTGATATTATTTTTTCAAGAGAATTAAGTTCTACAGCCCATTCTCTTGGTGGCAATATTTTATTATGTGATGATTTATCTGACACAGGCCTTACATTGAATAAAAGTATTGAGTGGTTAAAGCAATATCGACCTATAAGGGACAATATCAAGGAAATTAGAACAGCCATTTTATGGAAAAAATCGCAATCAACTTTTGAGCCAGACTATTGTGCTAAAAAACTTAAAGATAGTCCTTGGATTATTCAGCCATTTGAAAAATATGAAGAAATAAGAATTGAAGATTTAAAAAAAAACCGGGACTAATTAATCCCGGTTTTTTTAAATTAAGTTTTATAAAACTAGAAAACTTAACAAACTTAAAATTGCAACTACCCATATAGCTGGATTTACTTTTGCAGCCTTACCACTAGCCAATTTAATTAAAGCATAAGATAAAAAAGCCANGGCAATTCCATGACTTATACTATAGGTCAATGGCATTGTTATCATTGCTAGAACCGCAGGACCTGCTTCAGCTATATCNTCCCANTCAATATCAGTGATGTTTCTTACGAATAATATAGATACATAAACTAATGCAGCGCCATCAATTTGTTTTGGTAATGAAGTTGCAAGTGGAGCAAAAAATAAACAGACTAAAAATAATACACCAATCACAAGTGATGTCATTCCTGTTTTTCCTCCAGCCTTAATACCAGATCCTGATTCAATATAACTTGTAACAGTTGTTGTACCCATTACTGCTCCAGCTACTGTTCCAACACTGTCTGATAGCATTGCCTTTTCAATATCTTTTACCTTACCGTTTGAACCAACTTTTCCTGCAACGTTTGCTACAGAAGTTAACGTTCCAGCAGTATCAAAGAAATCTACAAAGAATAATGTAAAGATTACAGAAATCATACCACCAGTCATACCGGCTTTGAAATCAAAACTCATCAAATGTGTCATTGGTTCTATGTTACCTACAACACCATTAAATTTACTCAGTCCTGCAACCCAAGCAACAATACTGAAAGCAAGAATACCAATAATGATATTACCTTTAACATTAAGCTTTTCTAAAACAATCATNGTTACAAATGCTAGACAAGCTAAAAT
Source organism: Pelagibacteraceae bacterium (assembly GCA_002684895.1). Taxonomy (GTDB): domain Bacteria; phylum Pseudomonadota; class Alphaproteobacteria; order Pelagibacterales; family Pelagibacteraceae; genus HIMB114. The sequence continues at coordinate 121,206 of NYVZ01000004.1, forward strand.
AATAATTGGGTCCTTAAGATTTCCTAACTTTACAAGTGTTGCAGGACTGTCAACGACAACTCCCATAATTTGTAAACCGATTATTGCTAAAAACAATCCAATACCAGCACCTATTCCAAGCTTTAGACTTTTTGGAATTGAGTTGATTATCCATGCTCTCAACGGCGTCAGTGATATTGCTAAGAAAACTACACCAGCAACTAGTACAGCACCTAAAGCTTGGTCTGGACTATAGCCAAGAGTCTTGCATACATAATAAGCTACAAATGCGTTAAGACCCATACCTGGTGCAAGTCCAACAGGCCAGGTTTTTCCGTAAAAAGCCATTATGAAGCATGCCAAAGCTGATGCCAAAATTGTAGCAGTATAAACACCACCAAAATCAAAACCACCATCTTTTAGAATAGTAGGATTCAAAAACATAATATATGCCATCGTTAAAAATGTAGTAACGCCAGCTAAAATTTCAGTTCTCAAATCTGTTTTATTTTTTTTAAATTCAAAATATTTTTCAAACATATTTTCCCTCCGACTCACCATATATTCCAATTTGCCTTATTTTTTACTTTTTAAAATTTACGAATGTGGATCTTTTTGGGTTTATATTAAAAATTTTCTAGAGTAGATTGAAATTTCAATGTTATCGAAAGAAAATTTAATTAACTATTTTTCTGATGGAGAAAAAAAGGAAGAAAACTTTAAAATTGGAACAGAACATGAAAAGTTTCTTTTTAACCTTGAAACAAAAAAGCCAGTAGATTTTTCTGAAAAAGGTATCAAAGGAATTTTTAATATCTTGAAACAAAATGGTTGGAATGAAATTAAAGAAAACGACAATATTATCGGTTTAAAAAAAGATAATCTATCCATAACATTAGAGCCAGGATTACAAATTGAATTATCAGGCGCACCGTGTCGCAATATTCACGAAACTTGCAAAGAAGTTAATTTATATCTTAAAGAGTTAAAGCAAGCCTGTTCTAAATTTAACATTGGGGTAATTGGAATTGGTCTTATACCAAATGCAAAATTTGATGAAATAAATCAACTTGAGAAAAAAAGATATACAATCATGCGTAATTATATGACATCTGTAGGTTCGTTAGGACTTGATATGATGCACAGAACTGCAGCAACCCAAGTTAATTTTGATTTTGCATCTGAAGAAGATTTTAAAAAAAAAACTAAAGTTGCAAGCTGCTTGGTACCGATTGCAGTATCACTTTTTTCAAACTCTCCAATTCTAGAGGGAAAATTAAATGGGTTTGTTGGTTATAGAACTCACATATGGCAGCATACCGATTTCAAAAGATCAGGCTTAATACCCTTTTTTTTTGACAGATCAAATTCATATGAGCAATACTGTGATTTTGCATTAAATGTACCCATGTACTTTGCCAGCAGGAATGATGAAATTTTTGATTGTGCAGGCAAAGATTTTAAAAATTTTATACAAGGGGAATTAAGTGAGGTCAATGAAGAGGCAAACATTGACGATTGGGCTAATCACCTCTCTACAATTTTTACAGAAGTTAGAGTTAAACAGTATTTAGAAATACGACCAGCTGACTCCTGCTCTTGGTCAGGAATTTGTTCTATACCAGCTTTTTGGACAGGCATATTGTATGACGAAAAAATTTTAAATGAATGTTTTGAAATATTTAAAAATTGGAAATATGAAGAGGTCAATGAAGCTTATGCACAAAGTGCNAAAAAAGGTTTTGATGCTGAACTTTATGGAAAAAAAATGATAGATCACGCTAAATTTTTTTTAAATCTTTCTAAAAGAGGTTTGGAAAATAGAGATATAATTAACTCAAATAATGACGATGAAAGTATTTTTTTAAAAGATCTAGATAATTTTATTATTAATAAAAAAAATCTATCTAATAAATTAATCGATGAATACGANAAAAAATATATAAATAATCTTAATTTAATCTTTGATGAAAAAGCATTTTAATATTGCAATCCAAATGGATCCTCTTGAGAAGATTAACCCAAATGAGGATAGTACCTTTGCAATTGCAAAAGAGGCCCAATCTCGTGGACACAAAACATTCCATTATTTGCCAAAANATATATCTCTTAAAAATAACAGAATAATAGCTAAAGGTTATTATTTTAAAATAATTAATTCAAATAAAAAATTTTTTAAAAGGGAAAAAAANCAATCAGTAAACTTGAATAACTTTAATTGTGTTTTAATAAGACAGGATCCGCCATTTAATATGAGGTATATTACTGCTACGTATTTTCTGGAAATGCTTAATAAAAAAGTAATAGTGATCAATAATCCATCCGAGATCAGAAATAATCCAGAAAAGCTATCAATGTTCAATTTTAAAAATATAATTCCCCAGACTCTTATCTCAGAAAATTTGGTTGAAATTGAGAATTTTGTTAAAAAGAATCAATATACGATTTTAAAACCGATGTATGGAAATGGTGGCGAAGGTATAGAAAAGGTTAAAAAAGGCTCTTCGCAAAATAAAAAAATCATTAAAAAAATGATTAAAAAATATAAAGGAGCTATCATCGTACAAAAATTTATCAAAGAAATTAATAAAGGTGATAGAAGAATAATTTTAATTGACGGTGATTATGTAGGTTCAGTCTCTAGAATACCAAAAAAGGGCAGTATAAAAGCAAACTTTCATGCAGGTGGATCAGCACAAAAAACTGGTTTAGTTTTTAAAGATAAAAAAATTTGTCAAATACTTAAACCCTATTTAAAGAAAAAAGGCCTATTTTTTACCGGTATAGATGTTATCGGAAATTATNTAACCGAAATTAATGTAACGTCTCCAACGGGTATCCAGGAAATTAATAAACTTAATTCTNTTAAATTAGAAAAAATATTTTGGGATAAGTTAGAAAAAAAAATTAATAATTAGTTTAGAGGCGACATATTCCGCCTCTACCTATATTATTTTATTTCAATTTGCCTAGGTTTTTTTGTCTCTGGTATAATTCTTTCNAAAGAAACTTTTAAAAGACCGTCTTTTAATTCAGCATCTTTTACTTCTGTATCATCTGCAATTGTGAAAGATTTTCTAAAAAACCTTTTTGAGATGCCCTGATGAATAACGTTTCCATTTTCATCTTTAGATTCTGAATTATCTTTAACAGATTTAATAGTCAAAAGGTTATCAGCATATTCAATTGATATATCCTTTTTGTTATAGCCTGCTAATGCCACTTCAACATTGTATTGATTCTCACCTGTTTTAACAATATTATACGGTGGATAATTTACTGAAGGCGATTTAAAAAAATCATCTTCGAACATTTTTTCAAAATGATCAAAAATATTATCATAACCAACAGTAACAGGTCTTAGTTGATTAAATATAGATAAAGTATTACTCATTTTTTTCCTCCTTTGTTAAGCAAGTACTTTTAATAGGTCCTAACGTTAAGCAACCTATAATAATTAAATAGTAATGAAGTTAAATTTTTCAAGGCAAAATCTTTTTAGAAATTTTTAATGCAAAAATATATGTTAGCGCAATTTCTTTTAAATAATCATACCGTCCACTTGCACCACTATGTCCTGCTTCCATATTCATATCCAGTACAATTAAGTTTTTATCTGTTTTAAAATCTCTTAGTTTTGCAATCCACTTTGTCATTTCCCAATAAGTAACTCTTGGATCGGTAATACCACCTGTGATTAGCATATTAGGATAGTTTTGCTTTTTAACGTTATCATATGGCGAGTAGCTTTTAATGTATTTAAAAGCTTCCTGGTCATTCTTCATATCCCCCCATTCAGGTATTTCTGTTACTGTTAAGGGTAATTCTTCATCTAACATTGTGTTACAGATATCTACAAATGGTACTTGGGCTATAATTCCTAAAAATAACTCTGGTCTTTCATTGGATATATAACCCATGAGTAAACCACCTGCTGATCCACCTTGTGCAATAATTTGTCCTTTAGATGTATATTTATTTTTGCAAAGATACTCAGCACAAGAAATAAAATCTAAAAAAGTATTTTTTTTATTCATAAGTTTTCCATTTTCATACCACTCTTGACCTTTTTCACGCCCTCCTCGTATATGTGCAACGGCATAAATAAAGCCGCGATTAATTAACGAAAATCTATTTGATGAAAAATTATCAGGTATTGTAATTCCATAACTTCCATAACCGTATAGTAGCAAAGGTGCTTTGCCATCTATTTTTGTATTTTTATGGTGAAGAATGGTGAGGGGTATCTCTTCTTGATCGTGAGCTGTCACCATAACTCTTTTACAAATATAATCTTTACTATTATGGCCTGATGGAATTTCTTGTGTTTTCCTATGAATTTTTTTTCTTAGATAACAGTTATAATCATAAATTGTTGATGGCGTGACTGGTGAGCTATATGAGATTCTTATTAAATCAGTATCAAATTCATATTGTCCTGATAGTGATAATTCATAGGTTTCGTCATCAAATTTAATTAGATGCTCTTCCAAACTATCTAAACTTTTTATTAGAATTTGATTTAACCCATTAACTCTTTGTAATAAAATAAACCACTTCTTCAGAACCGTGAAATCAAGCAGGAGGTGTCTTGGATTATACTCAATAAAGTCCTTCCACTCATTAATATTATTTATTTTTGTGGTTGAAACTTTAAAATTTCTACATTGATCAAGGTTACTAAGAATATAAAAAAAATCGTTTGCATGATCAATTTCATATTCTTCCTTTTCTTTTCTTTTTCTAAAACACTTAATATTTTCAAAATCATCTATAGGACTAAACCAATACTCTGATGTTTGGTGATCCCCAGTTCTAATAAAAAGATATTTTTTACTTTGGCTGATTGAAGGGGAGCAAAAATATGCAGCGTCTTTCTCTTCAAATATACACTTATCATTTTTAGGATCGCTTCCGATTTTATGAGCAAATATTTTATTAGGTCTATGGTTACCATCTAACACAGTATAAAAAATTATATTATTGTTTGGATGCCACACAATTTCTCCAGTAGTATTTTCTATTTTTTTTGTAATAATTTTCTTTGTTGAAATTTCTTCAACACTTAGATCATAATATTCACTTCCATTAGTATCGACGTTGTATGCTAAGTATTGATGGTTATAACTGTGACTGACAGAGTTAAGGTTAAAAAATTTAAAATTTTTAGATTTTATATTGGCATCAAAAATAATTTCTACATCTTTTTTTTTATTTACTCTTAGAAACTGGGGATATTCTGAGTTTTCTATGTATTTGGTGTAATATGAAAACTGACCATCTTTAACAGGAACAGATGAATCTTTATCTTTTATTCTTCCTTTTAATTCTTCAAATATTTTTTTTTTAAAAGTGTCTAAATCTTTAAGCTTTTCAGATTTGTAATTATTTTCTTCATTTATGTACTTTAATACCTCTTTATTTAGTTTTGACGGATCTTTAAGGACTGATTGCCAATCTTCTTGTTTAATCCAAGCATATTCATCAATTAATTTATCCTGGTGAATATTTATCACCTTTTTTTCTTTTCTTAATTTAGGTACTAAGTTCATTAATGAATTTGATAATTTTAAGCTTAGTTATTTTTATTATCTTATATGGTGCTCTTTGGCTAATTTCCAATATGGATAAAAAAACTTTTTCAGGAATGTTTAAATTTGGAATTGTTCTTGTCTCAATATTGTCAATTATCTTACTTATTTTAGCCGGTAGATACTTATTGTCACTACCGTTTTTTGCTGTCCTAGGAACAGCCTTAAAACGAAGTTTATTCAATTTTATTAATATAATTTATTTATACCGCCTTATTGCTACTATTTTAAGAATAAGAAACGCTAGACCAAACAATTCATTCGGGTCATCGGTAAGTGAGATAAATGATGCTTACAAGACATTAGAATTAGCAAGAAACTGTAGCCGAAAAGATATTATTAATGCGCACAAAGAAAAAATAAAAAAAGCTCATCCTGATAAATCAGGTAGCACTGAACTGGCCAGTAAAATCAACCGAGCTAGAGATATACTTCTTGAAATACATAAATGAAAAAAAATAAGATCTTTTTAGGAATTATTGATTATTTTTTTATTAAAAATAAAATTATTGGTTTTATTATTATTTTAATAATTACTATGATAATCTATTTATTATTATTATGAAAAAAGTTTTTTTTTTATTTCTAATAGTCGGTGGTATTTACGTCACCTCAGAAATTATTGTAGATAATTTTGCTAAAAAATATATTGAGAAAAAAATTTCAAAAATAGCTGAAAGAAAATTTATTATTGATGAATTTAAAATAAATTTTTTGAACGAAGAAATTATTTTAGAAAATATTACAGTTCAAAATAATAATAATTTTCCTGGAGATTTATTAAAAATTAAAAAGATCAAAATTTTAATTGATTTTAATACACTCTTGAACAAAACTATTGAGGCAAAAATTGTTGAAATTGATGAAGTGAATTTTTACTATAAGGTTTTAATTGAAAATGGGAAAATAATTGACAATTTATCATTAATTAATCAGGCTTTTAAGGGTGTTGATAAAAGTGGAATGGATAATGCGAAGATATTCTCATCAAAGAAAAATGATAAAAATTTTATAATAAAAAAATTAGTTTTTTTAAATTCAAAAGCCAATGTAATATCTGATGATTTGAAAATCAATACTAAAACTAAATTAAGCAATATGGAGTTTTTAAACGTTGGAAATTCAAAAAATGCTAATCATTTCAAAGACGTTTTTGCTATGATATTAACAAATGTAATTAGCAAAGTTCAAAGTGATATTTTAACTCAAAAAGTTCGCCAAAAGTTTGATAAAAATTTACAAAATTTAAAAAAAGATATTTTAAAGGATCTTTTAAAAGACAATCCAAAAGATTTATTAAAAAAATTTGATAAACTTTTTAAATAAGATACCAATTTATTATGAAAAATAAAAAAAATAAATTTAAAGAGAATATTCTTAAAAAAGAAAAGCAAATTGGTATTTGGAGCTGTTTAACAAACAATACAGTCGCAGAAATTATATCTGTTACAGGTTTTGATTGGTCTGTTATTGATATGGAACATTCTCCAAATGATATTCAAGAGGTTCTTACACAATTACAAGTCATGGAAGGCTACAATACTGAGCCAGTTGTAAGAGTACCATGGAATGAGCCTGTGATAGTAAAAAGAATCTTAGATATGGGCGCTCAAACGATACTATATCCGTTTGTTCAAAATAAAGATGAAGCCACGGCTGCTGTAGAAGCAACCAGATATCCACCCAAGGGTGTTAGAGGTGTAATGTCAGCAGCCAGAATGAATCGTTATGGACATGTAGAGAATTATTACACTGTGGCTGAGCAAGAAATATGTGTTTTGATACAGTGCGAAACAAAAGAGGCAATAAAAAATATTCCCGATATAGCTAATGTAGAGGGTATTGATGGTATTTTTATTGGACCCAGCGATTTATCAAGTTCAATAGGAAAAATAGGACAATTTGAAGATAAAGAGGTTCAAGATTTAATTTATGAGGGTTTGGAACTTTGTAAAAAATCAGGGAAACCTGCGGGGATTCTTACCGGTAAAAAAGATTATGCAAAAAAATACATTAAGGACGGTTATACATTTGTAGCCGTAAATAGTGACACCAATCTGTTTGCACGAGGAGCAGAAAATCTTCTAAAAGAATTTAAATAATCAATTTAAACTTAATGCCAAAAAAAAAGAAAAAAAAGACAAAAAAGAAATCAAAAAAAAAAACTTTTTCCAAAAATAAAAGAAGGCGTACGATTAAGAAAAATAAACAAAGAAGTAGAAAAATAAAAAGAAACAAAAAAATTCGAATAAAAATTAAAAAAAAGAAAAAAATTAAAAAAAAGAAAAAAATAAAACATTTAAAGAAACCCCATTTCTTTGAAAAATTAAAATTTAAATTTCAAGACTATATAAGAAAAATAAAGATAAAATTTTATATTTATTTTGAAAAATTAAAAATTAAAAGAACAAAAAAAAATATAATTAAATTAGAGAAGTTAATTAAACTAGAGCGAAAATTTGCAGAACAAAAAATCAAAAACAGGGACAAATTTCGTATTCAGCTTGTTAAAGATATTAAAAATGAAGAAAGAAAAAAAATATATCGGCTAAAAGATCATTTGTGGAGTCTTGGTGATCGGTTTTCTAATATAAGAGCAAGATATAAGCAGTACCGGCAAAATATTAGAAATGAAAAATTAGCTGAACTAGAAATTAGAAGACAAAACCGCGAAGAAGCAAGGGTTGTATTAGAAGCGGAAAAAGCTGAAAATGCTTTAAAACAAAAGTTGGTAGAAAGATTGGAGCGTTTTTCTAGAAATATGAAGTCAATAGTTTTTCAAATCAATAAAAGATATATCACTAAAAAGAGGGCACCGTTAAGATTTGTTGACAATATTACTGAAAGTGGAGAATGCTTAATCAAAAATGATGATGCACCCACTGATAAAGATTACTTAATTTTATTATATGTTGAAGGTGAGGATGTATCGCAAAGATTAAATAATCCAATTTGTTTAGATGACAAAACCGATATAGGCTATCCCAAAAATTTTCAGCCTCAAAATATATTTGATGCTTCAGATTACATTATCGATAGATTGGCGATTATGTTTGATAAAGAAAGAAAATTGAAAAAGTAGATTAACGTATTGTTGTTTTAACCTTACCAATTGATTTTATCTGACCTTCAAAAGTACCCTTTTGTTGTATAGGAACAACTCCAACAGTAGAACCTGTAAATACATAAAAATTTTTATTGATACTAACTTTGTCTTTTTTAGCCTTATTAACTAACCATACACATGATTTTATTGGAGAGTCATAAACTACTTTTGTATTGCCTTCTACTGTTTGTCCACTTTTTTTATTATGAAGTTTAGTAGCCAGATTATTAAATTTTAAATTTTTAAATTTCTTTTTTTTGCCTATAATAAATTTAACATTACATCCAAAATCTGCTGTCAAATCACCGAGGCATGTGACACCTTTTTTTCTCTGTCTGTAACCAACAAGCTCAATACACGGCCCCATACCATGAATATATTTTTTAATATTTTGAGTAGTTAACTTTGTTTTTGATTTAAAAATTTTTTTATCTAAGAAATAGAAAACTTCAAGCTCGATACCAAATGTATTTTTAGATAGATTAACTGCAGAATTTGTTTTTATAAGATTTTTCTTAAAAATTGATGCATAAAAAGGTTCTTTTTCTTTCCATTTTTTAAGCATCGCTTTTCCAGTTGCTCCCGCTTTAAAACCAATTACTGGACTTTTGATTAATTTTTCTGAGGCTATTCTTAGAAGATTTGCATTTTTTGTATTTTTACAAAATTTTTTTGGCAATGGAGCAATTAAAGTATTGGTATTAAATGCTTTTGCTAATTTTTTAGATAAATTACTAATTTCTTTTTGCATGTAGGGAAGTGTGTAATCTTGATTAGAGTTTAAATCAATTATTTTTTTAACTTTGACTTATTCTTTTTACTTAATTTTGCTTTTTTATTAAATTTTCTATCTTTTCTAGATTTTCCTGAATAACGTTTTGTCATTAATCTCTAAAATTAGTAAAATCAACAGGCTGTCCAATATCAATTTTCTTTATGAGTTGCATGACTTCTTGTAGATCATCTCTCTTCTTTCCATCGGCTCGTAATTCATCTCCTTGAATTTTTAATTGAACTTTCACTTTTGTTTTTTTTATTTCAGCTATAATTTTTTTTGCTGTTTCCTGTGATATACCTTCTTTGATTTTAATTATCTGTCTTTTAGACGATCCCGTTCCTTCCACGGCATTTTGAATATCAAAAACTCGAGGATCAATTTTTCTTTTTACTAGATGACCTTTGAGTAAATCGTTTACTTGTTTCAGCTTCAATTCATCTGGAGCAACAACGGTTATAGTATTATCCTTTTGATTAGCTTCAATAAGAACATGCAAACCCTTAAAATCGAATCTTGTAGAAATCTCACGGTTACAATTTGAAATGGCATTTGTTAATTCTTGCTGATTTACTTTACTTGTGACATCAAATGAAGGCATATAGACTTATAATATAGTATAATTATAAAAAAAATAAATTATGAAAAAAAAATACGATTTTATTGTTATAGGCGCAGGATCTGGCGGAGTTAGATTTGCTAGATTGATGGCAAGTAATGGTAAAAAAATTTGTATTATTGAAAATAATCGCGTTGGTGGAACATGTGTTATACGAGGTTGCGTGCCTAAAAAACTTTATGTTTATGCGTCAAGCTTTTTTGATCAGATGGCGGATGCAAAAGTTTTTGGATGGAATATCAGTGTGGCAAAACATAAGTGGAAGGATTTAGTTCAAAAAAAAAAATAAGGAAATTTTAAGATTAAACAAAATTTATATTAAAAACTTAAAAAAGGCTGGCGTAGAAGTTATTCAGGATCACGCTACGTTTATTTCTTCAAATAGAATTTTATTAAAAAAAGTAAGAAAATTATTCATGGAAAGCAAATAATAATAGCAACAGGTTCTAAACCAAACTATCCAAATATAACAGGATCAGAGCATGGAATAAGTTCAGACCAATTTTTCGAATTAAAGAAGATACCCAAAAAGGTTTCAATAGTTGGAAGTGGTTATATTGCTTTAGAATTTGCATTTTTATTAAAAAATCTAAATTATGAAGTGAATTTGATTTTTAGAAAAAAAACAATTTTAAATGAATTTGATACAGATATTGGAAGTAGAGTTTTGTATTATGCACAAAAAAAAGGAATAAAAATTTTCAGCAAAACCTTTTTAAAAAAGATTATAAAAAAAAATGATAAAGTTATCGCACTAACAAATAAAGTGTCCATCAAATCTGATCTTTTAATTTATGCTATTGGTAGATCGCCAAATACTAAAAATTTAAATTTAACAAATACTAAAGTTAAGCTTGACGAAAATAATGCGGTCAAAGTTGACAGAAATTCGAGATCAAATGATAAAACTATTTTTGCCATCGGCGATGTGACCAATCGAAAGAACCTTACACCAGTTGCGATTAGAGAAGCTATGATATTATTTGACTATTTAAGTAATAAAAAAAATAATTTAAAGTTAGATTATAATAAAGTTGCTTCAGCAATATTTACTCAGCCAGAAGTCGGTTCAATTGGTTATGGGGAAAAAGATCTTAAAAAATTAAAAATTAAATATAAAGTTTTATCAACAGAATTTAGTCCACTTAAATATTCATTTTATAAAAGTCAAAAAGGAAAAGTTTTTATCAAAATTTTGTACTGTCCTAGAACTGAAAAAGTTTTAGGAATTATTTATATTGGAGAATCTGCTGCAGAAATAATTCAGTCTTTAGCTATTTCATTTCAAAAAAACTTATATTTGAAAGATCTGAGCCAAACTATTCCTGTTCATCCAACATCATCAGAAGAGCTTGTAACTATTATTTAGTTATTTAGAACACTGTGACATGTTTCGTGTAAAATTGAGTGTAAATTTACCAATTGTTCAAAATTTTGATTGTACCCTCCACCAAGCACACCGCATAAAGGTATTTTTTTTTTAAAAAAATTATTTATTACTAAATTTTCCCTTTTTCTAATACCCTCTTCGCTGATATTTAACTTACCCAATCTATCTTGAAAATGTATATCAACTCCAGCTATATAAAAAACAAATTCAAAGTTTTGATTTTCAATTTTTTTAAATAAATGTTCGATGATATTGATATATTCTTCATCCTTTATTCCATCATCTAGTTCTACATCAATATTGCTTATCTGTTTTTGAGAAGGATAGTTTTTTTTTGAGTGAACGCTTACAGTAAAAATATCGTTATCATTTTCAAAAATTTTGGCAGTACCGTCCCCCTGGTGAACATCTAGATCTAAAATTAAAATTTTTTTATATTGATATTTTTTTTTTAGATATTTTGCTGCAACTGCTACATCATTAAAAACACAATAGCCATTTCCTTGATTAGGAAATGCATGATGTGAGCCTCCGGCAGTATTGCATGCCAGCTTATGTTTCACCGCTAGTTTTGATGCAAGCACTGTACCTCCGGTTGCAACAAATGACCTTCTTCTTACACTTTTAACTAATGGAAAACCTAGTTTTCTTATCTCATCTTTATTTAATGACAAATTATTGATTTTATTTATGTATGCTTCTTCATGCACATCTAACAAAGTTGAAATAGATACTTCAGTTGGTTNATAAATATTTGTATCTTTGGCTATATTTTTATTTTTTAATAATTTAATTAACTCACCAAATTTTTGGATAGGGAAGCGATGATCATCACCAATTTGGGCAACATAATCGGGATGGTTAATTATTGGAACATTCATAATTTTGCTTTATCGATAAGATAATCTGCAAATGCAAAAGATGCCGACCATGCAGGACTGATTGCATTGAGTACGTGAGTAGTATGATCCTGATTAATAACAACAAAATCATTAACTAGACTTTTTTTATTAGGATCGAAAATTTGTGAGCGTATACCGATTTTATGTTCTGATAATTCTAATTCATCGGATTTAATATTTTTAAACATTTTTTTAATTTCATTAAAAAAACCATATTTTGTTAACAATAACATTTCTTTTACCGCTAAAGATCTTAGTTTATTTTCATTAAAAATAATTTTTTTACTGAAATTTAAAAATAAACTTAAACTTTCACTTATACTATCACCAAAAAAACCATNATATTGTTCACGACCAAATACTGGTGTAGAGCTAGGGCCGATAAAAAAATCACCATTACGATTATGAGAGGAATGCAATCCTAAGAATGGGTATCTGAGATCGGGAATAGGATAGACTAGATGATTAAGTTTAAAATTTTTATTTTTAATTTTCCAATATTTTCCTTTAAAAGGTAGAAAGNTAAATCGAAACTCAAGATTAGATTTTTTAGCAACTTCGTCAGCAAAAAGCCCAGCACAATTAAAAATTTTCCCAGCTTCAATCTTGTCATCTTTAGTAATAACTTCGTTACTAATAATTTTTAAAATTTTAGAGTTATATTTAAAATTTACATTCATTTTTTTAAGATTTCTAATTAACGATTCCGACACTTCTTTAGGATCAGCAACTGAAGTAAATGGGACATGCAAACCATATTTAAATTGACAATTTATATTTGGCTCTAAGTTTTCAATTTCTGTACTTTTAATTTTATGAACTTCAACTCCATTATTTTTTGCTCTTTCAAAAAGATTTTCTAAATTTGAATTAGAAAATTTCGAGGTAGGTATTAGTAATTTACCNCATTCATTAATCCAGAGTTTCTCTGATATAATATAATCTTTAAGTTCTTTTACACCCGTTGTACAAAGATTTGCCCTTAGAGATCCTGGGTCATAGTAAATGCCACTATGTAGAACACCGCTGTTTCTTCCAGATCCATGTGATATGGAATTTGGTTCTTTTTCAAAAATTATAATATTTGAATTAACGAATTTTCGCCTGAGTTTAAAGGCAAGAGTTAAGCCAATAATTCCACTTCCTATAATTGCAAAATCGTATTTCATTACTTTTCAAATAAATGTAAAATAACCTTATGAATATTTTTATAAAATTCACAATACTCTCTTTGTTTTTTTTTCTCAATCAATGCAGTTATGTCGATAAAGAGATCTCAGAGTCTCAANAAAAAGAAAAAAGAATTCTTGAAAAATATTTAGGTAAAAAAAGCTATACCCTAAAGTCAAAACTAGGTGAGCCTTCAAAAATTACATTTATATCGCCATATAAAATTTATATTTATAAAAAAAGTCAGTTGATAATTACATGTGAAAGAAAATTTTATATTAACCCTAAAAAAAATATTGTTGAGAAGTTTGACAGTCAAAATTGTATTAATAAGTGATCAATAAAAAGTATATAAATGNAANTAAAGACGTTGCNGAAAGAATTGTATTTTTAAAAAAAAAAAGAAAAAATATTTTTTGCCTAATATCAGGAGCNCAAGGTTCTGGGAANACTACGTTTGCATATCATATTAAAAAAAATTTAGAAAAAAATAAACTTAAAGTTTTGATTCTATCAATTGATAANTTTTATTTGAGCAAAAAAGAAAGATNAAAACTNTCAAATAAAATTTCAAAATTATTTTTNGTNAGAGGTGTTCCAGGAACACATAATTTTAATTTATTAAAAAAAATTTTAAAAAAATTTAGATCTAATAAAAAAAATGAATATAAATTACCANTATTCTCCAAAGGTCATGATGATATTTTGAAATCTAAATTTATAAATATAAAATTTCCATATGACGTATTTATTTTAGANGGATGGTGNGTTGGTCATAAGGAATGTAAGAATTTAAAAATAAATACACCTNTTAATGANGTGGAAAAATTTTTAGATAAAAGTTTAAAATGGAGAAAGTACACGGATATTATGAGTAAAAAATATTTTAACANTATTTATAAAAAATCAGATTTTTCACTNTTTTTAAAAGTTCCTTCTTTTNACCAAGTTTTTAAATGGAGAAAGAAACAAGAANATGAATTGCCGAAGAAATTAAGAATGGATGATAATCAGCTNAAAGAATTCATAAGTTTCTACCAAAGAATTACTATTAGTTTATTAAAAAANTATAAGAAATANTTTGACAGTTATATTGCAATNGATACAAANCANNATTTTGGAAAATTGAGATCATTAAAATGAGATTTATNTTTTTNTTTATTTTANTTTTTTTATTAATTGAAAAAACTTATGCAGATGAATGCAATCAAATACCAAAAAAAGGATCTAAAAATTTTATTATCGGTTACGGAAGTTTGATGGAAGAAAATTCAAGAACCAGAACTAATAAAGAGGCAATAAATGTTAAACCCATATTTATTAAGAATTTTCAAAGAGAGTGGGGCCAAAGAAGTCAAAGGTACAAAATTACTTTTTTAACGGTTTCAAGAAAAATTGGGTCAACAATAAATGCTATTTATTACCCATTAAATATTAAATCTATCAAAAAATTAGATAAAAGAGAAAGAGGATATTGCAGATATAGGGTTAAATTTAAAGAACTAAAATTTTTTGGCAAAAAGGTAAATCCCAAAAATAAAAATTTTTGGATTTATACAGCAAAAAAAAATAATATTCTTAAACCTGATAACAATCATCCAATTGTTCAATCTTACGTAGATATTTTTCTAAATGGTTGCTTTCAGATACAGGATAAATTTAATATCTATAATTTTTCTAAATTATGCGTTGAAACTACGAAAGGGTGGTCTAGTAATTGGGTCAATGATAGAGTTCATCCTAGAAGGCCTTTCTTAATTCCAAATTTTTATAGGATAGATAGTTTACTATCTGAAAAATTTTCATATTATATTAATAATCAAATAGAATAACTTAAAAAATTAAAGGATATTTTGTAATAAGAATTAAGCAGTTTAGGTAGATATTGAATTTTTTTATCAGCACTTATTAAAATCTCACTTTACGGGTGAATTATAACATGTTGATGATAGGCGTTATTTAACTTTAAATGTTAAAATTAGGAAAAATATCAAACAACTACTTGATTTGAACAAATAAAAATTGTAATAAGTCGTTGTCGATTTGAAGCAGCTTGCGGACTAAGATACAGCTAAAGCGTACCTCCCAAAAGCCTAGATAATCATTGACAACAAATGAATAACTAAGGAGTAACAATGACAACAGAAAGTACAAATCCAGAGACTATCGGTCTTCATGGTGGAACTTTCAGACGTGACGAGAGCCAAACGTCTGTCGCAGTTCCAATACACCAAACTACGTCTTTTCAGTTTAATTCGGCAGAGCATGCCGCTAATCTTTTTGGATTAAAAGAGTTTGGTAATATTTATACGAGAATAATGAATCCAACGACGAATACGTTGGAAGAAAGAGTTGCGGCATTAGAAGGTGGAGTTGCTGGTTTATGCGTAAGTTCAGGACAAGCAGCATCAGCATTCGTTGTTCAAAACTTGTGCAGTGCTGGTGATAATATTGTGGCATCAACAGATTTGTATGGTGGAACAGTAAATTTATTCTCGAATACTCTTAAATCTATGGGTGTTGAAGTAAGGTATGCTGATCCTTCAGATCCTAAAAATTTTGAAAAGTTGATAGACGATAAAACTAGATTGTTTTATGCGGAGGTTTTGCCAAATCCATCTTTAAGAGTTTTTCCAATTAAGGAGGTGGCGGATATAGGACGACCACATGGTATTCCTTTGATTGTTGATAATACAGCTTGCCCGGTGATTTGTAAGCCAATTGAGCATGGAGCAGCTATTGTAATGCATTCATTAACAAAATTTATCGGGGGACACGGTAACAGTATTGGTGGGATTATAGTTGACTCTGGTAACTTTGATTGGTCGGTTAAGAAAGAAAGACAACCAAATATTTGGCAACCAGACCCGTCATACCATGGTGCAGTTTGGGGTGATGCAGTTCCTCAATTAACAGGAGCTAATATTCCTTTTATAATTAGAGCGAGAGTAGTTTTGCTTAGAGATTTAGGCTCTGCAATCAGTCCATTCAATGCGTTTCAGATTATTCAAGGCCTGGAAACTGTGGCTTTAAGAATGAAACAACATTGTGAAAACGCTGAAAAAGTAAAAAAATTTTTACAAAAGCATTCTAAAGTAGAGAAAGTAATTTATTCTACGCTTCACGATGGAGAGGTTGGAGAAAGAGCAAAAAAATATCTAAAAGGTGGTTATGGTGCCCTTATGGGTATTGAATTGAAAGGTGGTTTAGAGGCTGGTAAAAAATTTATTGATAGCCTTAAAATGTTATACCACGTTGCAAATATTGGTGATGCAAGGTCATTAGCAATACATCCTGCTAGTACAACACACTCTCAACTAAATGCAAAAGATATGGCAGCAGCAGGGGTTACCCCAGGCTATGTCAGACTGTCAATCGGAATTGAACATGCCGATGATATTATTGCAGATTTAGATCAAGCATTAAAAGCTTAAATTTGATTATTTCAAAAAAGGCCGTAATATTACTTACGGCCTTTTTTTTATGAATAAAAACAATTTAGCAGTTATTGTTGGTGGAACCGGAGCAATTGGTGAGTCAATAGCTAATGAGATTAGTAAAATTGGTTTTTCAGATATACTAAAGATTGGAACCAAAACCACTCCGTCTATTGATTTTAATAATGAGAACACAATTTTGGATGCAATAGAATTTGTAAAGAAAAAAAATAAACCTATATCAATATTTTTTGATGCTACTGGCATTTTACATGAAAATAATGTGATGCCAGAAAAAAGTTTAAAAAAAATTGAATTTGAATTTGTTAAAAAAAATTTTATAATAAATGCAATTGGACCAGTTCTTTTGATAAAACATTTTGCACCATTACTTGATAAAGACGAAAAATCAGTTTTTGCTTCACTGTCGGCCAAAGTTGGATCTATCAGTGACAATGGTTATGGTGGGTGGTATTCTTACCGAGCTTCAAAAGCAGCTTTAAACCAATTTATTAAGACAGCATCAATTGAAATGAAAGTTAAGAATAAAAATGCAATTTTTGTTGCACTTCACCCTGGTACCGTAAGATCAAATTTATCGGAACCGTTTCAAAAAACAAATCTTAAAATTCAAAATCCTGAGGAGACTGCTAAACATTTGGTAAAAATTATAAACTCAATAGATCAATCTCAGACTGGAAAATTTTTTAATTGGGATGGATCTGAAATAGCTTGGTAATAAATTATCATGTTAAGATTTATCATTATAATTTTAGTTTTTTTTTCCACAAAAAGTTTAGCAGAAAAACGATTAGGCCCTGAAAACTTTAAAGAATTAATTGATCTAGGATATAATAAAAAAGATGCTTATGCTGACGATTACTCTAAAACCAAAGCATATTGGTTTAAATTAGAAGAGCACTTAAAAGTGAGACCTAAATATCTTGCGCTGCTATCACAAAAAATGACTGTGAATGGTAAAGTGAATGTTAATCAACATATTTATAACAGCAAACATCATTTTTTTGGCGATAAGAAATCAAAATGTATCGGAAAAAAAGGTTTAGTTGTTGGACCATTAAATTTACAAAAATGTAAATTTATAAAACCAGCAATCATAGATGACACAGATTTAACAAAAATTACATTTGCAAATATGGCACTTGACCATTGTAACGAAACGAAAGTAAAAAATTTAAAAGATGAAAAGGGTAAAATTCTTAAAATTAAAGATGCAAAAAAATGCACAATCAAATTTATAAATTTTTCAAAATATGAATTTATGAAAGTTTTAAAAAAAGTTGGTAAAAGCATTGATCAACCAAAAAAAAAATCAAATTTAAAAAAAAATATTGATTTTGAAAAGTTTAAAAATCAGTGCAAAGATTTAGGTTTTAAACCGAAAACCGAAAAATTTGGTGAATGTGTTCTAAGGTTACTTGAAAATTCTAATTAGTCTTAGAAATATAATTTTTTAATTCAGAATACTCTTCGCATTTACAGTTTTTTAGTTTTGATAATAACTGATTAGCTTTATCTTTTCTCTTGGTATCAACATAAAGCTCACCTAAATATTCAAGTGCACCTGAATGCTCTGGATCAATTTTTAGAGCTTTATTATAAAAAACTTCTGCCTTGGATAAGTCACCACTTTTTCTGAGGGCAAAAGCATATTCATTTAATATATCAGGATCTTTGCGATATTTATTTTTATCTAAAATTTTTTCCAGAATTAAGATCGCTTTTGAATATTGCTCTTTTTTAATTAATTTAACAGCATTCTTGTATGATCGTGGCTTTACAATTGTATTATCATCATCGCTACCTGCGCCAAAAGCATTTAGCGACAAAATAAACGTAAAAATTAGAACTAAAAAAGTTTTCATTAGAGTATATTTATATTAAAAAATAATCATGGAAAGTATTTATAAGTCAGACGTAGTTATTGTTGGATCTGGTATTTCTGGATTAATGACGGCTGTGTCACTTTATCCTAGAAAAGTTACGCTAGTAACAAAAAGAAAATTGGGAGAGATGTCATCAAGCGCTTGGGCACAGGGTGGAATTGCTGCGTCTGTTACTAAAGAAGACAGTCCACAAAAACATTTTGATGACACTCTGAGAGCCAGCTCAGGTTTAAGTAACAAAATCGCAGTAAAAACTATTACTGAGGACGCTTTAGACGTCGTTAAATTTTTAGAGAAAATTGGTGTCAATTTCGACAAAGATAGTAATGGTTTTTGTTTATCAAAAGAGGCCGCTCACTCTTATCGCAGAGTATTAAAAATAAATGGAGATCAGTCAGGAAAGTTTCTTGTTAGCCATCTAATAGATTATGCTAGACAGCAGGGGCACATTACTTTCGTAGAAGACATTTCAATTGATCACATCATACAAAAAGATAATCAATGTCATGGCATTATGGGTCATATTCATAAAAATGAAGCAGTAGACAATTTCGTTTTTTTTCAATCCCCAAACGTCATATTAGCTACAGGTGGACTAGGAAGTATTTATGCTCATACAACTAATCCAAGAGATGTTTATGGTGAAGCAATTGCGATGGCTGCAAAAGCAAATGCCAAATTAGTCGACCTAGAGTTTGTACAATTTCATCCAACAGCTTTAGACGTCGGATTAGACCCTGCACCTCTTTTGACAGAAGCAATTAGAGGTGAGGGTGCATTTATAGTTGATGAAAAAAATAATAGATTTGTATTTAAAGATGATCCTCTGGGGGAAATGGCACCAAGGGATATTGTATCTAGGTCTATTCATAAACATAAATTAAAGGGACATTCAACTTTTTTAGATTGCAGACATTTTAAAATTAATTTTGAACAAATGTTTCCAACAGCATCACAATATCTAAATCAATCGTCAATCATACCTTCTAAGGATTTAATTCCTATAATACCAGCTGCCCATTACCATATGGGTGGTATCCAAGTTGATATTAATGGGAGGACTAGCGTTGAAGGTTTGTGGGCGTGTGGTGAATGTAGTTCGACAGGGGCTCATGGAGCTAATCGATTAGCAAGCAACTCCCTTTTAGAGGCATTTGTTTTTTCTAAAAGGATTGCAGATACAATAAATTCAGAACCACCAAAAAAAAGCCATAACTTAATAAACATTGCAAATTATATTCCTAAAGAAAAAACTATTAGTAAAATAAGAGCAAAAAAATACATTTGGCAATTACGTTCAGCAATGAATAAATTTGTTGGGGTAGATAGGAATAAGTCTTCGTTAGACCAGGCGTTTGTAGAATTTTTAAGAATAGAGAGAGAAACGAGTAGAATGTCAGCAAAGTTAAAGGATATGTTATTGGTTTCGAAGTTAATTACTTTTGCTGCTTTGCAAAGAAAAGAGAGTCGTGGAACACATTTTAGGTCAGATTATCCATTTCAAAATAAAGAGTTATTGAATAGAAAAGTTTTAAATCAAAAAGACTTATTTGATTACTTGAACAATAAATTTAAAGAGGCAATGTAATTATATGAGCAGGATAGTTTATCTTAATGGAGAATATATTGAAGAGGCTAAGGCAAAAGTCTCAATTTTTGATAGAGCTTTATTATTTAGTGATGCACTATATGAAGTAACATCTGTTATAGATGGTAAGTTGATAGATTTTGATAATCATATGAAGCGTTTAGATCGTTCTATGTCAGAATTGAAATATCCAAGGATGTTGAATCACGAGGAAATAAAAACATTTCATAGAGAACTTGTTAAAAAAAATAATTTAAAGGAAGGCACTGTCTACCTGCAGGTATCAAGAGGAGTCGCGGAGAGAAGTTTTGATTTTCCAAAATCTAATAATGATTTTACAGTAACAGCTTTTACTCAAGAAAAAGATTTAATTAATAATAAAAGTGCTTTGCAGGGCATTAGTGTAATGACTATTGAGGATAACAGATGGGGAAGGTGTGATATTAAAACAGTGCAATTACTATATCCCTCATTTGCCAAATTTAGTGCAGCCCAGGAAGGTTTTGATGATGCATGGATGGTTAGAAATGGATACGTAACTGAGGGGACATCAAACAATGCCTGGATAATTAGAAACGGAACTGTGATTACAAGACAAGCGGATAACCTAATATTAAAAGGTATAACTAGAGATGCAGTGGCTGAATGTGCAAAAGAATTGAATTATAAGATTGATTTTAAAAATTTTACAATCAGTGAGGCTCAGAGTGCTTCCGAGGCATTTATAACAAGCGCAACAACGTTTGTAACACCTGTCGTAAAAATTAATAATACGAAGATTTCTGATGGCAGCCCGGGTAAATTCACTAAACTGTTGAGAGAAAAATATATAGAAAAAGCTAAGAAAATAGCCATTTGAATATTCACTAGACTCGTTTTGAGGGAATTAAGCAGATTTTGATACAAATAATTTGCGAATACTATTAGGAATTAAGTGTGTGCTTGAGTTTGCTCACTTCTTGTCCCCTGTTAGTTAAATTTAAGCACACCTTAAAAGTATTCTCTAACTGCAATACTAATATTACAATTTTAGATATCTAAATTTAGTAAACCTGACCGGCTTCATTAACGCTTTAGTCTAATTATTTATTATCTAAAAAGTGCATAACAATAATTTAAAAAGGAGAATAAAATGAAAAAAATAAGTCACTGCTTATCTTTTGCACTTTTTGCCTTGATATTTCTAGTTGAGCCTAGTTTTTCAGCAGAAAGTAAAGTCGGAGCTGAAACACAATATATTTTTAATACTTTGTTATTTTTAATTTGTGGTTTTCTAGTGATGTTTATGGCGCCAGGTTTTGCGATGTTAGAATCTGGAATGGTATCATCGAAAAGTGTTGCATCGATTGCAACGAAAAATATTGGATTGTTTGCGATAGCTGGAATTATGTTCTGGCTTGGTGGATATAATCTAGCTTATGGTATACCTGAAGGTGGTTATATCGGGTCATTCGTTCCATGGAGCGATGGTTCAAAACTTGAAACAGGTTATTCAGATGGATCAGATTGGTTCTTTCAAATGGTTTTCTGTGCAACTACTGTTTCAATAGTTTCAGGGGCATTAGCAGAGAGAATTAAAATTTGGCCATTCTTTATTTTTGCTGCGATATTAGCAGGTATAATTTACCCAATTCAGATGGGCTGGCAGTGGGGCGGTGGTTGGTTAGCAGCCGCTGGTTTCTCAGATTTTGCTGGATCAACGTTAGTTCACGCAACCGGTGCTGCAGCTGCTTTGGCTGGAGCAATAATTCTTGGACCGAGACTAGGTAGATTTGCTACTAAATCAGATAAACCAATGCCAGGATTTGCAAACTCATCAATTCCGTTAGCAACGGTTGGTGTGTTTATATTGTGGTTTGGATGGTTTGGATTTAACGGCGGATCACAACTTGCTCTGGGTACTGTTGATGATGCAACTGCAATAGCTAAGATTTTTATTAATACAAATTTGGCTGCTTGTGGAGGTGTTATCGCTAACGCACTAATTACAAGGTTCTTAACAGGTAAGACAGATGTCATTATGATGTTAAATGGTTGTTTAGGTGGATTAGTAGCAATTACTGCTGAACCTCTTGCACCAACACCAGGTGTTGCAATAATAATTGGAGCAATCGGTGGAGCACTTGTTGTGTTAGGTTGTAAGCTTTTGATCAAAGCAAAAATTGATGATGTAGTTGGCGCAATACCAGTACACGGGTTCGCTGGAATCTGGGGCACTCTTGCAGTTCCTTTAACAAATGCTGATACAAACTTTGGAGCACAATTTCTTGGTGTAATAAGCATTCTTGTATTTGTTTTTGCTGTTTCACTTATCATATGGAAAATAATGGCTTTAACATTTGGAATAAGAATCAGTAAGGAAGCAGAACAGAAAGGCACAGATGTCGCTGAGATTGGTGTCACTGCTTATGCTATTAGAGACTAATTCAGTCTAATCGTTTAGTTAGTTACATGAAAGGCCCAGACTTAAAATCTGGGCCTTTTAATTTTAGCATAACTGAATTGCATAAAAAATATTATTAAAAATTAATATTTTACATAATATTAATCTATGAATTGGAAAAAATTAAAAACTTTTAAGGAAATTTCAAAATACAAAAGTTTTAACCATGCCTCAAAAGTTTTGAAAAAATCTCAATCAAGTTTTAGTAGAGATATTATTAGTTTAGAAAAAGAACTTGGTTTTAAGTTATTTAACCGCGATATGAACAGTGGGATCCGGCTTACAGATAAAGGTTCACAATTGTTAAAAATAGTTACAGAATTTAAAATAAATTTAGCTTCATTTGTTAAAAATTACTAAAAATAAACCAAATATAAAAATCATTATACCAATAATTTCAACAAATTTTATTTTTTCTTTAAACATGAACCTTGAAGAAATATAACTAAACAACAATTCAATTTGTCCCACTGCACGAACTAAAGCAGCCTGAACTAATGAAAAAGAGTAAAACCACGATATTGTTGCGGAAAATCCAAATAATCCTGCCAAGGCACTTAACTTTATGTTGGATTTTAATCTTTTAAATTCAGATATTTCAAAAAATAAAAGATAAAAGGTTATCAATGAGGTTTGAATAAGGGTTGCTGCAAAGAGTGTTAGTAAAGCTTTATCAAAATTTTTATTTGTAAAGTCTATAAATTCCATAGACCCTCTATAAAAAACTACACTTAAGGCCAATATAGTTCCACAAAATAATCCAATTATTGTTGATTTTGTAAAAAAACTATTAATTATATTTTTTACATCTTTTGTTGAAAATATTATGACTCCAATAGTTGAAATCATTATTCCAAGGAGAGCATAAAAATTTAAATAATCCTTTAAAATTATAAATTCAAAAAAAGCAATTTGAATTACCTCTGTTTTGCTAAGCGCTGTACCAACTAGAAAATTAGTGAATTTTAAAAGATATAAAAATAATAATGTAAAACTAATCTGCAGTACTGATGCTAAAACTACATAGATAACAAAATTCGGACTTTGAATTGCTAATTGAAAATAATCAAAGTTTCCAAAATAAAGTAAAAAAACGATTAATAAAATTGGGAGAGAAAATGCAAATCTGACGTAAGTTGAAGCCATAAGAGACATCTCAGTATTGAGCTTTTTTTGAATACTTGATCTCGCATTTTGAAAGAAAGCTCCTAGTATTGACGTCAAAATCCAGTTCATAATTAAACAGATACAGTTTTTTTTGTTTTAGAAAAGAAATAATTGATTAAATTTAAGCTCAGGTTAATAATTGGTTATCAATGTTAAATAAAAAAAGAATAGCAATATTACTAGGTGACCCTTCTGGAATTGGGCCGGAGATTGTCTCCAAGCTACTTTGCGAAAAGATTGTAGATGATGCTAATATATTGGTTATCGGTGAAAGAAAAATTTTAGAGGATGGTGAAAATATTTCTGGAAAAAAAGGAAATTTTAAATTTGTAAACAATTCCAAAGATATTGTCTTTGATGACAAAACAAAATTTTTTTTAGATATTTCTAAAGGAACAAATCGAACCTATAAATATGGCCAGGTATCAGCCGAGTCAGGTGCAAGTGTTCTAGAGGCAATGGATGAGGCAATGGATCTTGCAAATAATAAAAAAATTGATGCTGTAAATTTTGGACCAATGAANAAAACGAGTTTAATAATGGGTGGATGTCCATATAANGATGAGCATGATTATTTTCAAAAAAAATTAAAAATGAAAGACTTTTGTTGTGAGTTTAATGTAATAGATAATTTTTGGACTGCACGTGTAACTTCACATATTCCAATTAAAGAAGTTCCAGAAAATATAACTAAAGAAAATATTTTAAAACCAATAAAACTAATAAATAAAACTCTAAAGATGAGTGGAATTGAAAAACCTCGAATTGCTGTACAAGCCCTTAATCCTCATGCTGAATTTGGTACAGAAGAAAAAGATGAAATTATACCTGCTATAGAAGAAGCAAAAAAAATGGGCATCGATACTGATGGGCCACTGCCTTGCGATACTTCATTTATCACAGCATATAAAAATAAAAATCATGATTGTATTATAGGCATGTACCATGATGCACTTCAGTGTGGATTAAAAGCTTTTGGTTTTGACAGAGGAGTCACTGTTTCTGGCGGGTTAACTATTCCAATTACAACTCCAGCTCACGGTACAGCCTTTGATATAGTTACAGAAAATAGCGCGAATATGGAACCAATGCTAAACTCATTCAAGCTTGCATTAAAGATGAGTTCCAACATTTAACACATGAGTAAGGTTATAAAAAAATGTGAAAAGTGTGGTGCATTGAATGATACAGTTTATGCGAATTATTTGCTATATGGTTTTATGATTTGCGATTCATGCAAGTTATCTGAAACTCTTTTTCCTATAGTTTAAATATCCAAAAAATAATAAAAATAATAATGCGAATGGATAAATAACATTTTTATTTGGTCTATTTTTATTTTCAATTTTAATTTCGGTTAAAATATCGCCTGTTTCAAACCCTGATTTTTTTGCTAGACCATTCCATTTAAGGGTATCAACGATAATTTTATTATTCTTCATTAATAAATTTAGTCCAAATTCTTCTAGAAAAAAACTTTGATTAAAAGAATTTTTAGATATTTCGAACATTTTATATCTTGGTCCGTAAGCAGTTTCTCTAGTTACTTTAATTTGAACTTTTTGATCATTTTTAAATTTTTTATTTTTTAAAATTTCTATATTATTTTTAATTTTATAAAATTCAGGATGAAACTGGTCCAAGATTAAACCTGGTCTAAATAAAGCCAAAGATATGAATAAGAATACTATAATTTCATACCACTTTAATTTATTAATAAACCAACCTTGTGTTGCTGCTGTGAATACTAAAATAGCAATAAGAGATGTTACCATAACAGTTAAGCCATGAAACCAGTTCTCTATTCCAATGAGCAATAGTTCATTGTTAAAAATAAATACAATTGGCAAAATTCCTGTACGTAAACTATACCAAAAAGCTTGAACACCAGTTTTGATAGGATCGGCTCTTGAAATAGCTGCTGCTGCATATGACGCTAAACCCACTGGAGGAGTTACATCCGCCATTAATCCATAATAAAAAACGTACAAGTGAATTGCAATAAGTGGAAATACATACCCAGAAGCGCTGCCGACTTCTACTACAACATTTGCCATCAAAGCTGCAACGACGAGATAATTTGCTGTCGTTGGCAAGCCCATACCAAGTATAATGCATAAGAAGGCTGTTAATCCCAACAAGTAAATAATATTACCTCCAGATATTGCCTCAACTACAATCACTAAATTATTACTTAAGCCAGTCGAGGATACAGCTCCAACAATGATACCTGCTGTTGCAATTGCTATACCAACGCTTACCATGTTAATCGCTCCTTTTTCAAAACCAGTAATAATTTGATTGAAACCTTTTATGATGCCATTTTTAAAAGCAAATCCCTGTCTTTTATTTTCTAAAATTTCTTTAAAAATANTAATTAAGATGAGTGTTAATATTGAATAAAATATAGATGTTGCTGCTGTCCATTTCATAAATAATAAAAGAAAGATCAAGACAAAAATAGGAATTAAATAATAAATTCCTCCCATGAATGTTTTACCTAACGGAGGTATTTCATTTTCAGGCAATCCTTTGATGTCTAATTTTAATGCTTCTAAGTGTGAAATATAAAATAGTGCAATGTAAGAAATAACTGCNGGNAAAAAAGCGTGTGTGACAACTGTTAAATAAGAGATACCCAAAAGTTCAGCCATTACAAATGCTGCAGCNCCCATGATTGGTGGCATAATTTGACCATTGACTGAAGCCGCAACNTCAACTGCTCCAGCTTTCACAGGAGGTAAACCAGTTTTTTTCATAATAGGAATTGTAAACGTTCCTGTAGTTACCGTATTAGCAACGGATGATCCTGATATCATTCCTGTAAGGCCAGATGCTAGTATTGCAGCCTTTGCTGGCCCACCTCTCATCTTTCCAACAAGAGCAAAAGCTAAATTTAAAAAATATTTCCCCCCACCTGCAGCATCTAAAATTGACCCAAATAATACAAATAAAAAAATAAAACTTACAGAGACACTGATAGGGATACCGAATATAGCNTCACCACNTAACCAGTGGTACCCAACTAATCTTGTAATAGATAAGCCAGCATGAGCAATTAAGTCNGGCATCTGTTTTCCAAAAATTGAAAAAATTAAAAAAATAAGAGCAATACAAACTAAGGGTAAACCTATAGCTCGTCTAGTAGCTTCAAGTAACAACAGAATTCCAACGACACCTATAATCATTTCATAACGAATATTTAAACCAAGCAAATTTACTGTAGCTAAAATACCTTGACGATAGACCAGACCTTCATAGTCAATAACGATATAAAATGTTGCAATAATTGATAGAATAATAAAAAGATAATCAGTTAATTTAATTTGGTGATTGGATCCTGTTTTTCTTCCAGGATAAATTAAAAAACAAAGTGTTAATGCAAAAGCTAAATGTATCGCTCTTGCAGGTAAATCAATAAAAATTCCAAAATTAAAAATAAAAGGGAGCGGGCTTGCATACCATAATTGAAATAATGTCCAGCAAATTGCAATTGAAGCTACTAATCTTAAATTAAAACCTTTTAAATTTCGTTTGAGGCTACCTTCATCATCTATATTTTCTAAATTGCTCTCGCTTAGTTGGATTTGTTCTTTATTCATTTTTAGAAGAATAAAAAAAAAGGCCCAGTTAATCAACTGGGCCTTTTGATTTTAAAAGAACTACATTAAGCCTTTTTCTTTATAATATTTTACTGCTCCTGGGTGCAATGGTGCAGACAAACCGTCTTTGATCATTTTTTTTGGATCAAGGTTTGCAAATGCAGGATGTTGTTTTTTAAAATCATCTAAGTTTTCAAAAACAGCCTTCACAACATTATAGACCATATCATCTGATACTTTTGCACTCGTTACAACCGATGCCATAACACCAAAAGTAGTTACATTACTCTTAGAAGTTTTGTAAGTTCCTTTCGGAATTGTAGCAAAAGCATAAAATGGATTATTAGCAACTAACTTTTTCACTTGAGGAGTAGTTAGATTAATAATGTATGCTTTACATCCATCTGTCGCTTGAGCAACACCGGCATTAGGAACACCTACAGTATATCCGTAAGCGTCAATTTTTTTATCACAAAGTGCGCCAGATTGTTCTGATGAAGTTAATTCAGAAGTAGAACCAAAATAACTTGAGTTAACACCATGAGACTCCATAAGAACCTCAAAAGTTCCTCTTTGACCAGAACCTGGATTACCTATGTTAACTTTTTTACCTTTTAGAGACTTCCAGTCTTTAATCTTAGATCCTTTTCTCGCAATAATTTGAAAAGGCTCTGGGTGAGCAGAAAATACTGCCCTCAAGTCTTTAAACGGTTTTACTTTATCTGGCTTACTTGCATTATATGCATGATATTGCCAGTCAGATTGAGCTACACCAAATTGGAATTCTCCTGCCTGGATTTGACCGATATTATATGTTGATCCTCCAGTAGATGGCGCTGAACATCTGTAGGCTTTATCTTTACCTTTTTTTCTGCCGTGATCAGCAGATTGAAGCTTTCCAACCATTTTACAAATAGCATTACCAACTTGGAAATAAACTCCAGTTGCCCCACCAGTACCAATGGTAAAAAATTCTGCAGATTTTACTGTTGTACTGAAAGGTAAGCTAAAAGCAAAAATTGCTAAAGCTGATGTGAAAGAAGCAAATAGCTTTTTCATTTGTCCCCCTTAATTAATTAAAGTTTCCACTAGCCTACTACAGCGTAGGACTGTTATCAACTATGTTTTATTTATACTTTAGAGTGAAGTTGACAATTTGTTTAATACCCTCAACTATTTTAGGAGCAAACTTATTAAGGTTTTTCTCAATAATTTCTTCATTATTAGCTTCAAGAAATTTTGAACCATCGAAATCAACATAACTCAATCTGAAAATTAACTTATCTTGTGAAAAACCAAAATCAGAACCTGGTAAAACTGCTACACCAGTTTCATCCAACAATGTTTTGCAAAAAATTTTTGAACTTTTAAATTTATGAGATAGTAACTTTGTGAAATCTGGCATCAAATAAAACCCACCTTCTGGTTCAATNATTTCCACGTTTATCAGCTTAAGTTGTTCGTAAACATAATGTGCAATTACATGAAGTACTTTTTTTACTTTTTCCAAATACTTGGAATGATCATCACTGTAAGCAGTGATAGCTGCAAACTGTGATGGAGCGGATACCGCACTAAATGTCTCTGTTCCTAAAACAGCAAGTTTTTCAAATATTTCTATTAAACTATCTGGAACAGCAAAATACCCAACCCTCCATCCTCCGGCACCAGCCCATTTACTTAGGCTACTGCTAACAATAGTATTTTTATGAAAATGTGAAATTGATTTATAATTATCCTTGAAGTANAGCTCAGAATAAATTTCATCTGATAAAACAGTAAAATTATGTTTTGTAAAAACCTCACCAAGCTCTTTCAATAAATGAATATTGGTTCCAGATGGATTATTAGGTGAATTTAAAATAATTAATTTATTTTCACTTTCAATTTGCGAAGCAATTTTATCAATATGTTCAGGAGATATATGCCAGTTAGTATTTTTTTCTGTTTGAATCCAATGGTATTTATTTTTTGCGATAATTGCTTGTGGGGCGTAAGACACCCAACTTGGTACTGGTAAAATAATTTCGCCATCAAAAGCAATTTGAAGTAAAAACATTAATTCTTTTGATCCTGGTCCAATAATTATATTTTCATGATTTAAATCTTTGTATCCTTTGTTTGTTAAGAAATTNGATATACTNTTTCTAAGTTCTAATAATCCTTTAGANGGTAAATAGTCTTTTTGGTGAGCATTATCTTTTAAAGCTTGAACGATNCTTCGAGGTACTGGAAAAGGAGATTGTCCAAAACCAAACTGGTAAACTGTCTTACCTTTTTTAGTAAGATCTTTGCAAATTTCATTAATTAAAAGTGTAGAAGATGGAAGAAGNTTTTTTAAGTTTTGTTTTGTTAAGCTCATAATTGCCCATCTACTCCTGAAAAATATTTAATCAAGGAATTTAAATGTAAATTTTTTATAATGGGAATATTCTACAATTGGATTATGTCTAAAGTGAGTATTTTAAATTTCATTAGCAGCAGATTTACCTGCTATTTTCCCAAATACTTGACCCGATACCAGCCCAGATCCCCCAGGATAATTGTCATGAAACAAGCCACCAACCATTTCTCCACAAGTGAATAACCCAGGGATTGGTCTCCAGTCTGTCCCAATAACTTGAGCATTTTCATTTATTTTTAAGCCACCGAATGTAAATGTGATTCCACCTGTTGTTGGATAAGCTACAAACGGAGGTTCATCAATTTTTATTGCCCAATTGCTCTTAGGTAGATTTAAACNTTTTGTTGATAATCCATCTTTACAAGTTGGATCAAATTTATTTGCTGAATTTGCACAAGAATTAAATTCTTTAATTGTTTTTAGTGCCTGTTCTCTATTTTCGATATCCATTAAATCAACCAGCTCCTCTATAGTATTAGCCTCTATTGATTGACCTGTTTTATATCTTGGTTCTAAGTGTTGAACTGTTTTTTGATCAAAGATTTGATATGCAATACCTCCAGGCTGTTTTAACATTTGGGCACCAAATTTTGCATATGTGTAAAGTTTTGTATCTTCTCCTTCATCAACAAATCGCAACCCATCTCTGTTAATGATAATACCAAAAGAATAAGAAAGACGATTGGATTGATCACCTCTTTTTCGATCCGCATGATCAGGCCAATTAGCATCTATTGGTGTTGAGTGTCTACCAGTCCATTGTCCAAACGGCATGGCTCCAATTGACAATGCCATTTTCAATCCATCGCCTTGGTTAAAAGATGTTCCTCGAACTTTAGCAGTATCCCATGGCGCTCCTAAATATTGTGCCCTCATTTGTGAGTTTGCTTCAAAACCACCGCAACCTAATACGACTGCGTTAGAGTATAATTTTTTGATACCATCATCCTCTTTAGTTACTACGCCAACAACTTTACCTTTATCATTTTGTATAAGTTGCAATACACTTGATCCATATCTAATATCTATTCCAGCATTTTTAGACGCCTCAAACCATGCGGCAGACAAACCTTTTCCTTCATGTTTAGCACGTATTACAACCCCACCCGGGAAAGTCCATTGACCATTAACTTGTACACCACAAACATGACATGCAGGTTCACACTCTATCTTGGCAGTTTTCACAGCCCATCTGACAGTGTCATAAGAATTTTCTACTAATATATTTGCAAGTGTTGGATCGGATCTTCCATTTGTCACACGTAGCAAATCTTCCATGTACTTTTTTTTCGTATAGGGCTGAATACCATCATAAAAATTTAAAAA
Organism: Pelagibacteraceae bacterium; assembly: GCA_002684895.1. Taxonomy (GTDB): domain Bacteria; phylum Pseudomonadota; class Alphaproteobacteria; order Pelagibacterales; family Pelagibacteraceae; genus HIMB114. The sequence goes on from NYVZ01000004.1 coordinate 152,612, forward strand.
ATCATTTTCAACACCTGGTAAAAATGGAGCAAGTTCTCTTGAGTCGTCAAAGGCAATACGTAATATTCCACCAGACCAATGAGTGTTACCACCACGCATCTCTTCGTGTGCTTTTTCAAGTATTGCAACTCTTTTCGCACCATTCTCCAATGCAGACATCGCTGCAGCTTGAGCAGCATTTCCAGCCCCGACTACTATAACATCATAATCTGACATGGTTTTAATTACTATTTATATTCCTTCATGTAAACTTTATTGAATAATGGACTTAGACTATTGCACAACTTTAAAAATTCATTGTTATTAATTTGAAACAATTTTTCACTTTTTAATTTTTCATCAAAAAATTTTTTTAACTCTGGCTCTTTAAAATGCTGCTCGTGTTGTGGTTTGACAAATGNATTTAAATAATCTTTAATAATTTTTGCCGGAACACCTTTTTCAATATTTACATTATTTTGACTACAAACATTTAAAATATCATTATAAAAACTTTGCGCCCNACTATCATTAGTCCAGCCTATTAAATGATTTCTTTTTACAAGCCATCCGTAAGCAGATAAATGACAAACAAAAGTAATTATTGCTAATGGGATAGCTATTCCTGCAGTCAGCAGAGTCACTATCATTGAGAAAACATAAAACAGTCCAGCAGTTCCATCGACAAGTGATTTTTGCCAAGCTTCTTTCTTAAATCTAACCCCATAAAAAACATACATGGGTATCGGCATAAATCCTGATAACACTTTTAGGAAATCTCCGCTATGTTGAAAAATATTAGTCATAACAATTCCCCAAACACCAGTTAAAAAAATTGCACCGATGGTTTGTCCAACTAAATAAAAAAACCTTTGAAACATAATTAAATTTTAAACAAATTTTTTAGTTAATTCAATAAAAAGTATTGAATTTAGAAATTGCACGCAAGACTCAAAGATGAAGAAATTAAATCTTTAAATAAATAATTTAGACTCACGCTTGACCTACATTTCAGGTCCAATTTGTGCTAGTAGGTATATTTTGTGTTAATTCAAATCTACATAGAAACATTGATATTATTGTGTTATTAGCTAATGAAATATAGAGCGCCCGTAGATCAACTGGATAGATCGTCTGACTACGGATCAGAAGGTTGGGAGTTCGAATCTTCCCGGGCGCGCCATTAATAAAGGAGTTATATATGAAGTTATTTGTAAGATTTTTAATATTTATTTTTTTTGCAACAGAAATGTCACTATCAAGCGAAAAAATTAATATTTTTAATTTTAATGATAATGATTTAACAAAATTCAAATCCCATAGTATTAAAAAAAAAAACAAACTATAGTATTATTAAAGAAAATGGTGAAAGCTATTTAAAAGCTGAAGCTGAAGGGCAGGCATCAGGTCTTGGACGAGAAATTAAAGTCGATTTAAACAAAACACCTTTTTTAAATATAACTTGGAAAGTTGAGCAGGGAATTCCTGGTATAAAAGAAAATAGTAAAAAAGGTCATGACTTTGCGGCTCGTGTGTCAGTTATTAAAGAAACCGGCTCTTTACCCTGGCAAAAAAAAGCAATGAACTATGTTTTTTCTAGCAATGAAAAAACGAATAGTCATTGGATGGGTCCTTACCGAAAACAAATTATTGATTACGTTGCTTCATCATTAGTTGATTCAAAAGAAAATTCATGGGTTACAGTCAAACTTAATGTTAAGGAGCATTTTAAAAAGTTTTTAGACCTTGATCTTGTCGAGATTGATGGCGTTGCGATTATGACAGACACAGATAATACTAAACAAAAAGCTGTTTCGTATTATAAAAATATTTATTTTTCTAATTAGTTTTTNNTAAAGGTTAAACTTGCCCAGCGGCTAAAATAATCTGATTTATATTTAATTTGATNTATTAAGTTAAGNTTTTCTAANTCAACAGCGCTTATCAAATACAATCCTTTTTTAGANCTATCTATCTTTGCGAAACCATTTGAGTCCGTTTGATATATTTTTCTTTCAAATACATTTTCATTTTTAAAAAAAACAACAAATTTTCTATTTATAAATGGTTTCTTTTTAAGAAAGATTTGTATTTCTGATAAATTATTTTGGTAAGGATTATTTTGATTTATTATTTCAAATTCTAAATTTTGATTCGTTTTAAAAAAACTATTTAGTTCACTGTTAAATATTATTTTTGCATANCTTTGATAAATTTCACTTGGAACATTTTTATTACTCTCGTCATAACTTAAATAGTATTCATCTGTAAATTTTACAAAACTTTTATAATCTTCGTATTTAAGAAAATCTTTATTTGATTGATAATATAAATATTGAATTCCACTGTAATTTACAGATTGTTGTATTGCTGGGTAATTACCATTTATTTGATTTAACTTTTTTAAACCATTTTTTGATAACAAAAAAAGTTTTTCAGTCTCTTCTGATAAATAAGGGTAGCTTTCACCCACTAAATCTGTTCCAACTTTAATATTCACTATTATTTTTTCCTTATTCTTTAATTTATAATCATATGACTCTAACCAAAGTTCATGAGCACCTAAAAAATTTGAATTTATTAAAAAATATAATATTACTGAAAAAAAAAACTTCATATGGTTCGTTTATTATTTATCTTATTATTTATTCCATCTATAGCTTTTTCTCATGAATTAAAACCATCTATTGCAAATTTTAAATTCCTTGAAAAGAATACTAAGTTAAATTTTAAATTAAGTATTCAACTTAATTTAGAAGCTATTTTAGCAAATATTGATCCATCACATAATGATACTGATGACTCAAAAAATAAAGATTATTATAATTTTTTGCGGAATTTAGATCCAAAAAAATTAGAAATAATATTTAACAAAACTTTAAATGACTTTAAGGANAATATATTTATTACTCAGAATAAGAAAAATATAAATTTAGAAATAGATAAAATTGAGATTAGTAATGTTGGTGATTTGAAAATATCGAGAGAGACTATTATTTACATAAGTGGTGAAAATATAAGCAATGATAATTTAAAGTTAGGCTGGGCAAAAGAGTATGGTCCAATTATTTTAAGAGTCCAAAATTTAGAAAATGAAATTGTTTATACTGAATTTATAAAAAATTCAGCGCATTCTAAATTATTTTCAATAAAGAAAAAAAAATTAAATTTATTTAGTGAAATAAACAAATATCTTACAATTGGTTTTCAGCATATTTTTCCAAAAGGTATAGATCATATTTTGTTTGTCGTAGGGTTATTTCTTTTCTCTCCAAATTTTAGACCACTACTGATTCAAATTTCTGTTTTTACTTTAGCTCATACAATTACAATATTTCTCGGAGTTTTAAATATAATAAGGATTTCAGAAGCTATTGTTGAACCTATAATTGCATTATCAATTTTTTATATAGCCATTGAAAACATCTTTTCAAAAAAAATTTCAACTTGGAGACCATTGGTTATATTCTTTTTTGGTCTATTGCATGGCTTAGGCTTTGCTGGTGTTATAAAAGAGATTGGTCTGTCCCAAACGAATTTCGTTGTGAGTTTAATATCATTTAATTTGGGAGTTGAAATTGGCCAGCTTTTTATAATTGTAATTTGTTATTTTGGGGTAGCGCATTGGATAAAAAATAGAAAGTGGTACAGAAAATTCTTTACAAATCCAATGTCATTAATAATTTCCATTATTGGTTTTATTTGGTTTGTTGAAAGAATAATTTAAATGTCACTTCATAAAAAATTTTCAATTATTGTAATTGCTTCCAAGAGTGAAAATGATTTTTCACTATTAACTAAGCTCAAAAACAAATTTGCTGGTCACGAAATAATATTGTCAATAGACTCTGAAAATGAGTTATCAATTGAAACATTAAATGAAATAAATCTTAACATTAATAAATTAGTTAAAATATCAAATTCAACAAGAGCAAAATCATTAAATGCCGGAGCACTCAAAGCTGAAAATGATTATTTGTGGTTTTTGCATATTGACAGCAAGATTGATAAAATTGAAAAAAACGATCTTGATCGTCTTNAAAAAAAACANTTAGGTTATTTTAAGTTAGCATTTGATAACACAAAAAATTNTATTAATGCCAGAGGGGCAAATTTTAGATCAAAAAATTTCAAACTTCCATTTGGTGATCAGTCATTCTTAATTCATAGAAATCTCTTTAATTTAATCGGTCGTTTTGATGAAAGCTTGCACGAAGGTGAAGATCATAAATTTATATGGAATGCAAAATCCCTGGGTGTTGAAATAAAGGAAATTACCAGAGAAATTGTTACTTCTTCGAGAAAATATGAAGAAAATTCATCTTGGCAAACATTAAAAACTTTATTTAAAACTTTGACTCAAGCAAGAAAATTTAAAAAAGAAAGAATAAAAAATATTTANTGTTTTTTTATGAAAGATCCTAATTCTAAGGAATCTAAATCACGCCTCAGNAATCAATTAAACGATAATAATTTGGTCGATGAATTTAANTTGCATTGCTTAAAAATTGTGAAATCAAATATCGAATTTTTAGATAATAAAGAAAATAAAATAGTAATAGTTAATAATAGTCCAATGGATGATTATTTACATTCACTTGGATTATCAAAATTTAGTATTTTAAATATAAATAAAGATAGTGTTGGAAAATCAATGCAAGAAGCTTATGATATTTGCGCACCATTTTGTGATAATATAATATTATCCGGTTCTGACATTCCCGAGTTGACTGCAAATCAACTTAAAGATTCGTTAAAGTGTTTGAGTAGTTCTGATAGTTACATAATTGGTACAGATGATGGGGGATTTTGTTGTTTTGTTACAAAATTAAAAAATTTAGAGAATGTTTTTTCAAGAGTTGATTATTCTACAAATCATGTTTTNGAAGATTTTATAAGATATCAATATAATACAAAAAAAAGTGACTTTAAATTAGTTGATGTTGACACACTTGATGATCTTCAATCTATGTATGAAAATTTAAAGGATAAACCAACCTTAACGCAACAACAACGTGACCTTATTCAGTTTATTGACAAAAGGAAATACGCATAATGAAAAGACGTAGAATTTTAAAAATTTTATTAAAAATTTTTACTTTCTTTACTCTGGGACAAACAATTGTATTTTCTGAATCTAAAAAAATTTTAAAAAAAGATGACGAATGGAAGACAATTTTAACTCCAGAACAATTTAAAATTTTAAGAAGAGAGGGTACAGAAAGACCTTTTTCAAGTGAATTAAATAATGAGTATCGAGATGGGGATTATATCTGTATTGCATGTAGTTCAAAACTTTTCCATTCATCAATGAAATATGACTCCGGTACGGGTTGGCCCTCTTTTTTTAATTTTTATGATGGGAGCATTAAAACAAAGATTGATTACAAACTATTATATCCAAGAACAGAGTATCACTGCAATGTCTGTGAGGGACATCACGGACATGTTTTCAATGATGGACCCAAACCTACTTACAAAAGGTACTGCAACAATGGTAAAGTTTTAAAATTTGTACCAACAGGTTAAATAATTAATATTTTNCTATATTCAAAGAACATTTTTACAACCAAAATGATTGCAAANAAGATCGACCAGAGTNGATTTTTAATATATTCTCTAANTATGATACANGTTACCAGAAGATCACGCTATTTTTTTAGAAAACTCGATCCTTTATATGAAATTCTTGATGNGTTAGCATACCCTTTAATAAGATTAGTTGTTGGAATCATGATGATACCCCATGGATATGGAAAACTTTTCAATGATGGTGGCATTGAAAGAACAGCAAAATTTTTTTCTTCTATTTCAATCGAACCCTCAATTTTTTTTGCTTGGTATGTTGGGATCGTGGAGTTTGCCGGCGGAATATGCGTAGCAATAGGTTTTTTAACTAGAATTTTTTCTGTTCAATTAATTGGCATATTGTTTGTAGCAACATTTGTGGTTCATTTTCAAAATGGTTTTCTATGGGTTAAAGGCGGTTATGAATATCCGCTAATGTGGATGCTAATTATGATCGCTGTTACATTCAAGGGTGGCGGGTCTATTTCAATAGATAAGCAATTACCCAAAGAATTCTAATATTTTTTAATTGTAAAAGTTTAGAATAAATTTAAAATTAACTCATGAAAATTTTAAATTACATTTTCTTATCAATATTGATAATATCTTGTGCACCTACACCAGGTGACAAAACTTTTGTTCCTAAAAATAGAAAGGAAGAAATACAGCATATAATAAATGTTGCACCAAAGTGGTTTAAAAAAATTCCTAAATCGAATAACAATTTGTTTGCTGTTGGAACAGCAAAATCCACTGATTATCAAACCTCTATTAGAAAAGCGACATTAATCGCAAAAGCAGATTTAGCTGATCGAGTTGCTGGAAAAATAAGTGACAATGAAAAATTTTCTAATNTGGAGAATTATGTAAAACAAAAGTTAGTCGTTGAAAATAGATCAGAGCGAAAATTGCAAAATCAAATTAGCAAAGTTGTTATAGAGGGTTTTCGNGTTGAAGAACAACTCACTATTCCACAAGGAAATAATTTTAGAACTTTTATTTTATTAAAAAAATAAAACTTAACCCATCAAGGATTATTTAGGCATTAAAAAAATGAAAAATTATTTTTTATTTTTTCTATTATCATTTTTTTTTATTGGCTGTAGTACGAGCGACTATAAAATAAAAAAATTCAAAAATAACATTCCAAAATGGTATATTATTGAAAANAAAGAAAAAAATTATTTTTATGGTAAAGCTACAGCGGATTCACAATCTATTGAATTAGCAAACCGTAAGGCTACTGGCTTAGCCCTTGGCAGTATATTACTAAAAATAAAAAGTAACTCTACCATAATTGCAGAGCAATTTATCAAAGATACTGATATTATTAAGAATAAAAAATTGTCGGAAGCAGAGACNAAATCAACATATGAAGAAAAGATTACACAGGCAGTTAAAAAGTTTAAAGTAAGAGACTATCAGGTAGTCAATAGAGAAATCTTTAGGGATAAATCTTACTTTAAAGTTTTTATTGAAATAAAAATAAGGAAAAGTGACTTATATGAATATCTTGGTAAAACANAGTAATATTTTACTTNTTATAAATTTGATATCCAATTAAAAAAATATATATTTTANATATGGATTTAGCAACATCAGTTAAAGTATGCTTTAAAAAGTATGCCACTTTTGAGGGAAGAGCTCAAAGATCTGAATTTTGGTACTTTTATTTGTTCTTACTACTTCTTGGTATTTGTACAATCATTATAGATACTGGAGTTTTGGGGCATTCTATTGAAGAAGAATATACACCTATTAATACTTTAGCTTCTGTTATTACTTTGATACCAAGTTTTTCTGTATCAGCTAGAAGATTGCACGATGTCAACCGTTCTGGATGGTGGGTACTTTTATATCTAACAATTATAGGTATAATTTTACTTATTATTTGGTACGCCACTGAAGGTGAAAAAAAGAAAAATAGATTTGGCAGACCAGTAAAGATTAAATAATATTATTTTAAATGGGCCTATTAATAATCACCACTTTACCATCCATTCTTATTTTGATGTACTTTGTTAAAGGTGATAAATTTCCTGAACCTCAAGATAAGATTTTAAAAACTTTTTTTTGGGGGCTAGCTATTTGTTTACCAGCGTATATCGGAAACACATTATTGTTTGAGGTTTACAGAGATCTTGGAATTTCCAATATTTTATCAAGTTCTTTTTTTGGTCCAGCAATTGTTGAAGAAGGATTAAAATTTTTAGTTTTTTTAAATATTGTTTACAAATTTAAGGACTTTGACGAGCCTATCGATGGAATTGTTTATGGGGTTTGTATTTCATTAGGTTTTGCTGTGTTGGAAAATATTTACTATGTTTATTTAAGAGGTGGTCTTGGCGATCCCTATGCAGTTGCCATAGTAAGATCATTTACTGCAGTTCCAGCTCACGCTATTTTTGGAGCGGTGATGGGCATAAATTTCGCACGTTATAAGTTTAAAAAATCAAAAGATAAATCGTATCTGACATTAGCTCTAGTAATTCCTTATTTGCTTCATGGACTTTATAATTTTCTAATACAAACCAATTATCCATATGGTNTNCTGTTAGTATTATGCGGTACGATTTATGTTTTAAAAAAATATAATGATGAAATTAAATTACAAAAACGTAAAAGAAATTAATTATTTTATTTTTTTTGAATTTAAATAAGCACCATAACCTATAATTGCACATGCAATGATAAAGATATAGCACCCAGTGGATGCAAAATTTACTGATTTATTAAACATAACTTTTTGTTTATCGGCAATAAAAACAAATGTTCCAATTGCACTTATNATNGNTGGAGCNAACTCAATTAATAAAATAATATTTTTTTCTTTAGCAAATTTTTGNTTATTTTTNAGCTGATATANAGAAAAACCNAGTGGCAAAAGAAAAATCCACGTATCTAATTTAAATCCGTTGGCCGAACGTGCTCCAAATGTAACCCAGGGTAATAGCATGGCAATTAATGCTAGGATGCAACCTGCATAAATTAACACCTCTTCATTGCTCAGCTTTTTGCCTTTATATTTGATCTCAAAAGACATTATAAACCTATACTTACAATGTATTGTTTAATCAATTATTTAGATACGGATAATCCACTAAAAAATATTGAATTTTTAAAGTTTTGACATCTGTTTAAGCAATTGAAAAGATAGCCATTGGTGATAATTAACTAATAACAATGAGTCTATCAAATTTACCTTTAAACAAAGCTGTACCCATCCTATTAGTTGTGGTTGCTATTATTTTGCTTGCTATCACATACATTGTTTAAAAATTTATTATTTTTTTTCTTGAAAATTTNATGAACAATAATANTTCNGAGAAATTTCCGATATNAAAAAAAATTAAAAAATTTTTATTTATTTATTTTTTTTGCGCATTGCTATATTTGGTGCGCAAATGGATCTAACGCTATTTTATACTGTTATAGGGTTTTTATGTGCTGGTTACTCAGTAATAGGCAATGACTCAATTCAAACCCTAGGAACTTTCATTGCGTCTAAATCAAAACACTTTAAGTGGTATATTTTAGCCTCTACCGCATCCGTTGCAATGATACTAACAATTTCTTATGGATGGTATTTCTATGATGGTGACATTTCTTATGGAAGATTAAAAAGAATTCCAGAACAAACTATTCAATGGTACCATGCGGTAGCACCTGCTGTACTTCTTATTTTAACCAGAGTTGGAATTCCAGTCTCTACAACTTTCTTAGTTCTATCGGCTTTTGCATCTACNGTTGTTTTAGAAAAAGTCCTCGTAAAGAGTATTGTAGGATACGGGGTGGCAGCAATTACAGCTTATGCGCTGTGGTTAATTATTTCAAAATTTATTAATGAGAAGTTTGACACAGTAACAGACCCAAAAAAAATAAAATTTTGGAGAAATTTACAATGGGTAACTTCCGCATGGTTATGGGCCGCATGGTTGATGCATGATGTCGCAAATATTGCAGTATATTTGCCGAGAAGTTTAGACTTTATACAGTTGCTGACTATTTTGATATATTTTACAGCATTACTATTTTATATTTTTTATGTTCATGGCGGTCCAATACAAAAGGTTGTTTTAGATAAAACTGGTACAAGATATTCAAGGTCAGCAGTATTTATTGATTCTATTTANGCAATTATATTATTTTATTTTAAAGAACTAAATGATCTNCCNATGTCAACAACGTGGGTTTTTGTTGGATTGTTATGCGGACGGGAACTTGCAATTGCGACCATGAACAAAGATTATAAATTTTCATATGTCTTTCCTATTATTGGAAAAGATTTTATTAAAATGATTTTTGGTTTGTTAGTATCAGTAGCAATAGTTCTTTTAATACACTATATGATTATTCCAAATAATTGGGGTTTGATTTAAATTATATTTCTATCTTGAGACCATCATAACAAGGTAAAATATTTTTATTTTTAATTTTTGACTTTAATTTAAAATAATCGACCTCGTGATACATATTTGTTAGATATGCTTTTTTTGGATTGATTAGTTTAATATAATCTAAGCATTCAGCAAAATTAATATGTGTGTTATGGGGTCTATATCTAAAACAATCTAAAATTAATACATCAAGATTTTTTAATTTTTTTAATTCAGTTTTTTCTATTTTTTTAAAATCTGGAATATAAGCAAAATTATTTATTTTGAAGCCAATAGTCTGCATCGTCCCATGACTGACTTTAATTGTTTCTATGTTAATATTTTTAACTTTAATTTTTTTTTTAAGAATATTGGTTTTTAAAACAGCAGGATAATTTTTTTTATTTATAAAAAGGTATTTGAACATCTTTTTTAAACTTTTTTCGGTATATTTGGTAAGATAAATATTAAACTTTTCTTTATATTTTAAATAGAAAGTTCTTAACTCATTTATCCCTAGTATATGATCTGCATGAGCATGGGTGAAAAGTGCGAAATCAATATCATTAAGTTTATTTTTCAAAAATTGTGATCTGATATCTGGAGAAGTATCAATTATAAATTTAGATTTGTTGATTTTTACAAATATTGAGCACCTTGTCCTAATATTTTTTTTATGCTTTTTGCAATCTCCCCAACTCCCGTCAATTTTAGGAACACCTTGAGAACTGCCGCAACCAAGTATTCTAATAAATTCCTTAACCATTGTGATTCAACCTAGGGTATATTTTCATGTTTAATTTTTTGCTCTTGAAGATAATTTTCTCTTGTTTTGATTAGTATTTTTAGCATATACTTTAATTAACACTTTAGTGTAACTCAAAAAGGGGAAAATATGCAAATAGTAAAAAAAGTATTGGTATTGTTTGTGGCTCTTTTTCTTGGGACAAACTTTGCATACTCAAAATGCAATGATCCCAAGCAATTAAGATTCTCAATTATACCAACAGAGGAGTCGTCATTTGAGCTAGATTTATACAGACCAGTATTAAAAAAATTAAAAGCAAATACTGGAAAAAAAATCGAGTTCTATATGCCAACTTCATACGCTTCAGTTGCTGAAGCATTAATTGGTGGATTTGTTGATGTTGCAGTTTTAGGTCCATATGGATACATCACTGCGAAGAAAAAAGAAAAGTCTATCGAAGTTTTCGCAACATATGCGAAGAAAAAAGGCTTCATGCAAAAAGAAGGTCCTGGATATGAATCAGTGTTGATTACAAAAAAAGGATCAAAATACACAACTCAGAAATCTTTAAAAGGTACAACGGTTGGTCATGCTGACCCCGGAAGTACTTCTGGAGATTTAATACCAAGAGTTGTTTGGGCTCCAAGCATGAAAACTGATGCAGACAAGTTTTGGAAAAAAATTGTTTACACTGGTGGTCATGACTTAACAACTTTAGCAGTTCACAGTGGTAAAATTGATGCTGGCTTTGTCGCTAGTCACCGATTTGATAACGTTGTAGCTAAAGGAAAAGTGAAGCTCTCAGACTTTAATATTTTATGGAGATCACCAGCAGTTCCACAAGATCCATTTGTTTATAGTGGAAAATTGTGTGATCCGATTAAAAAAGCTATCAGATCAACTTTCTTAGATTTAGGTAACGACCCTGCAGCTAAGAAGTTCTTAGATAATCTAAAATCATCTAAATTTGTTGCAATGACAGACAAAGATTACGATGTGATTAGAACTTTAGCGAAAGCTAAGGCAGAATTTAAGAAGAAAAAGAAAAAGTAATCCTTAAAAATTAAATCTCGTGCGCTCAAAATTTTTGAGCGCATTAGAGGATACTTTAAAAATTTAAATTGGAATTTATGAGTGAAAAAGTTTTAGAAGTACAAAATTTAAATCTTACATATACCAAGGGCGGACCTCAGGTATTATTTGATATTTCGTTTCAAGTTATTCAAGATGATTTTTATGCAATAATAGGACCAAGCGGTGCTGGAAAATCTTCTCTAATTAGGTGTATAAATAAATTAGCCACGCCAAATAGCGGTGAGGTTAATTTTAAGGGAGAGCAACTCTTAAATCTTAAGGGTAAAAAGTTACGAAAAGTTAGAAGAAGAATTGGAATGATTTTTCAAGAATTTAATTTAATAGATCGAATGTCAGTTATTGACAATGTATTAACTGGTCGACTTGGTTATATGAATACTTTTACCAGTTTATTTAGAATGTTTAGTAAAAAAGATGTAGGACGATCCATAGAATTTATTGAAAAGGTAGGACTTAAAGATTTTGCTAATAAAAGAGTAGACCAGCTAAGTGGTGGACAGAGACAACGTGTAGGAATTGCTAGAGCGCTTATGCAAGAACCTGAGATGCTTTTAGTCGATGAACCTACTTCTAGTTTAGACCCCAAGATTGCAGTTGAAATGATGGAACTAATCAAAGGTATAGCTGATGAGTTGAAGATACCAGTGTTATGCAATATTCATAATATCGAATTAGCCAAACAATTTGCAAATAAGATATTAGGCCTTCAAGACGGAAAGAAAAAATTTGATGATGTCACAAGTAAATTGACTAATGACGTTCTGCAGGATCTTTATAAATTCGAGGTATTATAAAAGATTTATATGAGCATTTACCAACTCAGTATTGAAGATTATTCAAAACAAAATTCAGCTAAAATTTATAAAAAAATCTTATTCTATGCGGCTTTAATTTCAGTAATTTTTCTAAGCGTTTATTTTATAATTATTTTAGATACTGACTGGCATCGAATTGGAACAGGTAAAGCAATTATTGAGCAACTGAAATATTTCATTGGTTTAGATGTCAGTATAATGCCGCTTTTAATAAAGCCAGCGTTTGAAACATTTCTAATGGCTTGTCTAGGTACAATGTTAGGATTGTTATTATCGCTACCTGTAGCTTGGCTTGGAGCAAAGAATGTTACTCCTTTCGGAATGTTTTCATTTGGTCTTGCAAGATTTTTAATGACAATTAGTAGGTCTGTGCATGAAATAATTTGGGCATTAATTTTTGTTGGAGCAGTTGGCCTTGGCGCGCTACCTGGTATTTTAGCTCTTGCATTTAGATCAGTCGGTTTCATTTCTAAAATTATTTCCGAGTGCATAGAGGGCGCAGATAAAAAACCTATAGAGGCAATTAAAGCCGCTGGCGGATCAGGTTTTGACGTAATGTATTATGGAATAATACCCCAAATATTACCAACTGTGATTGGTACTATAATATTTGAATGGGATATAAATATTAGAAGATCAGCTGTGATGGGACTGGTAGGTGCTGGCGGATTAGGACTTGCTTTTTTCAGACAAATGCACATGTCCAATTATCCCGGAGTTACAACGGTTATTTTATTCATTGTTGGTTTAGTAGTGCTTGGGGAAATTTTATCACACTTCCTAAGAAAGAGAATTATTTAATATGAAAGAAATTTATAAAAGAAATAATGCTAAAAATTTTATTTATATAAGTTTATTTTTTTTCATAATCTATCTATGCTTTCTTTACCTTGGTATCGATTTTGAAAGATTCTTCTCTGCATTAGGAAGATTTGGTAATTTAATCGCTAATAGATATTATCCTGTTGATATGCCATATGCATTAGAACCTGGTTACTTGAGCTCAATACTAGACAGTATACAAATGGGGTATCTTGGATTAGTTATTGGAGTAATTATTGCATCGGTTTTAGCTTATTTTGCAGCTTCAAACATCACTCCTAGTAAAAAAATAGGTTATGTTGTAGGAAAATTTTTTATTATTTTTTCAAGATCTGTTCATGAAACAATTTGGACAATACTTTTTGTTACCATAGTTGGTTTCGGAATGTTAGCCGGAACTATGGCTCTCACCATGTACTGCATAGGTTTTTTTGGTAAATTATTTTCTGAAGAATTGGAAAACGTAGATATGAAATTAGTTGAGACCGTTAGGTCAAATGGTGCAAACGAGTTACAAGTGTTTGCTTTTGGTGTTTGGCCACAGGTTAAAACTGCATTTACCGGTATATTGATTTATACGTGGGATGTTTGTTTTAGAGCATCAACAATTATTGGGTTTTTTGGCGCCGGAGGAATGGGGTGGTATTTAAAACGAAATGTTCTTCAATTAGAGTACGCCAGAACTTCAGCAATAATAGTTTCAATTATTGTTTTAGTAATATTTTCAGAGGCGTTATCTGCTTACATGAGAGATAAAATATACAAGGAAACTCAGTAGTGTTAAGAAACCATCAAAAGGAACTTATAGATTCTATCAATATTTTTCTTGATAATATTCTAAAAATAAATGTTTTATTCAAAACTTTATTAGAGAATTATTTTAACAAAAAATTTCAAGAAGTTGACAAAATTACAAATGAAATTTCGGAACTTGAAAGTCAATGTGATAAAATTAGAAGAGATGTCGAAAGAAAAATCTATCAAGAAACTTTAATTCCTGATTTACGCGGGGATGTTTTGGGAATGCTCGAAAACTTGGATAAAATCCCAGGTCAAATTCAAGCTAATGCGCATAGTTTTAATACCGAGAAGCCTAACGTGGATGAAGAGTTAAATTCTAATTTTTTAAAACTTTGTGATTATGCATCTGAATGTATTTCATTATTAATTGATGGATCCAGAAACTTTTTTATTGATAAAAAAGTTACAATTGAAAAATGCTTACAGGTATCCAAAGTTGAAAGTAGAGCTGATAAGGTTAGTACAGAATTGAAAAATATTATTTTTTCTAATAATGACAATGGTTTAGCAACCAAAGTTCATCTGAGGTATTTTGTAGAGATTATGGATGAAGTTGCAAATCTTTCAGAGGATGTGGCTGACAGATTGATTATATCCTCCTCTAAAAATTAAATTATGTTTGAAATATTACTGATAGCAACATTAGCTATTATAGTTGGTGCAAATGATGGTGCAAACGTTTTTGGATCTGCCATTGGTTCAAAAATGTTGAAATTTAAATATGCAATTGTTTTCTTTATTATATTTATAATTTTAGGTGCAATTATAAATGCTAAATATCCATCTGCTGTTTATTCAAAATTACTAATTGATTATCCGAATATTAAAAATATTTTTAAGATATTATTACCAGTGATAATTATCACGGTAATATCTTTGAAATTTCAAATTCCTAGTTCAATTTCACAATCATTAATTTTTTCTATTTTTGGTTTTGCTATAGTGAATAATGTTAATTTTGATTTAGACTTATTAAAAAAATTAATTTACTTCTGGGTAGCAACACCGATATTGGCATTTTTTATATCAATATTACTTTGTTATCTAATAAACTTTGTAATTAATTTTTTTAAATTAAATTTATTCCAAATTGATTACCAAATTAGAATAAGCTTAATTTTATTTGGTTGTTTAGCAGCTTTTGCTTTAGGTTCTAACCTGACAGCATCCATTGTTGGAATTTACTCACCATATTTAGATTTAAATATTAAATTTCACGACTTATTATTTATTATCTCAGAAGAAAAATTATATTTGTTTGGATCATTATTTATTGGTATTGGAGCTTTATTATTCTCGCAAAAAATCGCTCAGACAGTCGGTTCTCAAATTTCTAAGATTAAACCTGTCGCAGCTTTAGCAATATTAATCACACAAATTATAATTTTAATTAGCTTTTCCTCTCAACCGATTATTGACTATCTAAATTTGATCTTACCTTTTAATATCTTTGCTATTCCCTTGTCTGCGTCACATATTACATTTGCAAGTATAATCGGGATTGCATCTTTTAATAAATTTAGAGAGGTCAAGCCCACCCATACAATAAAAATTATTTTATCTTGGTTTTTGATCCCAATATTTGTTTTTATTACTAGTTATTTATTTGGTATAATTAAAATATAATGTTGAATATTAACTACAGGAGTGCAATAAGAAATCTATGACACCTTCAGATAAAAAAGTCTCAGTTAACGGAAAAACATATAATTGGCCCAAAAAAACAAGCGTTATTATTTGTTTAGATGGTAGTGAGCCAGGTCCAAAAGGATATGTTGATACTGCAATTCAAATGGGTTTGATGCCTTTCATGAAATCAATGATTTCAAAATCTACTTATGAAATCGGTAAATGTGCGATGCCAAGTTTTACAAATGTAAATAATATGTCAATCGTAACTGGTTCAACACCTGATGTTCATGGCATATGTGGCAACTTTTTTTTAGATCCTGAGCTTGGAACAGAAACATTAATGAATGATGACTCATTTCTTAGAACAAATACGATTTTTGAGGCTTTTGAGAAAGCCGGCGCAAAAGTTGCAGTAATAACTGCTAAAGATAAATTAAGAAAACTACTTGGAAAAAATCTGAAAAAAGCAATTTGTTTTTCATCAGAAAAAGCGGACATAGCTAATATGAAAGATAATAGAATTGATAATGTTCTTGATCTTGTAAAGAAACCACTTCCAGAAGTTTACAGCTCAGATTTGTCTGAGTTCATTTTTGCAGCCGGTGTTGAGATAATTAAAAAAGAAAAAGTTGATTTAATGTATTTATCAACTACGGATTATATACAACATAAATGCGCTCCAGGTAGCGAGATTGCAAATAATTTTTATCACATGATAGACGGATACCTAAAACAGCTTTATGATTTAGGGTGTGAAATATCTTTTACGGCCGATCATGGTATGAAAGGTAAGACCAATGAAGATGGATCCTTAAATGTTATTTATCTTCAAGACGAATTAGATAGTAAATTTGGTAAGGATGCATGCAATGTAGTTTGTACGATAACAGATCCATACGTTGTTCATCATGGAGCTTTTGGATCTTTCGTAACTATTTATTGTCTGGATAAGTCAAAAATAGAAGAAGTAATGCTTTTTTTAAAAACAATTGAAGGTGTAGATTTGGTTTTAAATCATAAAGACAGCGTTGAAACATTGCATCAACCGGAAGATCGAATTGGAGATATTGTTTTTACATCAAATGAAAAATTTGCAATTGGAAAAAAGAAAACAGATCATGATTTGACTAAATTAAAAGAACCACTCAGAACTCATGGGGGGCGGGGAGAAAGTGATATTCCAATATTTGTTTCAAAAAAATTAAACGAAAAATATAAATCAAAGGGTGAATTAAAAAATTACGATATATTTGATTTAGCTTTGAATTATGGATAAAAATATTTTTAAAGTTAAAGGTACTTACGTCAATGGTGAATGGTTTAATTCAAAAGATCGTTATGACGTATTTAATCCAGCTAATGGTGAAAAATTATCTGATGTTCCAATTTCAGACAAAAAAGAATTAGAACTAGCGGTTGAGTCTGCAAAGAAAGCTCAATTAACTTGGGCAAAAACTTCTCTAATTGAAAGAGCAGCCACTCTTGAAAAACTTGCAAAGAAAATTTTGGAGAAAGAGGAAGAGTTTGCATTGATAGATTCTTATGACTCTGGCAATGCCATAACTGGAATGAGAAAAGACGTTAAGGAAACTGTAAATAATATAAGATATTTTTGTGGGTTAGTGAGAGAAGTAAAAGGGGAAACATTTTCAATGGAAAAAAATCATTTAAATTTTACAAGGTATCAACCTTACGGTGTTGTTCTTAAAATTAACCCGTTTAATCATCCATTTAGATTTTGTGTTGAAAAAATTGCAGCTCCATTATTAATGGGCAATTCTTTAATTATAAAAAATTCTGAGCAAGCTCCAATTTCCTCTTTAAGGTTTTGTGAACTTCTAGAAGGTATATTTCCAAAGGGACTAATTAATGTAGTTACAGGTGGACCTGAAAATGGAAAATATTTAGTTGAACATCCGGATATTAAAAGAATAGCAGTTATTGGTTCAGTGAACACAGGAATTGCTATAGCCAAAGGCGCCGCTCCATTACTCAAGAATGTATCTTTGGAACTAGGAGGCAAAAATCCAATTATTGTTTTTGATGATGCAGATCCTGATTTTGCCGCAGGTTTAGCAATAAAAGGAATGAATTTAAGTAGACAAGGCCAGTCATGTAGTTCCACATCACGGGTTTTAGTTAATAAGAAAGTTAAAGACAAATTTCTCAAGTCATTAGTGGAAAAAGCCAAGACTATACCAATTGGATTACCTTGGATTGAAACTAATGAAATAGGTCCGATAGTATCAAAAAAACAATTTGAGGGTGTGATGAGTTATATCAAATCAGGTGTCGATCAAGGCGCAAAGCTACTCTTAGGAGGGGATCAAAATAAATCTGACGAACTTAAAAATGGTTTTTTTATTAATCCAACTATTTTTTGTGATGTAAAGCCTGATATGAAAATTGCCAAAGAAGAAATTTTTGGTCCAGTTATTTCAGTTATCGACTGGGATGATTATAACGAAATGGTTAAGATTGCTAACTCTACGCAATATGGTTTAACAACTATGATTGTTACAAATTCATTGTCAAATGCCATGAAAACTGCAGAGGATGCAGAAGTTGGATATGTGTGGGTGAATACTGCTGGACGTTATTCTGGTGCTCCGTATGGAGGATGGAAATTAAGCGGTATAGGCGTTGAAGAATGCTTTGATGAAATGAAGGGTTATGCACGTCTTAAAAACATAAATATGAAATGGCACTAAATGTTTAAATATCAAAATCCTTCAAATATAATTTTTGAAACTGGAATTTTAGAAAATCACAAAAAATTAAAGGATCTTATCGGAGATGGTGATTATTGTATTTTCACTTATTCAGACGATGTATTCAAACAATATACAAATCAAATAATTAAAGCTTTAGGCGAACCTAAACTAATTGTAAATAATATTTTACCCAATCCTGACTATAAGAATTTAAAAGAAATATGCAAATCATTCACGGAAAAGTGCAAAGGTATTAAATTCGCTATCGCATTAGGTGGTGGATCTGTAATTGATACAGCTAAATTTTTGGTTTTAGGAAAGGGTAATTTTGAAAATACTGTTAACTATTTAGAAAAGAGAACTAAAGATTTCGAACCCACAGATATTGATCTCATTTCAATACCTACTACTGCAGGTACTGGAAGTGAACTGACATGTTGGGCTACAATTTGGGATGAAGAAAATCAAAAAAAGCATTCTTTAATTCACCCAAGTCTTTTTTCAAAACTATCAATTTTTGATAGCAAATTGACTTTATCATTACCAAAAAAAATAACGATTGAAACATCTTTAGATGCTATGTCCCACTCTTTTGAGAGTATATGGAATGTAAATTCTAATCCAGTTTCAAATATTCATGCAATAAATTCTATAAATTTAATATTAAAAAATTTACCAAAATTAATTAATAATTTAGGTGACATTAATTTAAGGGAAGAAATCATGCGAGCATCAATGTTCGCAGGTCTAGCATTTTCAAACACTAAAACAGCTATATCGCACTCAATTTCATATCCTATAACTTTGAAGTATAAAGTGCCCCATGGTATTGCTTGCTCATTTACACTGCCAATCATTCTAAAATCAGTTCAGGGGCTTGACCAAACTTGTGATAAGAATTTAAAAGAGTTATTCCCAAATTTTGAAAATGCCCCAAAAGAATTAGAAAATTTTTTTACAAGTTTAAAAGTATCTACGAATTTCAAGGATTATATAGGAAATGCTAACGATTGGGATTTAATCGTTAAGGATGCTTTCAGTGGCGAAAGAGGAAAAAACTTTATAGGAAATTATAAAAAAGTTTTAGAGGCACAGGAATATCTAGGATATTAGATTGGATAATATTCTATTTATAGCCATTCTTACGGGTGCGGTAGGTCATGTCACTTGGAATATTCTTCTCAAGAAATCTCAGGATAAGATAAAATTTACCAGAGCCTTTACTCTCATTGGAAGTTTTTTAATGTTTCCAATATTATTTTACATAGAGCCCCTGCCAAGAGTGGTGTGGCCATTCTTTTTAACGACAATTTTTATTCATGTGTTTTATAAAATATACCTATGCAAAGTTTATGATTACTCGGGTATATCTTATGGATACCCAATAGCGAGAGGATTACCCTCTTTAATTTTATTAGCTTTAACACCAATATTATTTGATGAGAGTCTTAGCTTTAGTAATCAGCTATCTATAATTATAATTTCTTTAGGAATATTATTGTTAGTTTTTTCTGAAGGGAATTTTAAAAAAATTAATATTAAAGGGTTAATATATAGTTTATTAGTTGCTGCCATCATTGTTGCATATTCTACTATAGATGCGAAGGGAGCAAGGTTATCTAATGCTTTTACTTATTTAATATATTATTTTGCTTTAGACGGTTTTATATTTAATTTAATTTCTTATTTTATCTTTAAAAAACATCAATTAAGTTTTATTTATTTTAAAAAAAATTTTACAAGTATTCTTGCAGCCGCTTCGTGTAGCATCTATTCTTATATACCCGCAGTATACGGCTTTACCGTTGGTAAAATTGCTGTTATTGCAGCTTTAAGAGAGGTGAGTATTTTGTTCGCGTCAATTTATGGAGTGTTTATCCTTAAAGAGAAGGGTGGTTCCTTGGCTTTAATTTCTGCGATGTTGATATTATCGGGATGCATTGTTATTAAGATATTTTAAAATGCCAAAGTATTACAGAAAAAAATCTGGAATTAACAATTGGGGTTTATTTGCTGCTAAAAATTTTCAAAAAGGGGAAAGGGTAATTGAATACAAAGGTAAGAAGTATACCCATAAGGAAGTTGAAGATGACGAACGTTTCGATAATTCAAAAGCAATTTATTTATTTACATTAAACAAAAAAACTGTTCTTGATGGGACTATCAAATCTAATACTGCAAAATATATAAATCACTCATGCGATCCAAATTGTGAAGTAGATATTATTAAAGGAAAAATTTGGATCATTGCTGAAAAAGATATTAAAAAAAACGATGAGCTTTCTTATGATTACGGTTTCGGTTATGATGAAGATTACAAGCAGTTTCCATGTAAATGTGGTTCAAAAATATGCTGTGGTTATATTGTTAGAGATGACCAACGTTGGCGTATTAATCGTAAATTTGCTAAAACAAAAAAGGCTAGGATTAAGCGCGTTTAACTTTTTTTTGAATAAAGTTTTGAGTTTGATCAATATTTTTTTGAGGTTCATCACCTTTTTGACCACGCGGTTGATAAGCGTGCAATACATGTAGTTTGCAGTAAATTCTTTCATCCATTGGCAATCTTCCACAGAAATAAAAATCTTTTTCATCAGGATGACCGATTGGCCATCTGCAAGTTTTATCAGTTAAATTTTCAAGAGAAGTTGGGTTTTCAGGTTCAAAATTTTTCTCAATTACAATGGCTCTTAAACCTTTTGGTCTTCTAATTCTTCGTTGAAAGTTATTTTTCTTTTGTTGATATTGGTTATTATTAATTTTTGGAGACGAAATCATTCTCGATTGTGTTCTACCTGCAAGATTTAATCTATGGGCTTTTCCGATTACTGCATTTCTTGAAATATCATCACCTAGTATTCTAGCTATTTGACTGGCTGTGTGGCCTTCAGCCCATAATTTTTTTAACTTATCAGTTTTTTCATTTGTCCAAGACATATTTACTTATAATAACCATATTTTGCATATACAATTATATTGAACACAATATGTTGATTAAAAAACTGGCCAAAAACTGCAAAATATAAAGAAATCCTTATATATCCACATTTTTTAACCTTTTTTTTAAATTAACTGTTAATGAGAAACTTATGAGTACCGCAGAACATAAATATAAAATTGGTGTAAGAAGATTTGGTTCAATAAACTGGATTGGCTTTTACACACTGTATTTTAAAGAAGTTCAAAGGTTTTTAGTTGTTTGGATTCAAACGATTGTCTCACCAATAGTGACGATGCTTTTATTTTTAACTGTATTTAGCTTAGCTATCGGGTCTGATAGGTCTGATGTTTTAGGATATAAATTTACTACATTTTTAGTACCTGGATTGATTGCAATGCAAATAATGCAAAATGCTTTTGCTAATACATCATCNTCATTAATGATTTCGAANGTTCAAGGTAATATNGTAGANATTTTGTATCCTCCNTTGTCACCAGGNGAAGTTACNTTTTCAATTATTTTAGGNGGANTNACAAGAGGAATAGTNGTNGGCCTTTTTTCAATTTTGGTGTCNTTGATTTTTATTAAANTTCCTTTTAATANTATTTTTTATGTAATTANTTTNGCNACACTNGGCTCATGCTTTCTTTCGTCTCTAGGATTTATTNCTGGNTTNTGGGCAGAAAAATNTGACAATATGGCAGCAGTGACAAATTTTATAGTNGTTCCTTTGTCNTTTTTATCAGGAACTTTTTNTTCAATAAATAGGCTGGAGGGACCNCTTTATATAATNAGNCAATTTAATCCNTTCTTTTATATAATTGACGGTTTTAGATATGGTTTNCTCGGGCAGTCAGATGCAAATATTTATAATGGACTNATTATTNTNCTTATTTGTAACGCTTTTTTACTNACNGTATGTTATNTACTTTTTAAAAGAGGTTATAAAATAAAATTTTAATATTATGAGCGCAATTCTTGAAACATACGCAAGAAGACCATTGTCTTTTTCGCATGGAAAAGGATGTTATTTGTATTCAACATCAAATGAAAAGTATTTAGATTTTGTATCGGGTATAGCTGTAAATGCCCTGGGTCATTGTCATAATCACTTGGTAGAAGTTATTCAAAACCAGGCTGAGAAGTTGTGGCACGTTTCCAATGCATTCGAAATACCTGAGCAAGAAAAATTAGCAAAGAGGTTAGTTGATAATACTTTTGCAGATTATGTAGTTTTTATGAACTCAGGAGCAGAGGCGACAGAAGCAAGTATAAAGATAGCAAGAAAATATTTTTATGAAAAAGGCCAGGCACATAAAAATAGAATTATAACTTTTAAAGGAGCTTTTCATGGCAGAACGCTTGCATCCTTGTTTGCTGCAAATAATGCAGAGCATATAAAAGGATTTGAACCTAAAGTTGATGGATTTGATCAGGTCAGCTTTGGAGATCATGAAGGTTTAAAAAAGGCAATTAATGAAAATACAGCTGCAATTATGGTTGAGTCCATTTTAGGTGAAGGAGGGATCAAGGTAATACCAGATGAGTGTTTAATTGGTTTGAGAAAAATTTGCGATGAAAAAAATCTTTTACTAATTTTAGATGAAGTGCAGTGTGGCATTGGAAGAACAGGAAAATTTTTAGCTTTTGAATGGTCTGGCATNAANCCGGATATTGTNCCTATTGCAAAAGCAATTGGNGGAGGATTCCCAATTGGTGCCTGTCTTGTAAATAAAAAAGCAGGAAGTGGTATGAAACCAGGATCTCATGGATCTACTTTTGGTGGAAACCCACTTGCNATGAGNGTTGGAAATGCNGTTTTAGATATTATTTTGCAAAAAGGTTTTTTGAGTAATGTTATTGCCCTTGGAGAATATTTTGAAGGTGAGCTGTTAAAAATTAAAGAAAAATTTCCAAACATTATAGAAGATATAAGAGGCAAGGGATTATTAAAAGGCGTAAAATTAAAAGTAGATAATTTAAAGTTTATGAATTTACTNTTTGAAAATAAGTTACTGGTCGTCAAGGCATCAGAAAATGTTATTAGATTATTACCACCTTTGATTGTTAATAAAAGTGAAATAGATGAAGCAATATCAATTATTCATCAAACATGTGAGCAAGTTTAATGAAACATTTTTTAGATTTATCACTTATATCAAAATCTGACTTAAACCAGATTTTATCTGAGGCTAAAAGAAGAAAACTACAGCAAAGNAAATTAGGAAAAGNGGTTGTTTCNAANAAGTCTTATGCAAAAGANAAACTGCTTCTTATGGTATTTGAAAAGCCATCTACTAGAACCAGATTATCATTTGATATTGCCATGAGACAACTTGGTGGACAAACNATAGTAATGAATTCAAGTGATATGCATCTTGGCATAGGTGAAGAAAGNGTTGANGATACTGCNAAAGTCATNTCTAGTTTTTCTGATATTGTNATGTTTAGAACNTTTAAACATCAAACATTAATAGANTTNTCAAAATTATTACACGTTCCATTAATCAATGGANTAACAAATTNTAGCCACCCTTGTCAGTTGCTTAGTGATGTGATGACTTTCGAGGAAAAAAAGGGTCCAATTAAAGACGCTACCGTCGCGTGGGTTGGAGACGGTAATAATGTTGCAAATTCAGCAATAGAAGCCGCTGTTCAATTTGANTTTAATTTAAATATATGTGTACCTAAAAAACATTTACCNTCAAAAAGAGTTCTNGACTGGGCTGAAAAAAATAATGGAAAAATAGAGATATTTCACGATCCTAAAAAAGGAGTTAAAAACGTCGATTGNATAATGTCTGACAAATGGATCTCAATGGGAGACAAGGTAGACGGTAAAAAGAAAAAAAGCGATTTTAAGCAGTTTCAAGTAAACGAACAACTTATAGAGCTCACTAAAAAGGACTCAATTTACTTGCACGTCTTGCCAGCTGCTAGAGGAGAAGAAGTNGCTTCATCAGTAATAGATGGTAAACAATCTTTAGTTTGGGTCCAAGCAGAAAATAGATTGCATGGACAAAAGGCAATTATTGACTGGTGTTTATCTGATTAATTTCTCCAAAAAGCAGGTAAAAACAAAACTAAAACTGTTAAAAGCTCCAATCTTCCAATAAGCATACCTAAACTCAGCATCCATTTAGCNCTATCAGTTAATAATGAAAAATTTCCCTCTGGACCTATAATCGGNCCTAATCCCGGACCGACATTTGATATTGATGTTGCTGCAGCTGAAACCGNAGTTATCAAATCTAGACCTGTCAGNGATAAGCACAGAGTTAAAATAAAAAAAATAAATATATACAAACACACAAATGTCAGAACAGATGTTAAAAATCTATCATTTATATTTTGATTATTATATTTTATTGGAAATAAACCATTTGGGTAAAATATTTGCTTTATCTGTCTATCTATAAAAGAAAAAATTATTTGAAATCTAAAAATTTTTATTCCGCATGTTGTTGAGGCAGAGCAACCTCCTATAAACATTAACAANAAAAAGAAAAAAACTGAAAAATTTCCCCAAGTACTATAATCTTTTGTTGTGTATCCTGTTCCTGTTATAATTGATGTTACATTAAAAGCTGCACCCCTAAGACTGTCTATGAAATTTTCTTGAGAATTAATAATTGAGTATAAAAAAACAATGGCTATCGATACAANTAATATTAAAATAAAACCAGTTATTTGTTTATCTTTAAAAAATACAAACAAATCGCCTCTGGTAAATTTTATNTATGCTAAAAATGGAATACTACCTGTAATTATAAATATTATAGCTACGACTTCTATCATCGTGTTATTAAAGTGTCCTATAGATTGGCTGTAGGTTGAATAACCCCCTGTTGATACGGTTGTTAATGCATGATTAATTGCATCAAATGCAACCATGCCAGTNAACCAGTATGCCACCGAACAAGCCAANGTAATTATTATATAAATTTTTGTTATCGAAAGTGCAATNTCAGTNCTTTTTGGTACTACTTTTTCAACTTCCATTCCTTCAGATCTGAATAATTGCATACCACCAATATTTAACAAAGGAAGAATTGTAATAGCCATTACTATTATACCAATACCTCCAAGCCATTGTAATAANGATCTCCAAACTAATATGCCTTTTGACGCTTTTTCGACCTCAGGTAAAATAGTAGATCCAGTAGTGGTTATTCCTGAAACACTTTCAAAAAATGCGTCAACAAAAGTTAAATCTAGTGATGAAAAATATAGTGGAAGTGCTCCAAAGAAACATATAGATAGCCATGCCAAATTAGTCATTAAAAATGCTTGCTGCACATTTAGTGATCTATCTTTCGTTTGACTTACAAGGACTAACAAAGTTCCAACAAATGCAGACAAAATACCAGTGACTAAAAAATGCTGCGATTTATCTCCAATTGTAATTTCTACAACATGCGGTATCACCATAAATANGGATAAAATAATGATCAAATAACCATTAATTAGAAACGTAGTTTTTAATCCAGAATTCATTAAAATATAGTGTAAATGAAAATATATTAAATTTCTTATTAGACAATAATTCAAATGTTTGCAATTTGAAAAAACTCAATTTTAGCCTATAAACAAAATATCTATGAATTCGGAATTTCTAAATTCTAAAGCTTGGCCATTTGTTGAAGCCAGATCAATATTAAAAAAAAGAGGNAGCTCTTTAAANAAAAAGGGGCATGTTTTATTCCAAACTGGTTACGGTCCNAGTGGATTACCTCATATCGGAACTTTTGGAGAGGTATGTCGTACAACCATGGTTATTCAAGCCTTCAAAAAAATATCAGATATACCAGTTAAGCTGTTCACTTTCTCAGATGATATGGATGGTTTAAGAAAAGTTCCTGAAAATATTCCAAATAGTGAGTTGCTTAATCAAAATTTAAATAAACCACTTTCTTCAGTTCCCGATCCATTTAACAAATATTNAAGCTTCGGTGAACATAATAATGAAATGCTTAAAAAATTTTTGAATAAATTTAAATTTGAATATGATTTCAAAAGCTCAACCGAGATGTATAAAACTGGAGTATTCAATGAGGAATTAATTAAAGTTTTGAAAAACTATAAAAAAATTATGGATATNATTTTACCAACTTTAGGAACTGAAAGAAAAAAAACATATAGCCCCTTCTTACCAGTCTGCCCTGAAACAGGCAGGGTACTTGAAATACCCATCATAGAGATTGATGAAAAAAATAACGAAGTTGTTTTTGATAATTTCGGTAAANAAATTTAAAACNAAAGTAATTAATGGGCTTTGTAAATTACAGTGGAAAGTTGATTGGGCTATGAGATGGTCAGCTTTAAATGTAGATTTCGAAATGTATGGNAAAGATTTAATACCAAGTGCGGAACTTTCTTCAACAATTTGTAAAATTCTTGGTACATCACCCCCAAATGGTTTTGCTTATGAATTATTTTTAGATGAAAAGGGTGAAAAAATTTCTAAATCNAAAGGCAATGGAATAACTATTGAAGAATGGTTAAAGTANGCAACACAAGAAAGTTTAGCTTTATATATGTACCAAAATCCTAACCGTGCCAAAAAACTTTATCCTCAAGTTATTCCGAAAGCTGTTGATGAATATCTATCTTTCTTAGAGAAATTTCAAAAACAAGAGACCAAAGAGCAGCTAGGTAACCCTGTTTGGCATGTGCACAATGGTANNCCTCCAAAAGAAAAAAATGTAATTACATTTGGTGTTCTATTAAATTTAGTTAGCGCTAGTAANGCTGAAAATGAAGAAGTATTATGGAAATATATCAAAAATTATAATTCGAAGATTATTAAAGACGAACACCCAATCTTAGATAAGCTAATTAAAAATGCTATACAATATTTTAATGACATTGTTAAACCATCAAAAAAATATAGATCAGCTAATGAAAATGAAAATAAAGCAATACTTGACTTAATTAGTGTTCTTAAAGAAATGCCTGAAGGTAAAGAGCCAGCAGAAATTCAAACTGAAGTTTTCAGTGTAGGAAAAAAATATTATTCAAAAGATAAACTTAGAGATTGGTTTAAAGCAATTTATGAAATAGTTTTTGGAGATGAGCAGGGACCAAGGATGGGTTCATTCATTAGTTTTTTTGGTCGCAAAGAGACTATCAAATTATTGGAAGACAGTTTAAAAAGATAATATGCTTTATCAAATTTTGAATTCGTTTTTAAAACAAACGGATCCCGAAGTTGCGCATGAATATGCCATAAAATTTTTGAAACAAAATTTAATTCCTTTTGATTTATTAAAATTTAAGACCGATAATTCATTAAAGATAAAAGTTTTTGGTATCAATTTNGATAACCCAATAGGTTTNGCAGCTGGATTTGANAAAAATGCTGAGGTTTATAATTCAATTTTTAAATTAGGATTTGCNTNCTCTGAAGTTGGAACAATTACACCTAAGCCTCAAAAGGGNAATCCAAAACCTAGAGTTTTTAGATTAAACAAAGATGAAGCTATTATTAACAGCCTAGGCTTCCCAAATGATGGAATGAACAAAGTTTCAGAGAGAATCTTTAATAATCCCAAAAAGAGCATTCTTGGAATNAATATTGGCCCAAACAAAGAAAACGCTGCCAAAGAAGATGACTACTTGTTGTGCATTAAAAAACTATACCAACAAGCCGATTATATTACAGTAAATATATCATCACCNAATACTCCAAATCTTAGGGATTTGCATGATAAAAAAAAGATTTTAAGTCTTATAAATTTATTGCAAAATTTTCAAAAGAACTCTGTAGAAAAAAGAGCGATTATATTTAAACTTTCACCAAATTTAAAAAATTCTGAAATTGATATTCTGTCTGAAATTTTCTTAGAAAAAAAAATAGATGGTTTAATTTTGACAAATACAACAGTCACTGGAAAGGAAACACTTTTAGATGAAAACAAAAATAAAAATGGTGGATTGTCAGGATACCCTCTGAGCTCAATTTCTAATCACGTGATTAAACATTTTTATAAAAATTTGAAAGGAATAGTGCCCATTATCGGTGCTGGAGGTGTAACAGATGGAATTTCAGCTTATGAAAAAATAAAATGTGGCGCAAGTTTACTTCAGTTATATACCGCAATGGTATTTAAAGGTCCCTATGTCGCTTCCACAATTAACAAAGAACTTTCAAATTTATTAAAAAAAGATGGATTGAAAAATGTATCAGATGCCATTGGAGTAAATATTAATTAGAATTATAATATGAGAGATTATAACTAAAATAGTTAAGTTTTTTCTAATTTTTAAGTAATCAAAGTTTGTAATAAATTTATTGTCTATGAGTTGTACTAAAAAATAAAAAATTGCGTAAACAAAAAATTTTATTTCGAGTCTAAAAAAAATTTCACATATAATTAAAAATATTGGACTAAGGATTACAAAAAATAAAAACCTTTTACTATTTCCTTTGGTCTGTACTATGATCAAGTTTAGCCAATTAGAACCAAATAAAAAACTCAGAATTACTAAAGAATAAATTGAAAATATATCAAATATTATAATGCTATTAATATTAAAGCTTAAAATTGATAAAGCGTAGAATGGTATTAGACCACTATAACAAAGAAGTTTAATGACATTAAAATTCTTCATTTAAGCAATTTTTTAAATGAGTATGCAACGATAATACCAATACCAATAGCTATAGTTACTGAGGTAATACCATATATTACAGGGTAATTTTCAGATGTACTAATTATAAATTTTGTAAGATTATTTAATTCAGGAGCAAGATTATTAGTTATGTTAAGCGAAGGTAGAGTATTTGAAAAAAATAAATCGTAGCCAAATTTGCAACCAAAAATTAAAATTACTATAGACAATAACGCCCTGAGCTCCTCACCTGCTAATTTACTACTAATGTAGGAACCAATCTGTGCTCCCAGAACAGATCCAACTGCCAAAATTAATACAAGATACAGATCGATTGTTTTGTTTGAAATAGCATGAAGTAATGTCACAATAATCATAACAAATATCATTGCAAAAAGAGATGTTCCTGGAACTAGCTTTGCTGGCATACCAAGTGCATAAATGAGTATTGGCACTAAAATAAAACCACCACCAACTCCAAGTAATGAAGAAATTAATCCTATTAAAATACCAAAAATTGTTGGTCCAATTGCACTAATATAAAGTTTTGACGCATGCAATCTAACCTTAAAAGGTAAATTATGTATCCAATAATGTTGATGAAGCCGNCGCTTAATAAATTTNTTATTCCTTATTCGTCTAATTTCACTTAGGCTTTCNTAAAACATCANNAGACCAATAGCACTCAAAAGAATAAAATATGATATTGATATTAANCTATTAATAGAACCTTCTTTTATAAAGTATGAAAAAATTTCAACGCCTANAACAGCGCCNACAAGACCACCTATTAAAATTAAAATACCCATCTTGACATCAATATGATTTTTGAAATAGTGAGCTAAAGCTCCAGANACTGATGCGGCAAGAATATTATTNGCTCCATTTGCNACAGCGTAAACNGGAGGAATACCTAGAAAAATTAGAATTGGNGTCATAAGAAACCCTCCTCCNATACCAAGTAAACCNGTNAAAAAACCAACNATTGNACTNATAAATAATAAGAAAGGAACATTNATGTAAACTTCTGCAATNGGTAAATAAATATCAAACATTAATCATTGAAAGTANTCNNTTAACAAATATGCCTGTAAATTGAAATTGTCAAATTCATATATTAAATAATAGGTTAAATATCACTTGACCAANAGANTTTAAGGAAATATATCCTCAACNTCTTATGGCAAACGTTTGTGAATTNACTGGAAAAAGACCAATGAGTGGNCATAAAGTNTCNCANGCAAATAATAAAACNAAAAGAAAATTTTATCCAAATNTAAAAAAAGTTTCATTAAAGAGNGAGNTNTTAAAAAAGAATGTAAGNNTNAAGATATCTACTCGTGCTCTAAAAGCNGTTGANTTTCGCGGTGGTCTAGATCAATTTTTGGTTAGNGCAAAAAATAAAAATTTAGCACCAAGAGTNAANAAAATTAAAAAAGCTTTAA
Source organism: Pelagibacteraceae bacterium (assembly GCA_002684895.1). Taxonomy (GTDB): domain Bacteria; phylum Pseudomonadota; class Alphaproteobacteria; order Pelagibacterales; family Pelagibacteraceae; genus HIMB114. The sequence continues at coordinate 183,162 of NYVZ01000004.1, forward strand.
TGATNAAAACAAAGTCCAAAGCTAATTGAGTTATAAAAGAANAATACCTTANATTTTTTCNATGATGCTAATNNTNNTAGCATCTAACTATCTNGTNCAAATACCTTTNAGTTTTNTNNGCCTTNAAAANNTTTTAACATGGGGTGCTTTCACTTATCCAATTGCTTTCTTAGTNACTGATTTAGCCAATAGNGTACATGGAATAGAATTTACTANAAGAGTTATTNAAATAGGTTTTATTTGGGGAATTATAGTTTCATTATATTTTGCAATAGGNGAGTTTAATTTAATTTCCNTAAGAATTGTNATTGGTTCAGGATTNGCNTTTTTAGTNGCACAATTGNTTGATGCAAATATATTTAATAAATTGAGAAATCATAAACACTGGTTTATTCCACCATTTTTATCNTCNATAATTTCTTCAGCAATTGATACAATTTTATTTTTTTCGATTGCTTTTTATGGAACCCAAGTACCTTGGATNTCNCTAGCATTAGGAGACTTTNTGGTAAAAATTNTNATTGCAATGTTAATGCTGGTTCCNTTTAGGCTTATTGTAAAAAATTTAAATTTAGTTCAAAATTCTTTTTTTAGNAGGTGAATTAATAAANAANTCAACNAATTGATCTACCATTGCNTCGCCTAATTCNTGTACNTCNGCAATTTTTATNGCTTTNTCATAATAGTTTGTAACATCATGNCCAATTCCAATNGCATTAATTTCTATTTCNGAATTTTTNTCAATCCAATTNACTACTCTTTTTAANTGTTTNTCTAAATAATTAGCCTGGTTAACNGACAAAGTTGANTCATCCACNGGTGCTCCATCAGAAATTACCATTATAATTTTTCTCTCTTCTTTTCTTTTCTTGAGCCTGTTATAAGCCCACAGAATTCCTTCGCCNTCAATATTCTCCTTTAAAATTCCTTCCTTAAGCATTAATCCCAAATTATTTTTTGATCTTCTCCAAGGGGTATCTGCAGATTTATAAATAATATGACATAAATCATTCAATCGGCCTGGTGACTCTTTTTTTTGTTTCATCCAAAGTTCTCTGCTTTTTCCACCCTTCCAATTTAGTGTGGTAAAACCTAAAATTTCAACCTTTACAGAGCAACGTTCAAGCGTTCTAGATAAAATATCTGCACAAATTGCTGCAATAGTTATTGGTCTACCTCTCATAGACCCAGAATTATCTATGAGCAATGTCACTACTGTATCTTTAAAATCTATATCTTTTTCTTTCTTATAAGAGAGAGAATTAAATGGATCGGTGATAATTCTTGGTAATTTAGATGCATCTAGCAAACCTTCTTCAAGATCGAAATTCCAAGATCTATTTTGTTTAGCCAAAAGCTTGCGCTGTAATTTATTGGCAAGTCTTGAAATAAACGATTGCAAAGATGACAATTGCATATCAAGATTATCTCTTAATTTTGAAATTTCTTCATCAGTAATAAGCTCGTTAGCTTCTATTACTTTATCGAATTGATTAGTAAAAACTTTATATTTATTCTTATCACTTGTATTTTGCTTTTTAACCCTTGATGTCTGAATGTCCTCGTCNTCACTATCTTCTAATGCAACTTCTTGATCATTTAGGCTTGGATCAAAGTCGATTTCAGGCGTAAGATTTTCCATATCAAATTCAGGATTTTTAGATTGTTGATTTTCCTGTTCCTGCAATTGTTGCTTTTCACTATCCTGTTCTTTATTATCGTCTTTGTTTTCATCATCATTTTGCGTATTTTGTGGATTTTGATTTTGATCCTGTATCTCCAGGTCATTTATTATTGAGTTAATTTTTTTACCATACTCTTGTTGATTATTTAAACTTTGAGTGAGAGATAGAATTTTTTTTGCAACTTTGTTGTCAAATATTTCATTCCACCTTTGAAAGTCATCCTTTTTATTATCTGGGATAGAAAAGTTCATAACTTTACTTCTCAAGTATGCTTCAAATGCATCCGCAATAAAATTCTGAGAATGAACATTACTTTCAGATATTTTTTTTTGGTAAAATTTATTAATATTATTCTTGATACCTTTGTATTGATCCGATCCAATTTTTTCATATCTAATTTTCTCTGCAATATTATAAATAGTTCTGCTTATAGTGCCTGAGGGTTGATTTTTGTTTAATATGTTGTCGTCACTATATCTGATTTTCAAAGCTTCACTGTCAGACAAAACCCGTGCTTCAAGAATTTCTTCATTGTTTTCTACAGAAATAATTTTTGGTTTTGAAATTTTGTCAAATTCTTCTCTTTTTTCGCTGATACTATTTCTTGCAATAGCCTTAGCCGTAGCGTGAATTGCTGATTTATATTTTTCTAGATTCGAATTATCAGCCATTTACTCAAGATATCTTTTTTTTGTCTTTTGCAAGGATATCTTCACCAAAGCATCTTTGATAATATTCTGAAATTATCGGTCTTTCTAATTCATCGCATTTGTTCAAAAAAGATACTTTAAAAGAGTGTTTGAGATCAGAAAATATTTCATAATTGTCTGACCAAGTTAAAACCGTTCGAGGACTCATTACGGTTGAAATATCCCCATTAGCAAATCCATTTCTTGTAAGATTTGCAACTTGAACCATATTTTTAATAATCTGTTTACCTTCTACACTATTCAAATAATTACATTTGGCTAAAATAATCTCCTCCTCTTTCGATGGCTCCAAATAATTTAATGTGGTTACAATATTCCATCTATCCATTTGTCCTTGATTTATTTGTTGTGTTCCGTGATATAGTCCAGAGGTATCACCTAAACCAATAGTGTTTGCTGTTGCAAATAATCTAAATGACTCATTGGGCTTTATGACTTTGTTTTTATCAAGTAATGTGAACTTTCCTTCACTTTCCAAAATTCTTTGAATTACAAACATTACATCTGGTCTGCCAGCGTCATATTCATCAAAAACTAAAGCAACAGGGTTTTGTAAAGACCAGGGTAATATACCCTCTTTAAATTCTGTAATTTGTTTTCCGTCCTTAATTACAATGGCATCCTTACCAATTAAATCTATACGACTAATGTGACTATCTAAATTAACTCTTACACACGGCCAGTTNAANCTGGCTGCAATTTGTTCAATATGAGTAGACTTACCAGTACCATGNAAGCCTTGNACCATNACNCTTTTATTATTTGAAAAACCTGCAAGAATTGCAAGAGTGGTTTCNTTATCAAATATATAANTANTATCTATTTCAGGTACATATTCATTTTTTTCAGAAAAAGCGGGCACCTCTAAATCACTATCAATATTAAANGTTTGTTTTACTGAAATTCTTAAATCNGGTTGTTGTTCAGCTAGCATTATTCTTTTGTTACCTTTTGTTTATCGCTAAGCGATGTTTTTAAATACGAGTAAGCTATAGTTATTTCTTTAAGTTTTTCTTCGTATTTCTTATCGCCAGCATTAATATCAGGGTGATATTTTTTCACAAGTTTTTTGAATTGTTCTTTAATAGCCATCCAGGAGATACCAGGTTTAAGCTCCATTTTTTTTAATGCCAAGATTTGCTTTTCTGTATATTTATGATTCTCTTGAAGTGTATTCTTAAACTTAGTAATATTAAGCAACTCGTCTTCAATTGCATTGTTCCATAATTTGTGAAAAAAATTGTCCCTTGAACCAAATTTTTGTGTTTTTCTATGACCGACAATATCTTTGAAAATAAAATCTTCGATTTCCGCTTGAGACATTCCTTCAAAAAAATCCCATTTTTTATTATACTCTTTAATGTGTTCTTCACAAAACCACAGAAATTCACCACTTGTTTTTGCGGGTGCTTTAAATTCTCCTAATTCTGTACATAAGGCCCAATCACACTTTAAATTTTGTTTTTTTATATATTGTTCGTAATGATGAATACACAAAACTTTATATTCCTTATTTTTTTTGTCTCTCACTAACACTTCTTTAAAACCTCGTTCNGAGCAATTCTTATTTTCACAGTTTTTATTCATTTATGTTATATTATAAAAAAAAAATGAATGCTGAAACACAAATTAAAGAAAAATTATTAAAAAATTTAGGCTTGAAGCATGTTGATGTTTTAAACAATTCCCATTTACATCAAAACCATGCTTCGTCGCCNAATAGTGGCAATAGTCATTTTAAGATTATCATATATGATAACGATCTTGCCAAAATACCAAGNGTGCAATCTCATCAAAAAATTTATGATTGTCTATCAGTAGAAATGAGCAGTTTTATTCATGCTTTGGAAATTGAATTAATTGATACTAAGTAGACCTATCCAAAAAAACTTTTATTTGAGTAATTTGATTTTTATTTTTATTAATTATCTCATAAACGATATTGTTAAATTTAAATGTTTGGCCTACCTCGGGTAAAGCTTCTGTTTTGTAAATTATATAACCTGCTAATGTTGAAGCATTATTTTCTGGAAGATTTAAATCTAATTCTCTGTTAATNTCTCTNATATTTACATCACCGCGAATTCGATATTGGTCATCATTAATTCTTCTAATTCCTATAGTTGACGAGTCCTTCTCNTCAAAAATATTTCCAACAATTTCTTCTATTATATCTTCAAGAGAAATTAATCCCATAAGCTCCCCATACTCGTCAACTACAAAAGCAAGTTTTTCTTTTCTATTAATAAATTCATTTAGTTGATCTTTCACTTTGGTTGTTTCAGGTATAAACCAGGGTTTAATAATACTATTTTTGATTTTGTTTATTTCAATTTTTCCAGACTTGTCTAAATTAGTTAGAATATTTTTTGCATGAATAATACCTAAAAAGTTGTTTGGATTTTTTTCCCAAACAGGTATTCGACTAAAAGAACTTTTAGCAATTGTTTCATATACTTTGNTTGTTTCATTTATGTCTAAAGAAAAAATATTTTTTCTATGTGTCATGATTTTTTCGACAGTAATTTCTTTCAAATCAAGTATTGCATTGATCATGTCACTTTCATCTTTATGAAGGTCACCCTCATCTTCATGCATGTCAATTATATCTCTGATGTTTTCTGTAGCTGAAAAGTTGCTATTTTTATTNTCAATACCAAAAATTCTATAAATGACTTGGTTAAGTATTTTTAAAATTAAAATTATTGGGTAAAATATTTTTANGAATAACGTAAGCGGAGAAGAGAAAAAAAGTGCAAATCTCTCTGCCTTTATTAAAGCTATATTTTTGGGCAAAACTTCTGCAAAAATAACAATTAAACAAGTCATAACAATTGTAGAATAGACAATTCCATCATTGCCAAAATATTCAATTAGAACTGCTGTAGCTAAAACAGAGGCAAAAATATTTACAATATTATTTCCAACTAATATTGAACTTATTAAATCATTTTTGTTATCNATTAAATTTAATAACTTTTTTGCTTTTTTATCACCTTTATTTGCTAATTTATGAATTTTACTTCGGTTAACTGATGTTACAGAAGTTTCTGATCCTGAAAACATTCCAGAAATAATAATTAATATAGCTATATATAAAATTGGTAAATAGTTAGTAATTTCCATTTTTAACATCTTTTTTTATTAAAGGCATGAAACTATTGTCTAATGTAGTTTCTTTTATAAAAGACTGGCCAATTTTCTTTAATAAAATTATTTTTGTCTTATTCTTAAANGACTTTTTATCATTAAGCATTATTTTAAAAATATTATTGATATTTTTTGAAGTTACAAATTTTTTATATTTAAAATTCAATTTTAATTTTTTGTACAGATCTTTAATNGCATTTAAATCTTTATTTTTTAAATATCCTAAATGATTAGACAGTCTAGATGCAACCATCATACCTATAAGGACAGCTTCGCCATGAATAATCTTTTTAGAATAATTTGTAGCCGTTTCTATTGCGTGTGCAAAAGTGTGGCCAAAGTTTAGTACTGCTCTATAATTATTTTCAAATTCATCCTTTCTTACCACTAAAGATTTTAGCTTACAGCTTTTATGGATTGCTTTAGAAATTATATTTTTATTTTGATTTTTTAAAATTACATGGCCGTTNGTATAGAGCCAATTAAAAAATTTTTTATCTAAGATTAATGAATATTTTAAAATTTCTGCAAAGCCTGCTGACATCTCCCTTTTTGGCAATGTGTCCAACGTATTTGTATCTATAAAAACAAAATTTGGCTGAAAAAAAGTGCCAATAATATTTTTACCATACCTGTTATTAATGCCGGTTTTACCACCTACAGCAGAATCTACTTGTGACAGAAGTGTAGTTGGTATTTGTACAAACTTTAATCCTCTCTTGTATATACTTGCTGCATAACCTGATAAATCTCCAACTACACCACCGCCAAGTGCAACGACACAATCTTCTCGACTAAAATTATATTTTGATAATAGATCCATAATTTTTAATAGATAATAGTTGTCTTTAACTTTTTCACCATCAGGAAGTATAGCCGTATATACATTTATTTTTTTTATATTTTTTTTAAGCCCATTCAAATATTTACTTGGAATATTATTTGTACTTATAATTAATATTTTGTTCGTACTCTTTAAATATTTTTTTTGATATTTATCAAATTGTTTTAAAATATTCCTTCCAATAAAAATTGGATAATTTTTCATTTGTGTTTTTACAAGTATTTTTTTCACAATTTTTTAATAATTTTTTCTACAATAAATTTTTTGTTATCAGATTTTGTCTGAATTGTATAATTAGCTTTTTTATATATTGGTTTTCTTTTATTATAAATTTCTTTGATAGATTGTTTTAATTTTTTATAGTTTAAAAGTGGCCTCTTGTTTTTTGATTTATTTAATCTTTTGTAGATTTTTTCTAATCCAGTATTGATCCAAATTGATATTCCATCTATTTTTATTTTATTTCTCACTTTTATATTAATAAAACCACCCCCGCCTAAAGAAATGACGCATGGTTTTCCATTAATCAATTTACATGACATATTTTCTTCTATTTTTCTAAAATAATGCTCACCTTTTGTTTGAAAAATTTCAGAAATAGTCATTTCATATTTTTTCTCAATTTCTTGGTCAATATCAATAAAATCAAGATTTAACTTTTTAGCCAATTCTTTACCCACAGATGTTTTCCCTGACCCCATCATGCCGATTAAAACTATTGTTTTTAACATTACGTAAGATTAATAATCATTTAATAACATATTTTTGACTAAAATGTTTATAAAACATAATTAAATGATTAAAAAACTGATATTTAGAAAAATTATACCTACGTTAATAATTGTTTATGGAGCTATGTACTTAGTAAACTATTTGGATATTTCACCTGATACAAAAAAAAGTAAAAAAAAATTATCTAATGATATTGTTATTACAATTAAGTAAAATATTTACATCAACTCTACTATTAATTTTGTTTTGTTTAACAAATTTTTCATATGGAGAACCAAAGGATATTTGGAAAAAATCTAAAGAAATTAATATACAAAAGAATGAAGATAAGAAAGTAAAAGAAGATAATAATTTAAATAAAGATTTACCTGCAACAGTTTTTGATAAAGGTAAACTCGATTTAAGTATAAATGAAATTAATCAATCAGATAAAATTAATGATAATGAAATTATTTTTGGATTATACGAACCACAAGAAACAAAAATAAGCTTAAATATTTGGTCAATTATAGATCAAAACACCTACGATCGTTTTAAAAAAACTTTATTACAAAAAAATAAAAGGAGTTTAAATGCTCTCTCTGAAAAAATTTTGTTTACAAAAACTAATTTATCAAGCTTTCCAGATAAAGGTTCTGCGCACTTAGTGTTTATCTCAGATTGGTTAATTAAAAGTCAGAAAATGGATCTTATCGATAAAGTGGTAAGCCAAAATAGAATAATTAATAATAATGCAAAATTAATTAATTTTTTATTTCTAAATTATTTATCCCAAGGACAAACTGATAGAGCTTGTAAATATGTGAATTTAAAAAATATTTCAGCTCAAAATATAAATTTAGACAAATATAAGATTTTTTGTTTAGTTCATAATAAAAAAAATAAACAAGCCCTTTCTCAACTTGAATTAATTCGTGAAACAAATTCCTTAGACATTTTTTTTATTGAAAAAATTAATTTTATGACCGGTATTAGTGAAAACAGAGGTTTAAAAAAATTTGATAGTGTTTTTAATTCACACCTAACATTAAAAGCAAGTGATGATTATGNAATTCGATTTGAAGATTTTTCAAAGAGCAAAGAATTAAGAAATTATTTTTTTAAAAGTGGTATAGCCAATAAACTTTTAGAGGAAACTATGGAAAAAAGTTCTCCTGATGAAAAACAAAAATTAAATGAATTAGTTATTTTTTTAGAACGGTCGGCAAACGAAAATTTATACCAAAGTAACAAAATTTTAGAAATTTATAAAAAGTATAATTTTTCTTTTGGGCAAATTTTCAAAGTTAATGATGCTGTACAAAAATTAAAAAGACCAGAGTCACATGCAATATTATATCAGGCCATGTTATTAGCTCAAAAACCTGAAAGTAAAATCAAAATATTAAATAGCCTAAAGGAAAAACTGATACTTAATGGGTTAACGAAAATTGCAGAGCCAGTTTATTATGATGAGCTGACTAAGATTTTAAATACTAGAAAAGATCTTGTTAGTGATAAACTTGCAAAGCAAATTGAAGCATATAATAAAAATAAGAATAAAATTAATACTGAATTTGATAATAATTATATATATTCTTCAGAACTTAAAAAATTGCTTGACAAAAAAATTATAAAAAAAGACAAAAAAAAAATAATAAAATTACTTAGTAATTTTGATAAAAAAATTAGAAACAAGGAATATAAGTTAAATAACAAAGATATAGCCTTAATTAATTTGTTGAAAAGAGCTAAAATAGACTTACCTGGTTCAGTATCTAAATTCATTTATAATGAAAAAATTTATATTCCCAATGAAATCTTTAATGCCCTTGAAAAAAAATCAAATGATGAGGCCCTTTTAAAGACATTGATATTTATTAGTAATTTAGATGAAAATAATAACAATTATACCAGGGATATATTAGCCATAGTAAAAGTTTTTGATAAGATGAAACAAGATAACTTTAGAAAAATATTTATAGATAACGAATTTAGCTTATAAAATTAAATGAATTACTTGGATTTTGAAAAGGACCTAGAAATACTTGATAAAAACCTCGAGGAATTAAAGAACCCTTTTAATCAAGAGGATGGTCTATCAACAATCAAAAATTCACAAATAGACGATATTGAAAATAAAATTAAAACTAAAATTGATGAAATTTATTCAAACTTAGACGGCTGGAAAAAAACCATGTTAGCTAGGCATGAGTTTAGACCAAAGGCAGAATATTATATATCTTCTATTTTTGAAAACTTTCAAAAGTTATCAGGCGATAGAAATTTTGGTGAAGATCAATCAGTAATAACGGGTTTTGCCACAATTAATAAAAAGTCTGTTTTAGTNATTGGCCAAGAAAAAGGAAATGATACAGCCTCAAGAATCAATAGAAATTTTGGAATGATGAAACCGGAGGGATATAGAAAATGTATCCGATTAATGAAGTTAGCTGAAAATTATAACATTCCGGTGATTACAATGATTGATACTCCAGGTGCTTTTCCTGGCAAAGGTGCAGAGGAAAGAGGTCAAGCCGAAGCAATAGCTCAATCCATAAATTGTTGCTTAAGTTTAAAAGTTCCTATCATATCTATTGTGATCGGTGAGGGAGGTTCAGGCGGTGCAATTGCGTTAGCAACCTCTAATAAAGTTTTAATGTTAGAGCATGCTATATATTCTGTAATTTCACCCGAAGGCTGTGCAGCTATTTTATGGAAAGATGCCACTAAATCTAAAGACGCAGCTTATGCAATGCATTTAACTGCTCAAGATTTATACAAAAATAAAATTATTGATCAAATTTTACAAGAACCTAAAGGTGGCGCACANAGAAACCCAGAATTTATGGCAAAAGAAATAAAAAGAAATATATACGAGACAATTAAATCTTTTGAATTAAAATCTTCTAATGAAATACTTCAAGAAAGAAAAGATAAATTTAAAAGTATTGGTGAAAACTTGCAACCTGACCTCGTTTCGTTTGAAACAATAAGTCAAGTCAGCTTACAAGACGTGTTTGCAAAAAAAAGAAACATAATATTAATATGCTTGGGTTTGATGGTAATTTCTTTTTTATTTTATTTTTTAAATTAAAGCTCCGCAGCAAGATTTAAACTTTTTGCCTGTTGCTGGGCATTTTTCATTTCTAGAAATTTTATTTTTTTTATTATCATTAAGCAGACAGCCTTCAATCCTTTGATTTTTTGTAACATCCTTGGACAAATCCTCTTGCATTTGATCTGCTATTGTTATCTCAATATTTGACAAGAAAATCACAATGTTCTCTTTTATTTTTTCTAATAAGTTTTGAAATAAAGAAAAACTTTCTCTTTTATATTCGTCAATTGGATTTTTTTGACCATAACCTCTAAGACCAATAACTTGCCTTAATTGCTCTAAGTATTGCAAATGACTTCTCCATTCGAAATCCAGATTTTGCAAAAATATTTTTTTTTCAATATCTTTGTTTACTTCGTCGCCTACTTTATTTATTCTATCCTTTCTTTTTTCCTCAAATTTTGATTTTAATTTGGTTATTTTGTCTTTACTATTGAGTTTAATAAATGCATCAACATCCGAGTCAGTNAGCTTGTTTCCTAAAATTCTTTCAATTTTTGATTTAAGAATACTTTTATCTAAATTTTCAATAGATAATTGAGTATAAGCAACAATGCCATTAGACACATCTTCAAAAAAATTATCAGTAGTACGATAAATATTATTAGTTTTTAAGATCTCTAATCTTTGCTCATAAATTACTTTTCTTTGATCACTCATAACATCGTCAAATTGCAAAAGTGATTTTCTTATTTCAAAGTTTCTTGCCTCTACTTTTTGTTGAGCTTTTTCAAGAGCTTTATTTATCCATGGATGATCAATACTTTCNCCCTCTTTTAATCCAAGCTTTTGAAGCATGGTATCAATTCTTTCTGATCCAAAAATTCTCATTAAATCATCCTCNAGGCTTAGAAAAAATATTGTTTTACCCTTATCTCCCTGACGTCCTGACCTACCTCTCAATTGGTTATCAATCCGTCTACTTTCGTGTCTTTCAGTTCCAATTACAAGTAAGCCACCTGCGTCCATGACTTGTTTCTTTTCTTTTTCAAATAATCCTAGTTCAGCTTGTAAATCTTTTGTCTCTGTCTTTCTTAATTCTAAGTTTCCCCCAAGCTGTATATCAGTTCCACGTCCGGCCATATTAGTTGCAATTGTTACTGATCCNAGTCTACCTGCTTGAGCTATTATTGATGCTTCCTGTTCGTGGTGCTTTGCGTTAAGAACATTATGTGCAATATGATTATCTTTTAAACATTTTGAAAGTTCCTCTGATTTTTCAATACTTGTTGTTCCAACTAAAATAGGCTGACCATTTTGATTTGATCTTTTAATATTATCAATAATAGCAGCAATTTTTTCTTTTTCAGTTCTATATATCTGATCATTTAAATCTTCTCTTTCAACTTTGACATTTGTTGGAATATCTACAACGTCGAGTTTATAAATATCAAAGAATTCAGAAGCTTCTGTCATAGCTGTACCTGTCATTCCAGAGAGCTTTGCATATAATCTAAAATAATTTTGATAAGTAGTGGAAGCAAAAGTTTGATTTTCGTTTTGTATTGGCACACCTTCTTTAGCTTCAATCGCTTGATGCAAACCGTCAGAGTACCTTCTTCCATCTAAAACACGTCCAGTAAATTCATCGATAATTTGAATCGAATTATTTTTTATAATGTAGTCTTTGTCCTTTTGAAAAAGAACATTTGCTTTTAATGATTGATTTATGTGATGTACTAAAGATAAATTTCTTGGATCATAAAAATTTTCACCTTTCAATAAATTAATTTCTTTAAGTTTTTTTTCAACCTCATCAATTCCTTGATCATTTAATGTTACATTTCTATCTTTTTCATCGACTTTATATAACTTGTCATTCAATTCATTTATAATCTTATTACATAAGAAATATTCTGTAGAAGATTCTTCTACTGGACCAGAAATTATTAAAGGCGTTCTTGCTTCATCAATTAGAATACTGTCTACTTCATCAACAATACAATATTTAAATTCNCGTTGAACCATATCTGTTAAGGATAGCTTCATATTGTCTCTTAAATAATCAAATGCGAATTCATTATTTGTCCCATAAACAATATCAGACTCGTAAATTTTTTTTCGTTCTTCATCCAGAGTTTCACTTGTGAGACAACCAACCGTTAAACCTAAAAATTTGTAAATCTTTCCCATCCATTCAGCATCTCTTTTGGCTAAATAATCGTTTACAGTAATTATATGAACGCCCTTTCCCGACAATGCATTTAAAAAAGCTGAAAGCGTAGCAACTAGAGTTTTTCCTTCTCCAGTTTTCATCTCAGCTATTTTTCCTTGATGTAGAACAATTCCACCCATGAGTTGTACATCATAATGCCTCTGACCGATTGTTCTTTTGCTAGCTTCTCTAACTAGTGCAAATGCTTCTGGTAAAATATCTTCAGTCTTTGTATTATTTCTAGAGATCTCTTTTAATGCAGAAGCCTTTTCTAGTATCTGCTTATCTGATAATTTTTCTATATCTTTTTCAATTAAATTTATTTTTTCAACAATTGGNAAAAGAGCGTTTATTTTTCTATCATTTGTTGACCCAAATAATTTATTTAAAAAATTGAATTTCATAATTTTATATTTTTTATTAATAGCAAATTGTGCTTATGTACCTTATAAACCGTTAAAATATCAACGTTTAAACTTATGAATTCAAAACTTAAAAAATATTTTAAAACCCAATTTCTAAAAAATAAGGGCTCTTTTGTCGATTTACCACTAATAGATGGAATAAAGATCTCATCTTCTAGTGCAAATTTATATAAAAAAAAGTCTAGAAATGACTTGTGCCTTTTTTACTTTGAAAACGGAGCTAGTCATGCTGGAGTTTACACTAAGTCTAAAGTTTTCGCTGAGTGTATAAAATGGAATAAACAACCAAAATCAAAAAAAATTAAAGCTCTATTTATAAATACAAAAAATGCCAACGCACTTACAGGGAAACAAGGATTTAATTCTTTAAAAGTAATAAGAAAAGAAATTTCAAAAAAATTAAATGTAAAGGAAAGCGAATGCTATTTTGCCTCGACAGGTGTAATTGGAGAGAGGTTTCCCATTGAAAAAATTAAAAAAACAATACCAAAGCTCATAAAGGCAAACAAAATAACTTTAGCTAAAAACTGGTTACAAGCAGCTAAAGCAATTATGACAACTGATACGACACCGAAATTAAGCAAAAATTCTTTTTTCATAAANAAAAAAAAAATTAATATAGCAGGTATTGCCAAAGGTTCTGGGATGATTTTTCCTAACATGGGAACAATGCTTGGATTTATTTTTACTGATTTAAATATTTCAAAACATTTATTAAAATTGGCTTTAAAAAATAACTTGGACAAAACTTTTAATGCAATTAGCGTTGATGGCGATACATCAACAAATGACATGGTTTTACTTTTTTCCACTGNAAAAGGAAATAATAAAAAAATAATTAACGCAAGGTCAAAAGAGTTCAAAATTTTTGAAAGTAAATTAAAAGAGGTCATGCTCGCATTAGCTAAACAAATTACGATTGATGGCGAGGGCGCTAGTAAATTTATGGAAATACATGTGATTGGGGCAAAAAATTACAATGATGCTAAACAAACAGCTTTCTCTGTAGCTAATTCTCAATTAGTAAAAACTGCAATTGCAGGAGAAGATCCTAATTGGGGCAGAATATTAATGGCTATCGGAAAATCAAACTCTAAAGTGAGTCTCAATAAAATTGATTTAAAATTAGGCAATCAGTTTATTTACAAAAAAGGTGACATATCAAAGTATTATAAAGAAATTCAGGCATCAAAATACATGAAAGGAAATGAAATAAAAATTTTGATTAATTTAAATCTTGGCAGATCAGAGTTTAAGGCTTTTAGTTGTGATTTAACNCACAAATATATTTCAATTAATGCAGATTATAGGAATTAAGTGAATTTTATTTTTGTATCAATTTGCATTTTAAAAAAAAAAAATAAAATTTTAGTAACTAAAAGACTAGCAAATAAGTATTTTGGTGAATTTTGGGAATTTCCAGGAGGTAAGCTAGAAAAAAAAGAAGATTTTAAAGATGCGGCTAAAAGAGAATTATTTGAAGAGCTAGGAATAAGAATAAATATTAAAAATTTAAAGAGCCTTGATATACTCAATCATACATATGATAAAAAAAATTATATAATTATGAATTTATTTCATTTAAATAAGTGGGAGGGTAAAATCAGAAACAAAGATACAAAAAATTATTTATGGATTAATAAAACAGGCCCATTTCCAAACAAATTCCTAGAGGGAGGATTGTTAATTTTAAAAAGATTAAAGAATCAATATTATAAACTATGAAAAATTTTGCTATACTAATACTGATATTTATTTTTACTGGATGTTCAAATATGAAATTAGATGATTACAAGGATAAAAAACCAATTCTTAAGCTTGAAGAATATTTTAACGGAAAAACAGTAGCAAGAGGTATATTCGAAGATAGATTTGGTAATATAAAAAAAAGCTTTAAAGTATTTATCGACGGCACTTGGGATGGTCAATATCTAGTCCTTAAAGAGGATTTCATTTATGATGANGGTTCTAAAGATTATCGAGAGTGGAAAATAGAGAAAGATAAAAATAACCCGAATGCCTACTCAGGTTTTGCAGAAGGAGTTATTGGCACTGCCAGTGGTTTTGTAAGTGGCAATGCATTTAATTGGAAATATGCTTTCAGGCTTCAAGTTGGGAAAAATAAAATTAATGTTAAGTTTGATGACTGGATGTTTTTACAAGAAGAGGGATATTTAATAAATATTGCAAAAGTAAAAAAACTTGGAATCACTCTGGGCAGAGTAATATTATTTTTTGAAAAAAAATAATTTTTCTATTGAAAAAAAAAATTTGAATATTANTTTTATATTATGATTAAATATCATCTAAAATGCGAATGTGGCGTACAGTTTGAAAGTTGGTTTTCAAGTTCTGAAGAGTACGATAATTTAGAAAAAAAAAAATTATTATCATGTCAATGCGGAAAATCTAAAAATATTTCGAAACAAATTATGTCACCACAGATCTCTTTAAAAAAANAATTAAATTCAAGCTCATCTAAAAAAGAAATTTTTTTAAAGACTATGAGTAAAAAACTTAGAGATTTAAGAAATTATATTGAAAAAAANTCAGAATACGTTGGCGATAATTTTACATCAGAGGCCAGATCAATACATTATGATAANAANAATGTTAGAAGTATCTATGGTAAAGCAACTCCAGAACAAACCCAGGAGCTTTTGGAAGAGGGTATCAAAGTCGNTACGGTACCTTGGATAAATAAAGTAGATAGTTAATTTTTTTTAAAATAACACATATAATTGACACTAATATCATCACTTAATTTCCACTTATTTTTAAATGGATTAAATATGACACCCCTTGTCTCAACATGTGTGAGGTAATATTTGGAAACCTTATTTATAATTTCATTTGGCGACATAAATTTCTTCCAGTTATGAGTTCCTATAGGAAGCCATCTCAATACATATTCTGCTCCAACTATTGCAAGCGCAAATGATTTAAATGTTTTATTTAGAGTAGCAAAAAAAATAAGTCCATTATTTTTTAAAAGCTTAATACAACTTTCCACAAAAAAGTTTACATCTTCTACGTGTTCAATAATTTCCATACACAAAATGACGTCGAATTTTTTATCTAAAATTTCCTCAGGTTTTTTGTTTAAATAATTTATGTTTAAATTACTTTTTTTCATATGTATTTTCGCAACTTCAATATTTGTGTTAGCTGCATCTATACCAGTTACATTTCCACCAAGTCGACTAAGTGGTTCACATAAAAGTCCACCACCACAACCCACATCCAAAATATCTAATCTATCAAATGGTTTTTGATTATTTAGGCATATGTTAAAATGNTCAGATATCTTGTTAATCAAATATTCTTGTCTTACGGGATTAAATTTGTGAAGTGGGGCAAATTTCCCTTTTGGGTCCCACCATTCATTTGCGAGTTTATCAAACTTATTAATTTCTTCCTTATTTGCTGTATTTTTAATTTGCATTTTTTTATAGTTAGTGTTGTTTAATTTATAACTGAAGAGTATTTAAGTACAAATCTTTATTAATNATATGAGTATAACAGTAATGAAATTTGGTGGTACCTCTGTTGCAAATATTGACAGGATTAAAAACGTCGCAGATATCATTAAAAGTAAAAAAAAAGACAGTGTAAAGTTAGTTGTTGTTGTCTCAGCCATGGCTGGAGTCACTAATGATTTAGTTGAAAAATCTAAAGCTATTTCTAAAAATTTTTCAGATGAAGAATATGATGTATTGTTATCTTCTGGGGAACAAGTTACTGCAGCATTTTTAGCTGCCAGTCTTAAAGATAAAGATATTCAAGCTAGNTCGATGCTCGCTTGGCAAATTCCAATTGTGACTGAAGGTCAGCATAAAAATAGTAGAATATTATCAATTAATTCTAAATCTATAATAAATTATTTAAACATGGATTATGTTGTAGTTGTACCTGGCTTTCAAGGTATCACTGAAAAAATGAGAATATCTACTATTGGTCGTGGCGGGTCCGATGCATCTGCAGTTGCATTAGCAAAAGCTCTGAACGCTGACCGATGTGAAATTTATACCGACGTCGAAGGTATTTTTACAACAAACCCTGAAATATGTGAAAAAGCAAAAAAGATNGAAAAAATATCTTACGATGAAATATTGGAGATGTCTTCTCTTGGAGCAAAAGTAATGCAAAGTTCCTCTGTTCAAAAAGCAATGATGAATGACGTCGAGGTATTTGTAAAATCTACTTTTTCGCCTAATAAGAGTGGTACACAAATTTTATCAGAGGATAAAATCTCTTATGATCAAGTTATTACTGGGATTGCGTATTCGAAAGATGACGCAAAAATAACTTTAATAGGTGTTAAAGATAAACCTGGTGTTGCTTCTGCAATTTTCAAACCTTTAAATGATCAAAATATACTTGTAGATATGATTGTACAAAATATTTCTGCTGATAGTAAAAAAACTGATGTAACATTTACTGTAAAACGTGATGATATGGAAAAAGCTAAAAACATAATAGAAAATTTAAAAAAAGATATTATTTTTGAAAATCTATTGACCGATAAAAANGTTTCTAAAGTATCAATAGTTGGCGCAGGTATGATTACTCATCCAGGAGTGGCTTATAAAATGTTTAATGCTTTGTCTTCTCAGAATATTAATATATTAGTAATTTCAACTTCAGAAATAAGAATTTCTGTATTAGTTGATGATAAAAATGCAGAACCTGCCGTTAAAATATTACACTCTGCATTTGAATTAGATTAAGTTAAAATGAATTCAATAAGACCATTTAGAAATATAAAAAGAAGATTATCCAGAGAGATAAGNGTAGGAAAAGTAAGGGTTGGCGGTGAAAACCCAATTTCTGTTCAATCAATGACAAATACTTTAACTACAGATATTAATAAAACTATTAATCAAGTGAATGCGTTACATGATGCTGGTGCAGATATTGTAAGAGTTTCTTGCCCAGACGAAGAATCTACATTATCTCTTAAAAAAATTATTAAAAACGTTGAAGTACCAATTATTGCTGATATTCATTTTCATTATCAAAGAGCAATAGAAGCGGCAAAAGCTGGTGCAAGTTGTTTAAGAATTAATCCTGGGAACATAGGCTCCAAAGAAAGAGTTTCTGAAGTGGTAAAAGCTGCAAAAGATTATAATTGTTCAATTAGAATAGGTGTTAACGGTGGTTCTTTGGAGAGAGAAATACTTGAGAAATATAAAGAACCCTGTCCTGAAGCGCTTGTAGAAAGTGCAAAAAAAAATATTGCACTTTTAGAGCAGAATAATTTTAATAACTTTAAAATAAGTGTGAAGGCATCAGATATTTTTTTAGCAGTTGGTTCTTATAGACTACTAGCTAAAGAGTGTGATTATCCATTGCATTTAGGTATAACTGAGGCTGGGGGGTTGTTTTCAGGTACCGTTAAATCTTCAATAGGTTTAGGGCTATTATTGCTCGAAGGAATTGGTGATACAATAAGAGTTTCATTGTCTGCGGATCCATTAGAAGAAGTAAAAGCCGGTTTAGAAATACTTAAAAGCCTAGGTTTAAAAAAAAGAGGGGTCAATATTATTTCCTGCCCTTCGTGTGCAAGACAAGCTTTTGAAGTAATTAAAACCGTTGAGGTGTTAGAAAAAAGATTATCCCATATAAAAGAACCAATTACACTATCCATTATTGGTTGCGTAGTTAATGGGCCTGGTGAGGCAGCTCAAACAGATATTGGTTTAACAGGGGGGGGCAAGGGAAATAACATGATTTATTTGTCTGGTTTNCAAAACCATAAAGTACCCAATAGTAGTATAATTGATCATGTAGTATCTCTTGTTGAGAAAAAGGCAGAGGAAATAAGACAAGAACAAAATGCTTCCAATNAATAAAGTAAAAGAAATTATTTCACGATATGAGGTCTTGGAAAAGACATTATCGCAGTCAGATATTGATAAAAATACCTATGTTAAAAATTCGAAGGAATATGCATCGATTGGAGACATAATAAATGATGTTAAGTTATATATTAAAATAACTGAGGACCAAAAGAGCTCAGAAAAAATACTTGAAGATAAAACAGCTGATAAAGAACTTAAAGAAATGGCTGAATTAGAGCTAAATGAGATTAAGGATAGAATAGTTGATTTGGAGAATAAAATTAAAATTTTTATGCTGCCTAAGGATGAGGCAGATGAAAAAAACGCAATTATAGAAATCAGAGCTGGAACAGGAGGTTTGGAAGCCTCGTTGTTTGCTGGTGACTTATTTGAAATGTACCAAAAAGTTGCATCAAATAACAGATGGAAAACTGAGATAATAAATATTTCGAGTAGCGATGCAGGGGGTTATAAAGAAGTTGTCCTTTCAGTGTCTGGTAAAAATGTTTTTTCTAAGCTAAAATTTGAGTCAGGAGTGCACAGGGTACAAAGAGTCCCTAAAACAGAAACTCAAGGACGTGTACATACCTCNGCAGCTACNGTCGCAGTATTACCAGAGGCAGAGGAGGTTGATATTAAAATTGATGAAAATGATTTGCGAGTAGATGTATTCAGATCCAGTGGCCCAGGTGGTCAATCAGTAAATACGACAGACAGCGCTGTAAGAATCACACATTTACCATCTGGAATTGTGGTTTCCCAACAAGATGAGAAATCTCAACATAAAAATAAAGCTAAAGCATTAAAAATTTTAAGATCAAAACTTTATGAGTTTGAAAGAAGTAAATTAGAGCAAGAAAGATCAACAGCACGAAAATCTCAAATAGGATCTGGAGATAGGTCTGAAAGGATTAGAACTTATAATTTTCCACAAGGTCGTGTGACAGATCATAGAATAAACTTAACCATACATAAATTGAATGATTTTTTATCTGGAGATGCATTCTCTGAAATTACAGATGCATTACAACTTCAATATCAAACAGATCAATTAGATAATCATTAATGAATATTTATCAAGCGCTAAGCGAATCTTACTCATTATTAATTAATAAATCAAAAACATATAAGTTAGATTGTGAAATTCTTTTGGCAGATACGTTACATATAGAAAATAGATTGAATCTATTTTCAAATTTAAACAAGAAATTAACAGAGAATGAAATAAATACTTTTTTTAGAACAATTAAAGAAAGAGAAAAATTAAAGCCAATATCAAAAATAACTAAAAAAAAAGAATTTTGGAATTTTGAAATGGATGTAGCAAAAAAAGTTTTAATACCCAGACCTGAAACTGAAGTTCTATTAGATTTGGTATCTAAAGTTTTCAAAAAAAACTCTAATATTAGTTTCCTCGATATTGGATGTGGATCAGGTTGTATTACCCTTTCTCTTCTGGGTATTTTTTCAAATTCACAGGGTGAAGCTTTTGATATCTCCAAAGAAGCTGTTATGAATACTCAACTAAATTTAAAAAAATATCATAAGCTTAATCAGGTAAAAGTTTTTAAACGAGATGTTTTTAAATTTAAGACACATAAAAAATACGATTTAATTATTTCAAATCCTCCATATTTAAAAAAATCAGACTATATTAATCTAAGTCCCTCTATTAAGATTTATGAACCTAAAAATGCACTAGTAAGTGACAGTAAAGATGGAACAATGTTTTATAATCATATTATATCAAGTTATAAAAATAATTTAAAATTAAATGGTTATTTGGCTTTTGAAATCGGAGACAATCAATTTAAAAAATTACAAAAATTATTAAGTCAAAATGGGTTTATTATTGTATCTAAATTTAAGCTTATAAATGATCAAATAAGATGTTTATTAGCTAAAAAGATTAAAAATTACGCTTTACAATAATAAATAATTATGATCTTTAGAGTTATCTTAAATAGAATATTATAAATAATTATAAACCTAATACAAATGACAAGTTTCGATAAACGTCCAAGAGGACGAAACAATAGAAGAAATGGCCGTAGAAACTATGGCTCTAGATCATCACAAGTTATCAAGCTTAATGATCAAGGAAGAGCTTTTAATCAACAAAGAGTTAAGTTTAATGGAAATGCCACCAAGCTTTACGAGAAATATAAAAAATTAGCATCCGAAGCACTCTCAATTGGTGAAAAAATCTTAGCTGAAAGCTATTTTCAACATGCGGATCATTTTGCGCGTATGTTGCCGGCACAAGTAGAAGCAAATACTTCTGCTCAAGCGGAAATAAAAGATTCAGAGGAAAAATCATCAAACGATGAAAATAAAGATTTAGAAATAAATAAATCAGAATCTGATGATAAAGATAATATTGCTATAGAAAATAATCTTTAAATCTTGTTAAGCTCAAAAAATTTTTTGAAGCTTTTAATTAATTAAATTTGACCTCATCACATCAATTTTAATTCTAGAGATTTCAAATTTTTCTCTATCCGAGCCTCTTAGAGTTCTGCCAGATGGAAGTTTTAACCGCTGAGAGTTTTTCCTTTTTCCGTTGACTAAAACTTCATAATGTAAGTGCGGACCTGTAGAACGACCCGTACTACCAACATAACCTATAATTTGCCCTTGTCTAACTTTGGCGCCGGGTCTAATTCCTCTAGCGTAACCATTAAGGTGCGCATAGGCAGTCTTATATTTTGTATTGTGTTTAATTCTTATATATTTACCATAAGCTCCCCACCATTTCACCACTTCTACTGTTCCAGATCCTGATGCCATAATTGGTGTTCCTTTTGGTGCTGCAAAATCTGTACCACGGTGCATTTTATTATAGCCTAGTATAGGATGTTTTCTCATTCCAAAAGTTGAAGATAGTCTTGCACCGTTAATTGGAGTCTTCATTAATGCTTTTTCAATACTCTTTCCATTTGTTTGATAATAGCCTGCTATGCCTTTTTGGTCCACAAATCGATACAACTCAATTTCTCTTCCTTTGTTTTTCATATAAGCATAAATTATTTTTCCATTTTTTTGGAGTTCTCCATCATCATCAACATATTTATTGTAAACAATCTGAAAGATATCATTCTTTCTAATATCTCTTTGAAAATCAATTTCAAAACCAAAAATTCTTGCAAATTCAACGATTACTTCTGCTTCAATGTTATCTTTTTGCGCAGCCCTAAATAAACTCGATTTAATTATACCTTCACTAAGTGATGTTTTTTTATATAAAACTTTTTCAATTTTGTTTGCTGTAAATTTATTATCCTGTCTAAAAATATGCAATGAGGTAATATTATCTGTATTGACGGTAAGCCTTTCCAGCTTACCTGTTTTTTTATTCATGATAATTTGAAAAATATGATTATTATTAATTTTTTTTAGATTTAAATACTTTGATAATAAATTTGTAATATCTAAGATATCCCTTTGCAAAACACCTGCATTTGATAAAGTTGTATTTAAACTTTGCCCTTTTTTAATTAATAAATTTTTTTTTACATGCCGGTTTTTTAACTGTTGAATAAAAATTGAGTGAATATTTTTTGTTTCAATTTGAAATTCATTCAAACTTTTTACTTGTTTATTTTTTTTAAAAAGACTGTGGTTTAATAGAAAAAATATTAAAAATATTGAAATTAACAGCGTAAAAAAGGCATATCTAAAATATGTGTTTCTTAAATTAAAAATCATTATTTGATAATATTTAAACTTTTTTTTAGTAACTACTATAGGTTGTTTTTATAGCAAAAAATTAGAAAAAAATGCAAATAATCGTTGATTTATCTGACTATTTTGATCGCTTGACTTAGGTCAGTTTTACTATATTACCCACCTTCCTAGCGCCGAATAATTTAATTTATTCAGGTGTTTAGCTATTTTATTAAATAAAACTGAAAAAAATCTTCTAAACTTTAAGAGATTTTTCGCAGTTTTATTGAGCTCTTTAAAACGTAAAATATAGAAGAGAAGCGTGGACGGTTATATTTATCAAAAAAAATTTGTCGTACACGCTTATAATAAACTTATACAAATAGTAATTTGTACGAGTGGTGTATTTAATACACAAAGCTTGTGTACGCCGTTATTAAACTTGAGAGTTTGATCATGGCTCAGAATGTACGCTGGCGGCACGCCTAACACATGCAAGTCGAGCGAGGTACTTGTACCTAGCGGCAGACGGGTGCGTAACATGTGGGAATCTGCCTTTTGGTTCGGAACAACATGGGGAAACCTGTGCTAATACCGGATAAGTCCTTACGGAGAAAGATTTATCGCCGAAAGATGAGCCCGCACTAGATTAGCTTGTTGGTAAGGTAAAAGCTTACCAAGGCAACGATCTATAGCTGATTTGAGAGGATGATCAGCCACACTGGGACTGAGACACGGCCCAGACTCCTACGGGAGGCAGCAGTAGGGAATATTGGACAATGG